>JAHLWT010000241.1 GCA_019057775.1 Promethearchaeota archaeon
TGTGTATTATAATGACCCTAAGAAGGGTTCACGATGTATTGATATTTAATAACTAACAACTATATACTAATTTAATTCTTGTAACTTTTTTATCATATTTTCGTATTATATTATACAACGAGTAATTTTTTAACTCGCAATTCGCAACTATAAACCAAAAACTAAAAACACTTGCGGAGAAAGCAAATGAACTGTGAAAAAATTATAAAATTATTAAATTCCTATATAGATCAGGCACTCGATACGGATACGACCCAACAAGTCGAAGAACACTTAAAATCCTGTTCGACCTGCATCAAAGAATATCAAAGCTTAAAAGAGATAATTACTTCTTTGAATTCTTTGTCACCTAAACCAGCACCAGGAACTTTTACCCAAAACATAATGTCGAAGATTTTTCAAAAGGAAATGCAGGTTCAAACTTCCTGGATGGACCGTATCAAAAAACAAGTTTCTATTCCGCAGCTCTCTTTCCCTCTGATTAGCGCAGTAGCCGCAGCAACATTAATCGTATTTTTAGCTTTCACTTTTGTTTTTAATACGCCTGATACTTCTCCTATTTGTTCAGCTGAAGTACAATTTTCTTTAAAAATAAATGATAACAAAGCTCACACTGTGGCTATTGCCGGTGATTTCAACGGCTGGAGCCCTCAGGCCAATCTTTTAGAAGACCCCGAGGGGGATGGTATCTGGACCGGAATACTTAAATTAGAACCGGGAAGATATGAGTATATGTTTGTGCTGGACGGGGAAAAGTGGTTTCCCGACCCCAATGCCCTTCGTTATGTTAAAGACGGTTTCGGTAACAGAAATGCTATTTTAGAAATAAACAATTGCAATTCTACCTAATCTCGTATCGCGTATATCGTATTGCGTATTGAGCAAAGAAGGCATAAGAAGTAGGGGCGTATTGCTTATACGCCTTCATACGCACCATGCAATACAAGATAAAAAGCTTTGAATTTTAATGGCGTAGGGGTTGGATTCATCCAACCTGCGCCTCATACGTAGGACAGGCGTCTCGCCTGTCTAAAATGTCATTGAGAGCCCTGATTCTCATCGAGGGCGTGGCAATCTCGTCTAAAAACGAAAAACTAATAACTAAAAACGAGTTTTTTATCTCGCATCTTGAAACTCGCAACTTGTAACTTATGTCTTTAATCGGTGAATTGGTTAATTGGCAAATCGGTAAATTAATTTATTGGTAAATTAAATTATGATCTCAAAAAACAAAAACAAATTAATATTATCTTTAATAATCTTGCTTGCAATATTTTCTTTTGCTATCTCTATTTTTTCTGAGGAAACCGTAACTGTTGATGAGCAATTAGAGCAACTAAAAAATATTTTGGATTCCTCATCCGCTTACTCCGCCTTTCAAACCAGAATGCTGCTTAATACTGTAAAGGATTTAATTGAAGCAGGAATAGTTTTTAAAGATACCAAAAAAATTATTGAGAATAGTGTAGAAGAATCATTCGATGCTTATAGCGTAAAGAAAGTCTTTGATATTATATTGGATACCCAACAAGAAGGCTTACCTACTGAGCCGCTGATCAATAAGGTAAACGAAGGATTTGCCAAGAATGTAAATAGGACTACAATAATTTCGGTAATCTCTACCAAAGCGGAGAATCTAAAAAAAGCTGCTGAGATTTTAAATGAGGCACAACAAGAGGGCTTGGAGATTAATGGCGGAGAAGAAATAGTTAAAATATTGGCCGATAGCCTGGAGAACGATGTCCCTCAGGAATCT
This sequence comes from Promethearchaeota archaeon, assembly GCA_019057775.1. Next base: position 1,757 of record JAHLWT010000241.1, read on the forward strand.
CTGTCCTGGTTGATAAAGACGGGAACTAACGAAGGTAGAAACATAGAAGAGATTACCGAGATAAGCGAAGAATTGAGCTATCTAAGCTTGCTGGCAACTGATTCGGGTTTATCCACTGAGGAAATTTCTCTTCTGTTTAAGAAAGCAACAGAAGATAGTAGCAATATCGAGGAAATCTGTGAAAATATTCAAAATAGTTTAGAGACGAAAATTAGTACTGCCAAAACAGATACGGGTGGAACAGTAAGGCCTTCCGCAGCTTCAGATAGCGGGACTCTACCCAGTTCACCGATAGAAAGTCCGGTAGAAGTTGGAGAAACTCCCACTCAAGAGGCAGGAGAAGCTCCAACCGAGACAGGTAGTGCACCTGAACCACCTACTTCATCGGATGGAGATGTCCCACCACCTCCGGAAAATTAATAATGTAGCAGCACGGCGTGCCGTGTTAAATAAAATAAAAAAATTGTAAAAATATTTCCCAAAAAGAAGGATTTTCTAATCTACGTGTCGAATATATAAAATAATTAACCAATTAGCCTATTTACCAATTCACCAATTATTGGCAAGCTAAATAATCTTTATTTATTTAATCGGTCAATTGGGCAGTCGGTAAATTGATCAATTTGAAACTTTTCTTGACATTTATCGTATTATTTATTAGTACTTACTATATAATTAAGTATATCTATTGTTGTTTATATTGTTAATCGCCAGTTCCCTCCCCCTTGAGAGGGGAGGATTAAGGTGAGGGTGAAATACCCCTACCTCGCAACTTGTATCTTGCATCTTTAATTGGTAGATTGGCCAATCGGCCAATTGGTAAATTGATAACAAGCGGTAGTTTCTTAACCCGTATTAGGTCGAGATGTAAAAGTGTTTATGAAATAAAAGGAATAAAAACTCCTCTCATAAACAGCGAGATTAAGAAGCTATTTTAAAACAGAAATTAAAATTAGTTAATTTCGCGAAATTAAATAATAACAGATTCTTTTTAAAAAATGAAAGGAGATAAAAATGAAGAAATTATTATTAGTATTAGCAGTAGTTGCGATGTCATCTTTCTTGCTTGTCGGCTGTCTTGGAACCGGAACTACACCAGACCCAGACCCAGACCCAGACCCAACTCCAGACCCAGAACCAACAGTTACCATAACTAGCACTAACTGGTATTCCGATCCTCTTACCCTCAAAAACTATGTTCCAGGTTCTGATACAGTCACAGTTACCTTCTCGGAAGCTGTCGAAGATGGTTATGGGGTACAGTTAGCTGTAAAATGGTGGGATGCATCTGAAGAAGAATATGTATATCTTGATAATGCATGGGCTACCTCATCTACAGACGGTAAAGTCTGGACTGTTACTTATCCATTTAATGATTTAGACGAATCAGTTCTTGCAGGATATTTAGCTGCTGATTATATTTTAGGTTGTGAACCAATCTGCCTGGTTGCTCTGGTAAAACATCCTTGTTGTCCTGCTGAAGAAGTGGCTATGGAAGTAGTATACATCGACGATGTAGCACCTGAAGTTATTCCTACAATTACAGTAAAGGATTGTGATCCTTGTGAAGTAGTTGACATTTGTGATCCTGTTATTGGCGGTGCATACTTTGAATTTACTACTATAGTTGTTGATGATACTGACCCTTGTGACATAGTAACTACTGATAATTGTGATGATGATTGTTCAGGTGTGGGCGCTTGGAGATTTGTAGTTGATGAAGATGAGTGTGACGAATGTCCTACAGCTAGCGGAACAGGTTGTACAGTAGTAGGAGCCACTGATTGTGGATGTTTACCTTATGTTGATCCAGATGATTGGACCGATGAAAGCGATAGAGTAACTTACACTTTAACATTTGATGTTGAGGACAATGTAGGTAACGAACAAGATACTATGACTTGGGAAATTATAGTTGATACCGACGAAGTCATAAGTACTACACTAATATAAGATAACTACTGTCTAGCAACAATAGAGCAATACTAGAAAAAAATTAATAAAAAACTAAAAAGGGATACCATAAGGTATCCCTTTTTAGTTGAAGTAAAAATTTCAGATTTCCTCATCTCATATTTTCCACAAACCGTGAAGTGGCTACCGGTTAACCAAATATGTATCTCGTATCTAGTATGTATAGTTACCCAGTTATCCGGTTAACCTGTTTGTCGGTTAAGGATTAGTCAACCAGTCATTATTAAGACAGGCGTATAGCAATACGCCCCTACTTACTGAAAATCGAGAACCGAAAACTATCAACTGAAAACCTGTATTTAATACTAACGACTATTCACTATTCACTAACGACTAATTTAACCGGTTAATCACCCATTATTTTAATTGACATCTCCAAACAACCCTTTTATAATTAGACTAACGTTTCAGCTGTAAATAAAAAAATTATATTTATTAAAGAAGGAGAGATATAGATGCAGAAGAAATTATTGATTTTATTATTAGCGCTCTTGATATCAGGTTTATATGCAGGTTGTACTTCCGGGGTTTTGCCTGGCACTGATGGGCCAGACTCTGAGCCCCAACCCGACCCAACCCCAACAACTACAAAACGTGTAGTGATGTTTGAATTGTTTGAAGGTCCTACCTGTAGCCGATGTAGAGCAGTACACCCAGATATAATTCGCTTAAGGCAAGAATATGGATTTGATGAGCTGGTAATTTTAGAAGAATATGGCTTGGATTCCGATTCATATACCGGTTGGGGGGTATATGATGTTCTAAATAGAATTATTGAATACCGTAAATATTCAAATGACTACAGCGGTTTACCCGATGCCTATTTTGACGGCTTATCTCAGACTGTCCATCACTCAGATGGTGAAGGTTATGATAATTATAAAGCTGCCATTGAGAAAGAATTGGCCAAGCCCGCTAAAATTGCTATTAATGCAACCTATTCAGTTAGCGCACAGAAAGTTACAATAAATGGAAATATAACCAATATTAGTGCTGATACTTTAAATAAAATTGTCATTGAAGCGATGGTTTACGAAAATTCAGTTTATTCCGGATTCTTTGGACAAAATGTCGATCATGTAGTTCGGGATATTATTACTTATCAAGAATCCGGAGAAATTATTAGTGTTTTTACCCCTGGAGAAAGCCATGAATTTTCACTAACTTCTTCATCCTTGGGTAATGTCCATGATATGAGCAATATTCATGTAGTAGTCTATGTCCAGGCACCGAACAATTCAACCAAGGAAATCCTGCAGGCATTGTATGTAAATTAGTTAGCCGGTTAGGATTAGTTAGCCTGTTATCCAGTTACCCGGTTAAAGATGAGAAATACAAGATGCAAGATGAAAAGATAAGTTGCGAGTTACAAGTTTCAAGTTTTTAAAGAAATGTAGGGGGCGGATTCATCCGCTCCGTCTCATCCGTAGGACAGGCGTCTCGCCTGTCTCTGCTATTCCCACTTCTCCTGAACCTGCCCGGTGAAGCATTGCTTCACCGGGGTCATTCCCACGAAACTTGTACCACCATTTTCATGAGGGCCGGCTTCGTGAAAACGGGTAATTGGGATCTATCCTTACCCTGCTTTATCTTTTGGTATCTGTGGGCATATACAGTACATCCCTTATGGATTCCGTGTCAAGTGCGGAATGACCAAAGGGGCAACTCCTAATCGTTAGGAAAACCCATGCAGAGTTTACTAAAAAAAACTATCTCCTAATTTCTTAGGAAGAATCTTTCAGGTAAAAGGACAGAGTAAGGAAGTAATATAACTATTTTCTTGCTCCGTCCTTTTTATTTACAAAAGGTTGGCAATAACTGGAAACTATATGATGATGGTGAAGGAGCATACCGATAACCTCCTCGCATAGTGAGCACAGTTAAATAATTATTATTTATTAATAGATGTTTTTTATTAATTATGTTGTAGAATTAAAAGGTACGCTTGTTATTAATTTGCTAAATATTATAAAGGGATTTGGGATAATATCTTTCAAATCCCTTTATCTTTTTTAAATACTCCAAAATATAAGTGTTTTTCGGGAAAAATGATTGCAACTTTTTATGTGAATTCATCAAAAAGAGAACAAGAGGATTATAGAAATTTACATAAAATAGAAAATGTGATAAAATCAACGAAAGATAGATTAGTTAAAGGCTGAAGAGAGCAGGGGATTTATGTTGGCTTCCAAAAAGAAGGCGATGACTGTAAAATCATTTCTCTAATGGAAATATGATAGTTACCCGGTTTACCAGTTGAATGTTAAGAAAATTATAAAACAGTATAATCAAATAAATAGAATAGATGAAAGGGAAAAATTTTGTCGACCATAAAATCATTTGAAAAATTGCCTATGTGGGAGGATGCAAGAAAATTTACTAATAAAATTTACAATTTAACAAAAAAATTTCCTTCAAGAGAAGCGTATGGTTTAAATTCACAAATTACCAGGGCAGCAGTTTCAATAATGAGTAATATTGCTGAAGGATTTGCTCGTTTTTCTAGCCGTGAATTTATAGGGTTTTTAATTATTTCCCGAGGTTCAATATCTGAAGTACGAAATGATTTATATATCGCTCTCGATTTAAAATATATTAGTTAAAATGAATTTCAGTTTGTTTACGATGATGCAAAAAATTTAGGAAAACAAATTAATGGATTTATTA
>JAHLWT010000242.1 GCA_019057775.1 Promethearchaeota archaeon
CCAAATCAAGAAATTATCGATGTTTGTAGCGTTAATTATTAGACTCTATATAATAGATTTTTTTTGATAATTTATTTGGTCAGGTCTTAGAATTCGATTGACATCAGTTAATTTTTGTCAATAGCGAATCTAATTGTCTTCGATTTCACGCAAAAAGTTAGCTATTACTTCATTATTTTGTACGGGATTATCATGCATTGTAACATGTGCAGCTTTTTCGATCATCGCAAATTTAGCCCCTGGAGTCAAGCTTTGATAATATTGTACTGTTGATGGACGAGCCTCATCAAATTCTCCGCATATGAATAGAGAAGGTATCTTAATCTCAGCTAGTTTATCTGTTCGCTCGTAATTTCTTAATGTGCCTGAGGCAGTAAACTCGCTGGGCCCCCACATGTAATTATAAATTTCGATACCCGCTTCTGTAAAAGTACTATCCATATTTGCATCCCAAGGTAGTTTTCTGGCTACAAAATTTTGATAAAATAGATTTACGGCTTGTTGATATTCAGGAGATTCATGATTTTTACTTTCTTCACCTATTTCTATCGCTATTTGAACAGAATCAGGAAGAGTTGCTATCAATTCCCTACAATCTGACACAAATCTTGAGACACTCAGCTCAGGGCTAGCGAAAACCAATGCCTTTACTTTGTCGGGATATTTGAGATAGTAATCTATCCCTAACATTGTTCCCCATGAATGGCCATATAAATAGAATTCCTTTAATCCTAAAGCTGAGGTAAATTGCTCTAGCTGCTCAACAAAAGCGTCAACTGTCATTAGCGTAGTGTCTGTATTATCATCAGATCTTCCACAACCAAGTTGATCCAAAAAGATTATAGGCCTTTCCTTACTTAGTTCAGCTAACGGATTAAGATAATAGCTGGGAAATCCCGGCCCTCCATGTAATAATAGAAGAGGTACTTCTGTTCCTTCTCCAACAATTCTATACCATACTTTGCCCCCAGTTACATTTATGTAACTTTCTTCGGGAGATAGCTTTACTTTTGGCTGGCACCCAAAAACAAAAGCTGCAATTATCCCCCAAAATACAATTCTATAAATCCAATTTTTTTTCATAATATGATAGTTTTGATGTTAGTATTTTATAATTGATGTCAACGATCAGCTATAAATTTTGGCGGGCATCTTTTTGCACTTCTCTTTCAGGTTGCACTGTTGCTAATTACTTGTAATCTGTTCCATATTAGCACTTTCAGCCCGCTTGAATTTATAGCATGTTGGCAGCTGGCAGTTAATTTTTTGAATATATTTTACTATGAATATTCCTTAACCAATCATCAATTTTGATTGCTTTTCTATTTTTATTTGAACAATCCTCTATATCACTCATCGAACTTAACAATATAATATTGCCGCAGTAAAAGCAATTAAATACCGTTCCTCCGAAATCAGCCCTATGTCGGTCTTCGCATACTATTTTACCATTTGCAGCTAATGGAATAAAATCAATGTACTTATTTAATTCGTCTATACCAACATTGTATATCACGCTATCAAAAGAATTGACGATATTATCTATATTATTTTCATTAATCCAAATTAATGAATCTGCTTTGCTATTTATTCGGACATTCCCTTCATTGTCAATTATCCAATGTAAGTATTGTAAACCCCAGGCATAATTAATAGAGCAATATTCAAAAAATATTTTCTGATTATAAAAGGCTTCATTATTTTCTTTTTCGCATGCAACTAATCCTATAAAAAAAATTACAACAGCTAATTTTATAATATAATAACGAGCCTTCATGATATTATGCTTTATCTATAAGATGTAATAGCATAATGAATGGTTGCATTGATTTTCAATTGCTTGCTGCCAACGTTTTGCAGCTAAAAGTAGTGCGGGTTTTAATTGCACTTCATTTTTAAGCTGCTATGTTGTTTATTAATATTTAAATTGTTTCAATTTACCACTTCACCCCGCATTACTTTTGAGGTGCTGTTAGGTTTAGTTGGTTTTTCAATCTGCTTTAAAAATTAAATCCAAATTTGATATAGTCTCAATAGTTAATCTATTTCCAATAATATTATAATTCGCAGCATTCTTCAATCCGTTAAAATATTTTTCTTCCCAAGCTCTTACAGTATCATTTATACAATACTTTAATGTTGTTACTAAACTGTCAATTAATATTAAATCTGGATCAGAAACTGCATAATATCCGACAAATAAATTACATGAACTAACTGCATGAAATCTGTTAGTATCGCTAAATTCAATATTCATCTCCTGTAAGTTGTCTGGTTTAGATTCTTCAACATTAGTATCATTAATCTTCACCCCTAAAAAAATCCATTTATTATCTGTTAGATATTCAGTCGTCTTATTTGAATCATTCTCGCATGAAAATGCTAAAATAATCATGCTCACAATTGTCACGATTTTTAAATTTTTCATGGTATGTAACTCTTTATTAAAGATGTATACTTTAAAGATGTATATTGTTTATAATGGGTTGCGTCCAATTAAACCTAACGTTGAGGCTAAAAATTGGCGGGCAGTTTTACCCACTTTCATATCAAATTGCATTGTCGTTTATTTCTTGTAATTCATTTCATATTAGCACGTTAGCCCGCTTGTTTTTAGCCTGTGTTAGAGCCTGTGCATTTATTTTCTCCAATTCTCTACCCAATCTTTTGAAGCCATTATAATATTATTACAGTAATCTTGTTCTGAAATTGTTTTGGGTCTTACGTTTGGGTGATATGCGTCAATATATATTCTTTGGCTATCTGGATAATATTTCATTCCTCCAATAATCTTCATATTACCCATATGGATAGGAAGGTCATTTAAAAAATACTTAAATGTACTACCACCGATTATAATATCAGGATTATACGTATCTATTTGCTTTAGTAATATTTCTTTATTTTTAGAATATGCTCTACGTATTTCAGGTTCATATGCTTTCACACCACCTGGTATTTTTTTCACATTAATATATGCTATTTTCTTTATCGTTTCCCATACATAATGATTTGCTGATATCTCAGGAATGTCATCCCATAACATGAAGTCATTTAGGATGCCAAAGGATGAATAAATCATTCTCCGAAATGTTGTCTTACCAGTCTTTGGCTGTCCTTTCCAATCCGCTACTTCATTTATTACTTTATTAAGTCTCCAACCTCCTCCTTCTCCGTTTCTTACGTCATTTGACTCTTTTAATATCCATAGAATTTTATACTTGGAATTCAAATAATTATCGATATTAATAATCCCATCAGAAATTGGTGTAATTTTAGGATTATCACTTTTGATTTCAAATATTTCTTTTTCTATTTCTTCGCTTTTTAAAAAAATTAATTCTTTAATATCCATATACATAAAAAATTATATAAAAAAGAAGAGGTAAAACATGAGTATTAACTCTTCTCATATTTTTACAATGCTGGTGCGTGGTTGCCATTAAGACGACCATTTGGATGTTTTGGGCACTTAGCTGCTGTTAAACCAAGTATTGTTGGATGTTTTATCCCACAATATTTGCAAACATATTGGCTTTTTTCACTTCCTTCATATAGTTTATGCTGCCCTTGAAGACGACCATTTGGATGTCTTGGGCATTTAGCTGCTGTTAAACTAGAAATACTAGAAGCTTTCTGTCCGCAATACTCACAATAAAAATTTGCCATAACAATAATAATTAATGTTTTGCCTACTCTAAATAGTTTTCGGCTTCCCTATATTTAAATTTCAAAAATATTTCAATCCTACGTCAAAGTAAGTCGTTATAATCATAAATCTGTCTATAATCCTTTGCATTGGCAATAACGTTAAATGTAAGAAAAGTAGCGGATGTGGATGAAGTGCAGATCCGCTGAGAAAGAATATTAAAGAGGGGATAATGCTCCTTACTTCAACCAGTTAGCTATTTTTTTTACATATTGTTGGCGGTAGTTTTACTTGACTTCCACCTTTATAAGTTTCATTCCTGCTACTGCATAACCATTTGTCGCAGTGTAAAAACTTGTGTAACGTATAGACACAATATCTGTCAACACTGTTTCTGTCCAGTCGTCACCAGAATTTGTTGTTTGACTAATTGCTCCAGTCCAATTTCCAAAATCCCATCCTGTGTACCAGCCAGAACCAAACACTAAACAACTATTTGATGTTAATACATTTAAAACATATGAACCAAAATCCGAACTAAATTTTTGTATCCAGTTGCTTCCATCATCATTTGTTTTGAATACTGTAAAATTATTTGCTATGCAAAATCCAATACCGCTATTGAATTTTATGTCAGTTACATGATTGGCATTCAAAGTAGTTGTCAGAATCCAAGTATCTCCATTATCACTACTTCTAATTATTTTTCCGTCCGTACCGGTGCAAAATCCAAAATTGTTGTAAAAGACTATTCTATGTAAATGAAAGTTTGTACTGTCAATAGTTGTCCAGTCAATGCCATTGTTGGTGCTTTTTGATATTCGTCCCATAGTTCCGTTTGAAATTGCAAATAAATCGCCCGTACTATTAAAAGAAATAGAAACAAACTCTACACCATTCATTTCAAATACCTTTGACCAACTATTGCCACCATCATTCGTTTTTAATATTAGTCCACCAGGAGAAATACAACCAGCTCCATGACATGATTTGGTACCCCCGACAGCATAACCAATATCCGCACTTGTGAAAAGAACTTGAAACAATGGTTGGTTTAGTATCGGGTTTGTGTATTGTAAAGTCCAAGTTACTCCTTCATCAATTGTCATGTAAATTTTTCCGTCATAAGTAACGACAATACCTTTTGAAATATTAAAAAAATGAATATCTCTAATGAAATCAGGTGCTGAGGGTGAAACAAGTTCTATTATAATATTGTCATTCTCAAAAGGCAGGGTCTCGCCATATGAAATGGGGTCATCCTTTTTACAACCCACAATAGCAAAAATCGTTATAAGTGAAATGAAAACTATTTTTTTCATTTTCTTTATTTATTGTACATACCCTTTGTCAGTGCAAGTTCGTTTCTTATTTTGAAAATAAATTTCCAAATTACCGCCAACGTTTTGAATATGGTGCGTTTGGCATTTTGGAACACTTCATTTTCAACTTACTACTAATTTTATTTATTGCTAATATATTCATATTTAGTACTATCTGCCAAATGCACTATATTTTTTGTTGGCAACAGTATTTTATTCAAACTTTACTGGAAAATAATCCTCAGATATTCCTTCTCCGTAATGCAAATTTCGGTCCTTCCTTTTTTCCATAAATCCTTTTAAACCAGGATATGGTAATTCAATTCTTTCATCGCTTTTATATTCTAATCGAATAGTAGTCCAAGTCATTTCCATTGAAGGGCCAGTTTCAATTAGCAACACTCCCTCATTTAAGCGGAAACTTTGAAACAAACTTGCTCTAACATTATCAAATAAATAATTCATAGCCCTTGTCAGTTCACAAGTTAAGTCAAGAACTAAATTTATGTGATAATCATATTTAACTGATAATTTCTCATATCTCTCTGGATTCCATTCGTCAATTTTATAGAACTTTTTTGTCCAAATGCCATCATTAGCAACTTCTTCAGCATGTTCATCAAATACTTTCAGAAAGTCATTTAATACATTCTTTAAGTTCTGAATGCTAAGTTCTAGTTTTAGATATCTTTTAGGCCAAACTCTCGATAAAATATATTCATTCAATTTTCTTAAATTATCATATTGCTCCTTATACAATCGAGCATGACCTCCACCATATATATGTGAAGTCCATCCTTTCCAGTTTTCAACGTTTGCTAATTCTATAATTCTATCAAGATAAGTTGAATAAATTTCATCATCTCGTTGTTTTTGAATGTCAACTTTCAAAGAAGATTTTATCCATTTTTCATGGGCTTTTTTAAAACCTGCAACTTTATCAACAGTATAATGATTTGGCTGGTCATCTATCTTTTTATGATGAACACTACATAATAAAATTAAGTTATTGTATTTATCTCTCTGCTCAGGAGTTAAATCGGATTCACCTCTTGGTCCATTAGGTTTTCTTGATACTATATGTGCTTCCTCACCTATGATAGATTCATCATCAGTTTCTGTCTCATCCATTACAAGTTCTTTTTTACATTCAGGATATGCACACATATTACCTGAACGTCCCCATAACATTTTATGTGTTTTTATATTTATACTCATTTCTCAAGGTGTCTGATGTTTCTCAATATTGTTGCCAACGGTTTGCGCTATGAATAGTTGCCGATTGCGGAGTACCTTCCTATCAAGATATACAAACCCTGATGCGCGCTACAACCTTTGAAGAACATACTACCCCGGCAATTATTTATGAGCGCGTGTTGAACTAAACCTCCCTTTCGGGAGGTAGCTTTAGCTCAACTGCA
>JAHLWT010000243.1 GCA_019057775.1 Promethearchaeota archaeon
GTGAAATTACTCATATTCAAAAAATAAAACAAATATTTATCCAGTGAAATTCTGCTACGCAGGAATGCCACAGGCATTATTTCACGGGTGTTTCACAGGGTTAATATTTTATTCTTGTGTTTCAAAACCCCATAGATAAATTTTTGGATTGAAATATCAACCCACAGTTTCAACTGTGGGGATAACACTAATCCTCCGGCAAATCAAAAACCGTTTTAACGATTTATATTAATTATGGGGCACTTTATTAAATTTCGTGGATAGCACTGATACTTAAACTTCAGGCTTCAGCATATCTTCCAGTTTCAGAGCAACCCGTTGCAGCATCCTGTTATAATTTTCAGAATTCCAGGTGTATTTTGGCCTAAGTTCATAACAGTGGCAGGGCGCGTGTTCTTCCCACCATTCCCAGTATTCGCGAGTAGCATCTTTAACGAATGCTGATCTTTCATTTTTGTCTTTATACAAAACCTCGCCAGCAAGGCCTATCGACATAAAACCGCCTGTGAGCATACCGCATAAATCATAATGTTGTATCCCTCCTCCAAAACTGGCTGCAAAACAGACTAATTCGTCAGGTTTGCCAAAGAGTCTCAGCGAGGCTAAAAGAACTTTTTCTGCGCAACTCCGGCCTTCAATTTCAATAATACTCTTTGTCATCAGGGAGTTCTCAATCAGCTTTTTCTCCTCTTTGGTGAATTCATCCCAAAGTCTTTTTTTATCTGTTTCTGGAATTGGTAATAGATTTGGAGCATTTTTGAAGGACATCAATGTGCCACCAAGTGCCAATACGGAAGCGGCACTAATAAAATTCCTTCTTGAGAAAGATAACTGGTTTTTCATGTTTAAGATTCTTTAAATTGTTTATTTCAATAGTGAAGTATCACCCGTTTGAGCAATACTTTTACAAATTAATTTTTTTGAAGCATTTGAGGCATTCTATTTTAAGAAACGTATGCTGCATTATTCGCCACCCACAAGCATTTGCAAAAGCCTTGCTCATGAGATCGCTCACAAGTTTGCTAAGTTCCGGTCCAATTAACGATTTCTCACAAAATATCATGGTGCTTGGACCGGTTTTTTGTTGGTCCTTTTACCCCGGCATGAATGCCGGGGCTATTAATTTTCTACTCCTATGAGCTGTTATTTTTGCCTTCTTGTTAGCAGTAGCTTTATTTGACAACCAGAACCTTAGTGATGGTTTTAGTGAAGGCTAAAGTCTCAGCTTTAGCTTTCCTCACAAGCATTGTTTCAATAAACTTTTCTGATTTTCCCGATCACCCATTCGGCATTCTTAACAACCTGAGGATTGGAATCATTCAGTAGTTCTTTCATCTTGGAAATGACTTTCTCCGGTTGCATGCGGCTTAATCCCACGGCAGCTTCATTGTATACCAGCCATGAAGGATCATGGAGGGCTGCCACCAGCAAAGGAAGGGATTCCGGCAGTTCCCGGTGACCCAGGACATATACGATACGCCATCGTATCTCCTCTGGTGTTCCGGGTTGTTTATACAGGTCAACCAGTTCACCGGGAATGAGATGACGAATCGACACCAGGCTGTCCATTGCCAGATTAGCTGTCATCCAGTCTCCGGTCTGCAAACCATTTAGAAACCACGATGTAGACTCACCGGGACGCAATCGAACCATGTTCAACAATGCCTGTTGCTTTACATATCCATCAACTCTTGGATAGATCTCCCGGTATGCCCGATATGCCATTGCAGTATCGCTTGTGCAAAGGATACCGGCTACATTCAACCGGAAGAACACATCTGACTCTTCTGTAAAGACCTCCCACAACTCTTTACTGGCAAACGAAAGGTCGTGTCCTTTCAGTCCATTGGTAACCTGGTTTCGGATCCCAGGCTCTTCAGTGCGGTCAGTAAGTATTTTCATGGCAGGTTCTATGTACAGGGGGGAATGTATATCATTCAGGGTCATGGCTGCTATTCTGCGTGTCCACTGCTTCAGGCTTTTATTTTCAAGCAAAGCGACAAGAGCGGGAACGGCCGGGTCGCCGATTTTAATGAATTGCCGTGCATATTCATCCCATTCGCGACCTGCATCCCTGAACAGTACGATCAGTGAATCAATCTCCTGTTGCCGGGTCTGTGCAAATCCATCCGATGTCGAAAATGCCAGTGAGATGACCAGCAATAAGGGTAGAAAATAATTCATGGTTATTCCGGATTATCTGTGAAATGACTGGTGAAATATTGATAGAGGTTTCCATTGGCAGCTTTGTGAATCTCTCCTACCGACTTTAGTCCGAAAATAAAGGCTATGGTCACTGGATCGGTCCGATAATCAGTATGTCCTTCGTAGAATCCATACCGGTTAATGTAGAACAACACTATCTCTCCAGTATGCAGATGGGCTATCTTCTCCTTCATTTCCTTAAATTGTCCCGGGGAAAGGTGGGGATACTGTTCTTTAAGGAATTCCATCTCCTCCTGATCTAATTCTCTCCAGACCTCCATATGACCGGTCCCCAGTATTTCATCAGTAAAGATGGATTCCTGCCAGCCCCGGCTTCCGGTAACCTGAACCGTTATTTCATGTCCGTTATAAACCAGGGCCTTAAGATCAGTTCTTTCTTCAGCAGGTTTACTTTCATTATACCTTGCGTGGATGTTGGAAATATTCCACAGGTGGAAAAGAGGTCTTGCAAGGTCGGGATGTGTCAAACCCAGTTTTTCAGCCGTTTTATTATCCTGCCAGATAATCGATAAAATGGTCTCATCAGCAGCCATAAATCCTGCTCCGGATGACCTGCCAGGTCTGCCATCTACTGTGATCTGCGACACCGACCGGCCGGTTATCGTCTTTGTAGTAGAAAGTTCCTCATCCGAATGAATACCACGAAGTGCAAGGGTTGGAAAATCTATTTCATCAGCGAGAAGCTGGTTTCCTTTTCCCAGCAAATCTCTCCTGTAATCAAAGGTGTCACCATTTTCTACTGTGGCATCAAACCATGTATAGAGACTATCCTGTAACCTTACAAGGACCACCTCCCTCCCACTGGTATCCAGAGCCGGGGAAGGCAAATCGGGTTTTTCGGAATAGAATTCCGGATAAAACCGCAATCCCCAAAAATCGATAGTTTGATAGTTTTTGGAATATTTGTCGTGAACACAACCCTGCAAAATGAATAACAGTATAAGAATAGATGTCTCAATCTTATTCATATCTTTTTTCTTTTCAATTTACTACAAGATACAAATAATAGTGGAATTTGGTATTAAATTTTAGAGTAGACTCCGGTATAAAAATCTACCTTTGTCCATGTTACATAATCACTTCCACTTCAGCTAACAGACTTCGCTAAAATTTTGTCTGTCGAAGTAACTACGGTAGGTAAAAGTAACGGAAAGTATTACGGAAGCAATATTATGTTGAAATGAATTTCAGTTTATGACCGGTTAAGGGGATTCAGACGATTCAACGATCCGGGAGGATCGTTGTACGGAATCTCTGTAAAATGAGCTTTTATACCGTGTAATGCTGCCTTGCAGCAGTGCCTGCCGTTATTTCACAGGGTGAATGCTTAATAGCATTATTAGGATAGTTTTAAATATTTTTCTAAATATCTCCTAAAATAATTTGTATTAGTATAAGTATTAAAAAAAATTATTATCTTGAATAACCAAAAACAAACTTATGATTCATTAATAAAAACCATACAGTCATGTTAATTAAAGATTTTGATTTAACCGCAATTCAGGAAAATGCCTTTGTTTATGAAACGCATTTAAAAAATGTAAATAAACGCAGAGCATTATGGCAAGCCGAAACAAAGGAAAAAATTAAACTTACCCTGGAAGTCATTCAGAAGAAATTTCCATCCCTCAATTTTATCGTCCAGGTAAATGATTTTCAAAAAAATCATGAGTCCGTCATTTTAAAAATCAGTGATCACCCAAGTGGTATTACTGAAGGTTCTTCAAAAGAAGGGAAAGCTCGTCATTATGTTCAAAAGGGTGGCGTTTTGGGATTTTCTCAAATGATTTCGGGTAAAATTTCTGTGTGGATTGAGTTCCCCTTTGTTGAAGATATTCAAGAACTGGAAGAACCAGTAAAGGAATTAGGTAGGATTGAGCCTACTTATATTGCAGAATTTATAATAGCTGATTATGTTACTCGATTTTTAAATGAAATTGCCCTCTTTGAGTCAAAAACATAGCAGCAATTCATAGAATTTCAAGGTCTCAACGTTAAGTCATAGATAAAACAATTCTAACCAGCTTATCGTTTGACTCCTTATCATTTGGGATAAATTTTTGTATCTTGTTTTGTAAAAGAATTTATCCAGCAAAACATCCAGTTCATGAAAATACACAATCCTTTTACAAAACTTTTTCTGCCGATAGCCAGTCTGTTCCTCCTCTTCGCAGGCTGTTCCCAACCGGCAGAACACGAGGCATCGAATAACATATCCCAACGTAAAACTACGGGAACTGCCATTCCCGAACCGAAATTTACGCTCACTAAAGATCAGACACACAACAAATTCAGTAGTACCATTCCTCCTGTCATTCATGTACCTTCCGGCGCAGTAATTGAGGTCTACACCGAAGAAGCCAGTGACGGTCAGGTAACCCATGAAACCAAAATTGAAGATCTTGCAGAACTGAATTTTGACCTCATCCATCCGCTTACTGGTCCGGTTTATATTGAAGGTGCAGAACCAGGTGATGTCCTGGCTGTTACACTGCATTCAATTGAAGTTATTGATTACGGGTGGAACTCTATAATACCAGGATTTGGTTTCCTGGCTGAAGAGTTTAGCGAACCCTACCTGAAACTTTTCTATTTCAATAAAGGGGATTCTCTGGCTGTTTTTTCCAAAAACATTAAAATCCCCATCAGAGCATTTCCTGGTGTAATGGGTGTTGCACCAGCCAATAAAGAAATGTTGACCACAATACCTCCACGAGCGAATGGAGGAAATATGGATGATCCGTTTATGACAGAAGGTACAACCGTATATTTCCCTGTGTTCGTAAAAGGGGCCCTGTTTTCCATCGGTGATATACATGCGGCACAAGGCATGGGAGAAGTATGTGGAACTGCCATAGAATCTCCTTCCCGTATCATCTATGAAGTGAACGTAATCAAAAACAGGAAAATAGCCGAACCTGAGTACGAAACAAAGGATTACTATGCTGTCACAGCATTTGGTGAGACATTGGATGACGCAGCAAGAAAAGCTGTGAGATACATGGTTAATTACCTGGTTAATGAACACGATCTTAAACCGGCAGAAGCCTATGCATTATGCTCCATGGCCGGAGATCTTCATATTGCAGAAGTCGTAGATGTACCACATATGTTGGTTAGTATGCATATTTCTAAAGAAATATTCAGCAATCAGGCAAGAAAAAAATAATTACCTCGATTTATCCAGTTAAAGATGGCAAGGTCATAAAGAAATACTATCCCTTCTCCCCGACCAGCTTTTTCCCGTAATGACCTCAGCAAGCGCAGAACTAACTGCTGAAGCTGTTTATATTGGATATGGAGTAACAGCCCCGGAACATAACTACGATGATTATAAAGGGATTGATGTAAAAGGAAAGATAGTACTTATGAACAGGGATGTACCCTTTAAAAACAGCAGGGACCCTGTATATACAAAGTGGGTGAAATACTGCTACCACCGGTATAAGCTTGAAAATTCCGTTAAGCACGGGGCTGCAGGTATGTTATACATTGGAGGCAACCATGCAAATCCTAATATTTCTTATGATCCCAATTTTATATGGTGCGGAATAGGCCCCAAACCCCTTAAAGAAGCCAATCAGGGATTTCTCCACAGGAGTATGCGAACTTCTGAAGCACGCGACAGTTATGGCAGGCCCCGAACCGATGGAGCAATTTTCAGCAGGGCTGGAATACCTGCTCTTGGAATCGGAATTACGGGAAGCCTTAAACCAGTCTATTATCATCGACCCGGAGATACTGCAGAAATGGTTACTCCCTAGATTATGGAAGATGTTTCCAAACTGTTGTATATTGCTCTTACCCGAATGGCCAGGGAGAAAAAAATCAGATAGATATGCCAGGCATTTTCAAACCACAAATACACCAGCAATCCCACTTATATGTCAATAAGCACTTCCCTTCACCGCTGAATTCCATCACTTTTGAGTATTTACATGATGTCAGGTGTTTCCACCTGACATTGAATACTGGAGTAATTAAAATCGTGCAATATCATTAACTGTCGGATGGAAACATCCGACAGCATCGTATATGCTGGTTATCCATAAATTTACTTCTCCGGAAGTTTTCCATTAGTGATGCTCCTTTGTGAAAACATGATAAAAAAAAAGCTCCACACCCGGTGAAGCTTTTTGTTCAAATTAAA
>JAHLWT010000244.1 GCA_019057775.1 Promethearchaeota archaeon
TTGTCGAATGAAAACACTTAAATGATTTATTAGCTATTCTTTAATAAACATACTCCGATATTAAATGAAAATAAATCCTTAAAATTCAATGGAATTATTGATCCTAACTATGAAAATAAAGAAAAAAAAAATTTTTAACTTAAGAACCGAACAATGGCATTATCATCGGAACTATTAATTTAATATCTTCTAATTTCATAGAAAAAGTTTAAATCGTTTAGAACCGTCATATTTTTATGTCTATAGTTGGAATAAATTATGAAAAATGCTCTGTTTGTAAAAGATGCATAAATGATTGCACGAGAGATCTTTTTAAGGAAGATTCTTCTGGGAAAGTAATTCGGCTTGCTGATGAAATGAAGCGATGTAATTTTTGTGGAAAATGTGTTGCTATTTGTAAAGAGAATGCTATATTGTGGGAGGGAAACTGGGAAAATGATGTGGAATCTTATCCTGGTGTAGAAAATTATGAAGAAAATGTGTCTTACGAAAAATTAATGCAATTATTAAAAGCTAAAAGATCTGTACGCCAATATAAAACTAAAAAAGTTCCCCAAGAGTTACTTAAAAAAGTATTTGAAGCTATGCGTTATGCTCCAAGTGCAGATAATCGTAGAGCATGGAATTTTTCAGTTGTATCAGATCCTTCAATAATTAAAACATTAAGTCAAGAATCAATAAAAATAGTATATCCTTATATAGGATTTCCCTCTGCAGAAGCAGCTTTGAAATATTTTAATTCAGTTGATAAAGATCCTATTTTTCGTAAAGCTCCAGCAGTAATATTTCTTACTACAAGTAAGAAGGCTTCAATGCCCCCAACTGATGCCGGAATTGTGCTTACTTATGGCCAACTTGCCGCACATACACTTGGTTTAGCAACGTGTTGGATAGGAATGGCTCATGGTCTAGGATTGAATAAAGAGATGATGAAAGTTATTGGATTAGAAGGTAGAATTCATGGTGTATTGACGATTGGTTATCCTGCAGTCAAATATTATTGCACTCCTCCTCGAGCACCATTAGATGTAGTAGGTTTAGAAGTTTAATAGAGGGTTCATGTCTGGAAGTTGAATTTTGCTAATTGGTTAAAAATGCTCTGATATGTGAGTTTACCAATTCTGGTTCATCATGCATTACCCAATGACTAGCGTTATCAGCTTTTACTATTGTTAAATCTTCCACGTACTCATCTAAACCTTCCAAGATCACCGGTCTAATAAAATTATCTTTCATTCCATGAATAACTAATGTTGGGACTTCAATAATGCCAGCTTGCTCTTTGGTATATCTACTTGCTCTATAATAGTTAACTCCACATAGAATAGAATTCGGTTGAGACCAGGTTTCAACATATTTTAGTTTATCTTCTTCAGTAAAAGCATTCTTGTTACGAGTAGTTCCAAACACAGCAGCTTTCAATCCCATTATATCATTTTTAAGTAGACTTTGTTCTCCTCCGGGTTTTAATAATTGAAAAATGTATCCGCTTGATCTTCTTTGTTTTGCGTTTGTTTGAATTTTATTTGTAAAGACTTTTGGATGCGGGGCATTCAATATTATAAGCTTCTTTAAGAGAGTAGGATATTTAGATCCAAAAGCCCATGCAATAGCTCCACCCCAATCATGTCCAACAAGAGTGAATTTACCAAGATTTAACTTTTCACTCAAAATTTTAATGTCCTCCACTAAAATATCTGTTGTATAACTTTTTTCATCTTCAGGTTTATCTGACAGGTTAATTCCTCGAGTATCTGGTACAATAAGTTTATAACTATCCTTCAGCCCAATAATTATATCCTTCCATCCATACCAAAAATCTGGAAATCCATGTAAAAGAATAATCGGTTCTTCTGAGCCAATAATAATTGTATGCAACCTAACTTTATCGAAGCATTCAATATACTTTTCTTCTATTTCTTCAAAAAGATTCATATTCATCTCAGAAATTTATAACTCAATAATAATGTCAATATTATGTAATGAAGATTTCTTATTAAATGGTTCAAAAAGAGAACTAATTACCTAATTAAAACAGTGTACTAGAAAAATAAGGAAAGGAATATAAAAATTAACTAATAATTAAAAAGATATTCAAGAAAAAATTTAGAGTTATACTCTTTTATTAACAGTTACTTGAGTCGTAGAAGGGAAGAGTGTAGAGTTTCTTTTGGATTTCGTTAAATGGGTGTATTACCATTTTTTTGGTGAGTTCCAATACATCCTTTGTATCTGAGTATATTTTGTACCATTTTACAGCCTTATCAAAAACAGTTTTTAACATTGCCTTCTTATTTAGGAGGACATCCTTAGCAATATCTTTTGGCATATTTACCATTGATTCTTTAAAGACCTTGTCTATAGCAGTCTTTACCTTTATTTTGGGCTTATTCTGTATTTTTATAATTACATTATCCATATAGTCTTTATATTCGCTTAAATAAGCCAAAATATTATCAACATAATCAACAACTTTTTGAGCATCAATTTTACCCACATCAAAACTTTGAAATGTTTCTTCAATCCTTTTTCTCGAATTATCTACAAGATCATCTTTGATTTCCTTAATTAGAACATCTATTGAACTTTCACCAAATAAAACATCATTAGCCTTCTGTTCTAAACTTGAGAGTAAATTTTTTTCAATTTCTATGGGTGAAGATTGAACACTTTCATGAATATCTTTCATTCTTTCGTTTTCTTGCCTATCATGTTTATCCACTATATGTTCCTCAGTACTTTCTTGCTGCATTTGATTTTCTTGTTGTTCTCCTTCCATACATGAAGGGCAAATTCCGCTATATATATGTACTTCACCTATCCAAGATTCAGTACCATATACACTCTTACACTTCTCACAATGATTATATTTTACCATAGATAATTCTTACCCTGCTTTTTTCTAGCAACACTATTTTGATTTAGTATTATTTGTTTAAATTTTCTATAAGATAAATTAACTCTTTTTTTGTCTTTCATTCTATGAAATCACATAATAAATGAAAATTTTCACTAAATTTTCATTGAAATCAGACTCTGAATTTACCTTCAAGATGATTATAGTATTTATCCCACTTCATGAAGTGTGGTATTGTGTTGAGTGTCAAGAAAAAGATCTTATCTGGTATCACTCTCATGGAAGTGAAGAAGATAGAAGACAACATACTTATATAAATTATTATCTTGAACAGAAAGAAAAATTTGCTAAAAGATTTCTTAATATTTCTTAATAGAGAAAAATCAAGACTTCTTGCTTTTGAGTGACATAGTGCTTAAATCAAGACTTCTTGCTTTTGAGTGACATAGAGCTTTACCTTCTTTTCGGTTCGTTTTAATTGCAGAATGAGAGTAATTAATAAAACTCCTGATAGACCATAGAAAAATACGGAAACTAAGATCATCACTTCTACAATAATGAAAGAGGATAAGAAAGTACCTAATGGAATAAAGACAAATGACGCAGTTGAGTAATACGTATGAAATAATTGGTATTTAAACGTTTTATGCTTTTTATTTGATGTTATATCTGCAAACAGAGAAGCGTATACAAAACTGGCGATACTTCCGAGAAAATAAAAGAGAGTCATTAATACCATGAGAATAAGGAAACTTGAAAATGTCAATACTACTAATAATATCATGTAGATAAAAAGCACGATAAACATTATCTTAATTTTACTATAATTATTACATAATTTTTTCGCGCTAATACCCCCTATTAATTCACCGATAATGAAAATAATGAAAAATGAGCTATAGACTATATATGATTTGGTTCCAAACTTATTTTCGACCCAAGAACTAAATAGAAATGGATAGAGCAAATCAGAGCTAGCTAAGAAATATGCAACATATAAGATTAAAATGTGAAAATTCTTAAATTTAATACCTTTTTCGGAAACTAGCGTTATAGGCATGGAGGTTTGCTCTTCCTCTTTTTTATCATCATCATATGAGAGAAATTTAACTTTTCTTATAATTACCATGTTTATTATGATAAAGAGCACGGATAAAAGCCATCCGAAACCAAAGAAGTAGTTCCAGAACTTTAGTGAATAAATATCAAAAGCATTAAACGTGAAAAATAGGGATACCCCTAAAAATCCTGACACTCGGGCTATTTTTACAATAAGGAGGAGATTATTTTTAACTTTCTCAGATTTTTTACTAATTGTTAAAAAAAGATCGATCATGACAGCTCTAATCATGGAAACTGAAAAAAGATAAACAAATAAGAATATACCAAATAAAAACAATATATCTTTACATAAGAGAAATATCAAAAAACTACTACATAAAACACTATTTGAGCAATAATAAAACAACTTGCTATATTTCTCTTTTTTTATATACTTACCATAGAAAAAACCTGTCAAGGGCGTTATAAACAAGAATAAATAAGAGAAAAATTGAATAAATGCTAATTCCGTACGATTGACATGCACAACGTTTAGATAGTAAAAAGGAATATAGTTGATGTAATAAAATTCGAATATTGCGATAGTACAATAAATAAAAATGAATCCTACATATATTCTATTTTTGTTAATCTCCATGATTCATTATCCCATCATTGAAACTGAATATTCATTATTCAGAATTTATATTTAAAAAACTCGGGTTTTTTTTATCAATTGGTTTTCGATTCCTAAATCTTGGAGTCTATCATACCTTTAATTTTGGATTTCAAAACATTTCATATTCTGTACACTAATGTATATATAGGAATTTTTCTTAAAGTTTATAAGACAATTCAAAATAAAAATGAGGGATACATCATAGCTCGATTAAAATATTTGATACCGCGCATTATCATCATAATAATTGTTTCGGTTATTGGAGCCGGTGTTATCTTGATACCTTATTCTATATCTGGTTCATGTATTGCTGCACCTCCGATTGATTGGACGAAAACATGGGGTGGAACGAATCAGGAAATGATGAATGAAATGGTTGTTGATTCTTCGAGAGAGATTTACATCGGAGGTGAAATGTGGAACTATAGCAAAAGTAGTAATGATATATTTATTCTTAAGATTAATGAGAGTTACGCTTATAATGTCACTTGGGGGGACTTAAACCATGAAGAATTTAGTGGAATGATTTTAGACACAAATGATAATATATTCATTGCAGGATCAAGTACAGGGTATTTGCCAGGAGCAAAGGACGTATTTATATTGAAATACAGTAATAACCTTACATTGGAATGGTTTAAATTATGGGGTGGAAGTGGAATAGATTCTTGCACCGCGATTGTAGTTGACTCTTTAGATAATATATATATCACGGGAATGACAAATTATCCTTATACTGATATTTTTCTCCTAAAATTTGATAATTCTGGAATAATTCAATGGAACCGCACGTGGAATACAGGTTTTTATAATATATCTGAAGAACCTCTGTCAGTGGTTATAGATTCTACTGATCGTATTTTTCTTGGCGTAGCTACAAATATCACGAAATCAGAGTGGTTTTTATTGAAATATGATTCTTCTGGCAATTTGTTATTAAATACTTCATACGATAAATATGTGCCCTTAGAACAATTAGTCTTAGATTCCTCTAATAATTTATATGCTGTAGGATCATACAATGACACGTATCTTTCTAAATTTGATAATAATGGCAGTTTGGAATGGAATTTTATATGTATACAAGATATCTTACGTGGAACAGAAAGTCTAGCAATTGATCAATCTGACAATATTTATATCGCAGGAAATGAACTCATTAATGCTTCAGCAATTCTTTATGGTTATAATATGATTGATTATGATACGTACCTAATGAAATTCAACACTACAGGAGTTTTACAATGGAACTATACAATTTCTCATGGTAATAATCTATATCTTGAAATATTAGCTTTTGATCCATCAGGAAATATTTATCTTGGAGGGTCCCTTGAACTAATAGCACCGGGTAGTTTAAGTACTGCTGTAAGAGTGATTGATCCTTCGGGGAAAAATATAAGAGGTGAAGGAGGGGGTTGTAATTATGGGGATGGAATCGTTAAAGGAATTTATGCGGATTCACCAAATAATTTCATCGTAGCTAGAAATACTCCCTGTTATAATAAAGAGAATTATGATATAAGCTTAACTAAGTATCGTGCTTATGATTTTAGTCATTGTCCTCCGATACCTAATCCCTGGCTTTTGATTGCACTACATCTAGGTTTAAGTACAGTTTTTATAATCATAGGTATATCTTACTTAATTATCGAAGAGAAAAAAAGGAAGATATGAGGAATAGTCTGAAGGTTAATACTTAAATTAATAAAATTACACATTCTATCCCCTTCCCCTAAGAAATTTATTAAAAAATTATCCTTTGTTCAAAAACTGACAGGGACATGGTTTTCATTCCGATGGACGAAACTTGGTACTGTGTTGAATGTCAAGAAAAAGATCTTATTTGGTATCCTTCGCATGGAAGTGAAGAAGATGGAAGACATTATTCAGAATTTATATTTAAAAAACTCAAGTTTTTTCTTGAAGAGATTTTTTATAAATTATTTTACAATTGAGTGGTTAAAGCCAAGGCTTAAAAAGAAGAGGAAACATTGACCGTTGCATTGACGCTTGTTTCCTATTTTTATAAAATCAATATTCCTTTATATAATTTTTAGATAGGGTTCAAAATAACCGAAAAAGATCAATCTCCTAAGAGAGAATTTTTATCCTGCTTTTTTCTAGCAACACTATTTTGATTTAATATTATTTGTTTAAATTTTCTATAAGATAAATTAACTCTTTTTTTGTCTTTCATTCTATGAATTCACATAATAAATTAAAATTTTCACTAAATTTTCATTGAAATCAGACTCTGGAGTTTTATTTTTATTGATTTAAATTACAAAAATGTTAAATATTAGATAATAATTAATATTCAATATCTAATATTTTGCCGTTTATTAGAAATGAGGGTAATAATGAAACATTTTCGCATCCTAACCTTATTTTCACTCTTAACAACTTTAATTTTGATTAATTCTTGTATTTTTATCAATTTAATTGATGCTGATAATATTTACAATAAACAAGAAATAAATAATTTTGAAAATAATAAATTGAAATATTCCGAAATTTCGAGTAAAATCCATATTGATGGGAATTTGGGTTGGGTTGCCTTTGAAGCTGCGGGATTTTGTACAGGGAATGGTACGTATTCAGAACCGTATGTCATAGAAGATTTGGAAATAGATGGTGGAGGTTCGGGAAGTTGCATCTTTATTGAAAATTCTGATGTGTACTTTAGGATAGAAAATTGCACAGTCTACAATGCAGGAGGATTTAAAGGCAATAATAGTGCGGGAATCCGATTATTAAACGTTAATAATTCTCAATTAATTAATAACAATTGTTCTTCAAATGTGATAGGATTAAATCTCAAGTATAGTGACAATAACACCATCTTGGAAAATACAGTAAATTATAACTCTTGGATCGGTATATGTTTAAGAGATAGTGATGACAATATTATCTCTGGAAACACCGTGAATAATAATACTAATTTTGGCATACATACCAATTTTTGTTTTTTAAACAATATTTCAACAAATGTTCTTAAAAATAACAATATAGTTGGGATATATTCTTATGCTTGTAGTTATAACACCATTTCGGGAAACACGGTAAAAAATAATGGTTATGGGATATATTTAGCTTTTGATATTTATAACACCATATCGGGAAACATGGCAAATAATAATAGCTATGGGATATATTTTAATAGAGGTTTTTATAACACCATTTCGGGAAACATGGCAAATAATAATAGCTATGGGATATATTTAATAGAAAGTGATTCCAGCACCATCTTGGGAAACACGGTAAATAGTAATAGTTATGGGATATATTCTAATACCTCTAGTTATAACACTATCTCGGGAAACACGGCAAATAATAATAGCTATGGGATATATTTAGAAGAAAGTATTTCCAACATCATCTCGGAAAACACTTTACTGAACAATGAACAATGCATCGCGGAAAAAAATTGTCGAGGAAATAAGTATAGTGATAATGGTTCTTGTACTTATGGTGAAGGTGATGAAAAACCAGCTATTCCTGGATATAATCTATTTTTTCTGTTTGGCATTCTTTCGATTGCTGTAATTTTTATATGTAAAAAACTTCATCAGCTCTAAATTTCCTGTTTAGTATAATAGTAAATGTTTGCGACAATTAGGATGATTAACAAGAAATTGTTAATCCATGTACTTATTAAAGATGTCATCGGGGCAGGAATAAGGATCAAACCTATAATATTTAGAATTAATATCGTTAATTGCCAAGTTATTAGTAACTCATAAATAATTCTTATTTGTTTCCATTCAGCTCTTTTAATTGATAATAAGGTAAAAATTGAAAGAATTAATTGTGTTCCTCCAAATAACCAAGAATAATATGGATCATAAAATGGCCATTGTGTAAGCGATAAATAGACATGTGAAATTGCTAGATATAAGAAAGCAAATATTAGGCCTATTATCGCATTAATTAACAACAAGATTTTCAAACCTTTTGATATTTCTACCATTATTTTATTATCTCATGTAATATTATTAGAATTTAAACTACATTATTGCTGGAAAGATATAAGAATCAATTAAATAGTTATCAGAATTGTATTCTAAATCCATAGCGGTGAAAACTATAATTAACTCTTTCTTATAAAAAACATTAATATGTTGTCCTCCATACCCACTTGCATGATATAAATCATCTTCAGGTCTAATCCACCATTGGTAGCCATAATTCACTATAATTTTTGAAGTGGTCGATGATCTAATCCAGCTTGATGAAATTATCCGCTTTCCCTCCCACATACCTTTTTTAAGAAATAAATATCCAATTTTTGCCATATCTCGTGGTTTAATCTTAAGACCATTACCGCCTTGGGCTATTCCTTGTGGGTCTAACATCCAAATTGCATCCTTAATTGATAACGGCCCGAATAAGTATTTATTAGCAAAATCTAAAGTAGACATATTAGTTGTTCTCTCTAATATTGCTGTTAATAAATATGAGGCACCTGTATTATAATTAAAAATAAGTCCCGGAGCAAAAATCATTGGTCTATCAAGCACGAATTGAACCCAATCATAGCTTGCTCTCCATTCATGGGTAATTTTTCGGGGATCCGAATTAGGATAATTCTCTGGCCAGTGTAAACCCGTTGTCATAGTTAACAAGTGTTCAATTGTCATAGATTCCTTTTGAGGATCAAGATTAGAAATATTTTTATCAGGGAAAAAATCCAGAACTAATTCATTTACACCATCTATAAAACCCTTATCAATTGCAATTCCTATTAAAGCAGATGTAATACTTTTAGAAGCTGAATATAATCGAAAAAGAGTATTTTTATTATAGTTACCTGCATACCATCCGGTTACGATAAAACCATCTCTTATTACTATTATGCTATAAACGTTATAATTGTGATTTTCAACATCATTAATCATATCATCCAATACATCTGAGTCCATATGTACTAATTCGGGAGTGATACTTGTCCAATACTCACCTGAATTTAATCTCGTAATGAGAAGCCCTCCTGGTAGAATCCCCGCTATTCCAAGAATTAAAGCTACAAATGGAAGACTTATCCGTACAAATTTATTCTTGCCTTTTCTTGACATTTCAGATATATCTCAGGAGTTTAATTAGTAGTATTGGAGTAACCCAAATTTATAAGATGATGAGAATGAAGACTAGAATGAATATAAATATGAAATTCTTTTTCACATATAAGCCTTTTGACTTTTATGTCTAACATAATGAATTTTCATCATAGAGCAAAGAATAGATGATTTTTTAATACTTAGGACATATCCCTTTTTAAAATAAGATTTTTGGGTTTTATTTATATGCACATTCAGGTCTCTTGTCATCTAAAATTTTTTCTAGGGAATTTTCATTGAAATCAGACTCTGAATTTACCTTTCCAACTCAATTTCAAAGAAAACTGGTAAAAAAAGTCAGTTTTTCATGAAGTTTTGTTTAGCTTCTTTATATTGCGAAATGAATTTTGAAAGAGTGTTACCAAAACCTCCACGGATGCGCCTTAAGTAATATAATTGTAGAATACTTAAAAAGGTTCTGACAAAAAAGTTAAATACATAAATCTAATACCAATTTACTATCATCCAAAAACTAACTTAAAATTGTATGGAACATGATTTTTTTAGAAACTGAAGGATCTGCTTATGAAAGAGGGAAAATTCACGGAGAAGCGCTTAAGAAACATATTCCTATAATGATGTATGAGCATATTACTCGTCATTTTGGTTTTACGTCATATGATCTCTTCGCTAAAGATATTTTAGATAAGACGAATTTTCTTTCGATTGCCAAGAAATGGACTCCAGATTTGATTGACGAGATACAAGGAATTGCTGATGGGGCAAAATTTGATTTCGACAGCATCTTTGTCAGACAATTAATCGAAGAAATGGGGTGGTATTGGATCCTGCGAGCAAGTACAGAAAATTTGCAAAAATTAAAGGATGACTTCAAGACGACTACGAGTCAGCAATGTACTGCATTAGGAGTTTTCGATCAAACCCAAGATTATCCAATAATTGCTCAAAATGCAGATAATTCAATTGGTTGGGTTGGAGTAGAAACATTAATCCACGCAAAAGATCCTGAAAGTTCAATGGAATGGTATCATATAGGTTATCCCGGATTAATTGGAATATATGGAATGAATAATTGTTCCGTGGGAGCGTGCTTGAATGCGATGAGTCCTAGTCTAAAGAAAAATTTAAACGGACTAGGCGCGCTCTTTGTTTCCCGACTCATATTGAATCAGAAGTCTCTTAAGGATGCAATCGATATCATTAAAAAACTACCTCATGCTTCAGGGGTCAATTATCTCATTGGAGATGGGACTAGTATTGTTGATTATGAATGCTCACCTAACCAAGTTAAGCAATTTCTTCCATATCAAGGTTCTACTCGCGTCTATCATACTAATCACCCGATAGAAAATACAGATTTAGATGATGAATATTTAACACTTCTTAATAAGATTAATTTTTACGGGGAATACGGACCTAAAAAGAAAAGATTAGATACTGAAGCACGGTTAGATTTATTAAAACACTATTTACAGGAAAATTCAAGGTCGATAACTGTTGAAATGATCAAAAAAATCTTAAGCTCTCACGATGTGAAAGAGCATCCTATATGTCGTCATGACCTTCCGAGTGGAGCATATACAAACATGGGTCTTATCATGGAACTATCTAAACCTCCTAAATTGCATATCTCATTCGGAGCTCCTTGCAAGACAGAGTTCTCTTTATATGAATTTTCACAGTGAAAAACCTTCTCACCAATATTTATCTAAATTAAAAGATATATTAAAATGAAAATTCTATGAAGTTTCATTGAAATCAGACTCTGAATTTACCATTCAATTTAGGAGGGGGCACCACGGCAGTAATGATCCGCTCCAGAAGTCTTAAAAAGGTGTGCAAAAAAAAAGATATTATTGGTTTTAAAAAATTTAATATGATTTCATCTACTCGCCCAATCGGAGAACCCTAATATCTTACCACAAAAAGGACAATGCCACAGTTTTTGAGAACCATAAAATTCACCTTTAAATGCTCTAGCTCTCTTACGACCCTTTTTATCTAATCTGGTTGTATAAAAATCACTCAAATGAAGTTCTTTCTCGCAATATGGACATAGTGGCTTTAAAAGAGGATGTAATTTATAATCATATCCGCATTTAGAGCAACTTTCATCATCGATATATATAAGATAGTTACATTCTACGCAATATCTATTAAAATAAGGCATAAATCATTCATCTCAGTTTATATTTGTAAATTTCTAGATATAACAAGTAAGTGCTAGGTAATCTTAATTTTTATTTTTAACTTTATTTTTAAAGTTTTTAGGAAAGATGTGGATCGGTAGTAAGTATATTGAATGTGCTTATGGTTGGGGTACTATTATTGCTATTCTTAATAAAAAAGGATTGAACATTTTTTCAAGCTCATTTTTTCATCACTGAATTTTGGATCCACCCAAAAATTATTGATTACTTCTTAGGAGGGGCACCACGGGGGAGGGAGTAAATAGAGAGAGAAAAAAAAATTATACAAACATGAGCAGAGAATTCACTGCAAAACTTATTGAGTAAAAATCTCATTGATTACAGTTTTAAGAGCAGGTGGCTTATCAAACTCTAACATTTCGCTTGTTTTAACTGACTTATTTAAAGCCTGCCATATCTCCGAATTCTCTTTTATGGCTTCGGTAAATCGTATCAATTTCTGTAAGGCAGGATATGATTGTCCTTTAATGACATACCACGTTAAAAATTTTCAATTATTGAATGTCTTAGATTTTAATAATTTACATAAATATTCTATTTATATTCGTAATATTAGTAATACTAGTCAAAATATATAAAACCAACTAGAACAAAGAGAAGATAAAATTATGCAAATAGTAGAGGTTAAGACGCATTTATTGGAGTTGGGTATTAAGGTCAAAATTGGATCTATGCCAACATTTAAGAATTCTGGGACATATACTCAGATAATTACCGACGAGGGTATTGATGGATGGGCCTTAAGTCATTGGGCTCCATCCGATGCGGCACAAAAGAGGTTTATCGACGATTTTCTTGGAAAATTGTTGCTTAAAAAGGATCCATTCATGACGGATGCGATATACAATGAAATTTATAATTCGTCAAATAGGATAATGTATGGAATACCCCAAGCTACGAGTGCAGTTCAAGTTGCATTATGGGACATAATCGGTAAGGCTACGAAGCAACCTATTTATAAGTTATTAGGGGCTCGAAAAAACAAAGTCCAAGCTTACGCATCATTATCTAAGACAGATAATCCAAAAGCTGCAGTGGGTTTAGTGCAATATGTTGTAGAGGTGGGGGGATTCAAAGCCGTCAAGTTAAGGATTGGACAAGGATTTAAAAAGGATGAGGCGCTTATTGGAGCTGTAAAAGATACATTTCCAGATATAGAAATAATGGTAGATGCAAATTCCGCTTATACTTCAGTAATTGAAGCTTTAAAGGTGGTAAAGAGCTGTGAAAAGTATGGACTTACATGGTTAGAAGAACCTCTCCCTTCTGATAATCTTAATGGTCTTGCTAGATTAAGAGAGCTTTCGTCAATTCCTATAGCCGGCGGTGAAAACGATATGGGAATTTTCCGATTTGAAGATATACTCTCAAGGGGAAGCTATGATATCGTTCAGCCAGATGTTACTCGTAGCGGAGGTTTTTTGGAACTTAAGAAAATCGATGCTATGTCGGAAGTGAAGGGTATTCACTGTATTCCACATATATGGGGCTACGGTCACATACTGGCTGCGAATCTACACTTCATAATGGCTTCACGATGTGAATTTTGTGAATTTCCTATCTATCCCGAGCAGTTCCAAATGCTTGAAGAGCCCATCAGGGCAGAAAAGGGAATAGTCTCTGCATTGGAGAAACCTGGATTAGGTGTGGAAATAAATAAGGAAATGTTTGAGAGATATAAAATTGCCTAAGTTTTTTCCTTTTTAATTTTTTTAAGAGA
The DNA here is from genome assembly GCA_019057775.1 of Promethearchaeota archaeon. The sequence continues at coordinate 13,589 of JAHLWT010000244.1, forward strand.
ATTAATGAGAATTATTAAAATTTAGAAATTAAAAAGAAATTTATTTCATTTCCTTTAATATTTTTAAAACTCATAATACTTTAATCCTTAGATTTTAGTGAAAATGCTCAATCAAGTTAATAAAATATGGCAGGATTAGATATGATATATGATGCCCAAGGTTGTACGGATTAAACATAAGGAAGAAAAGGTTCCTTAAAAGCCTTTAGTACTATAATTTCGATTTAAGATTTTTTTGTCTTTTCCATGAAATTTTCATTGAAATCAGACTCTGAATTTACCTTTCAGATGATTTTTGATTTAAATATAATGATTTTAAAACTATTGATATTAAAACAAAATTCTTCATATTAGTGTTGTTTAAAACGATAACATCCTAAATTTTATTGATGATTCCCATCGAAATTTATTTCATATTTACGCTAGCTCTGTTAATTCTTACTATCCTACTTTGCATCTCACGACTAAAGGAATATCCTACGAGTAAATTTAGGTATATTCTATTTCTGTTTGTGGTCGTAATGACGTCTGTTTTTATTTTAGATTTTGAATCATTAGGGGGACCTTTGGTACCGGGATCTTCTGGAACTGATATGATAGTTAGTCTTTCTATTTCCTTTCTATTCTTTTCAATCATTTTATTTATTGGTTCTTTTTACATTACTGACCAAGATATTATTGAATTAGAAACACCTTCAAGATACGCGTCAAGGAAAGGAACTATTGAAATAGGAAAGGTTGTGAAAAAAAGAAGAAAGAGACATAAATTTTTCCTATCTTTGAAAGATCTTGAAAGACATATGTTCGTGTGTGGTGCTACGGGTTCAGGTAAAAGTAATTTTCTACAATATTTTTTGACAAATTTTAAGAAGCGTTATGACGTTCCATTCCTACTTGCGGAGTTTAAAGGCGAATACATATATTTACAAGATATTATTGATGATTTGTTAGTAATTAGACCAGGAGAAAATTTTTCAATAAATATTTTCAATCCAGAAGGTTCCAACCCTGAAATTCACGCAGAAAGAATCTTTGATATATTGAAAAGTGGTCAGTTTTTAGACGAGTCTTCTGAATTTTCGCCACAAATGGAAAAGGTTTTAGTAGATATTTTAACAAAGGTTTGTAGTAATCCACAATATCAGAGCTGGAAAGGATTCTATGATCAATGTAAAATTTATCTAGATACTATGCAAAGACAAATTCCAATGTTGCATCAAAGTCTTGTTAGTATCCAAAATAGAATAAGAAGATTCTCCTTAGGACCACTAAAGAAAATTTTCGCTACTAGATATAAATTAAAAATTACAGAGTTATTTGATAAAAATATTATAATCGACATGAGCTCTATAATTCGTTTAGGTGGAGAAAAGGAAGATGCCCTATTTTTTTTGAATATGGTCTTAAAATATTTATGGGATAAAAATTTAACTCAAGGAGCTTATGATTTTAAAGGGATAAGGCACATTACTATTGTCGAAGATGCTCAATACTTCGTCCCAAAAGACATATCTTATCAAACTAAATTAACCACTTATTTAGAAGATATCGCCCTTTTACAAAGAGGAACAGGTGAATGCTTGATTTCAATTGCCACGCGACCTCAAATAAGTGAAGAAATTTTAGCTAACTGCGGTGTTTTAATTGTTTTCAAAAATCATATGCAGAGAGGCTTCATTCGTGAATTGTTAAACCTCAAGGAAGAGAATGAAGATTATATATCAATTTTAGAACAAGGACAGTGTATTGCCCGAGTTAATTCTGTAAAAAGACCATTTCTACTTTCAGTACCGCATATCGAAAGACATTGGTTAAAGAGAGGAGATATCAATAGAAAGAATAAAATAATCCTAAAGAAAATTAGAGAACAAGGCAAAAATAAGTCAATAAGTAAAGAAAACTCTAAGATCGTTATAAATAAATCTAAAAAAACCTCTAAAAATAATCAAAAACCTCTGATGGCAGACCAAAATCTACGTAAAGCAGCAGAAATCAAATATTTTGTTGATAATATGTATATTCAAGATAAGAAGACTATAGAAGAATTTAAGGTAGAAAATTACAAAATGTGCTCCGAATGCAATTCTTTAATTGAAACCACACAGAAAACTTGCCCTTATTGTGGAAGGAGCCAATTTTAAAATTCTAATTATAATTCCTTTATCTTTAGTTTATCTATATGATCAATTATCACATTAAATAGTAAATATGCACCCATTTGCTTATGAATTTTATCATCAACTTTGGAGATTATTAGATGAGGGTGATGTGGAATTTGATGGCCCGATAATTCAAGCTGAAGTTATTCATTTTTTTAAGATTAATCTTCCATTAACAACATTTCTAATGTTTTCCATATATTGGAAATATTCTAGAAGAGTTTGATAACATATCTCTACTATAATAAATTCTGCTCTAGCACTTTTTTCTCCATGAGCAATTTTATGACGCGCTATACGCAGTTTCATAATATTCGAAAATATATTATTAGGTATATGAATTTTATATAACCTTTTCATTAACTTCTCAATAATATCGTGAAAACTTGGATATCGCCTATTAAATTCGCTTTCAGTAATCCCCAAGTCATTCATGGCTAATTTTTTAAGATAAGCCCTCGTAAATCCTTCATATAAACTGTAAAAATAAACCAAAGACATATTTATCAAACTCTTCAGTTTTATATTATAAATATCATCATTGAATTTCCTTCTCATTTTTTTATATTCAAGCCAATCTTTTGAATCTTTCAAAAACTCGAAAGTATGATATATTACTTCCTTATATTCAGAAACGATCTGGCCAGTTTCCTTTGTAAATTGAGATTTCTGGTGTTTTATGGACATTACATTACCTTCATAAAATATATGTAAATACAAAATATGTGATAGAATTGAAAATATTTAAAAGAAAATTTTAAAATTCCAAAAGTTGATAATTAGAATAAATTTATTTAAATAAATAATTTAAAGTAGATTATTTAAAACGCATTTTCAAAGCTTCAATTACTTTAATTTCAAGAGGATCTAATCCCTCTGATAAAATTGCTTCAGCTATGTGTAAACCATCTAGAGTAAGAGAAATTTTATGACGCGAGCCGTTATTATTGAGATTCTGAATAAATTTTCTCTCAATATATTCATTATTGGTTAAAAATGAAAGAGCTTGAGAAATTCTACTCTTAGATTTATTAAACCTTTCAATTAGATCTTCAGTGAGTACCTCTTCCCTGCTAAATCGCTGTTGCCGGAGATATAACAGTATTCTCGTGATAAGATGAGGATAAAATTGCTTCCTTTCCTTTTTCGATAACACAATTATTTTCTAGTTTAATATTTATAAACTACACCTTCTATCGAAAAGCGCAGGAATTAGCTAATCCTTCGATTCTTGAATCTCAAGATAGAATACAAAAAGTGAAGTTTAATCAAAAATAAACCAGTTTAATACTATATAAACTTCATAGATACGCCCATTCCTAGAATAGATGTATATAATAAATCTGAATATTAATATAATAAGATTGCGCGTTATTGTAATCTTAACAATCAGTCTGCACGGCAAACGCAACTGAAAAAAACCAAAGGATGGAAAAGATATTTAATTAAAAAATTTAATAGAGGCAAAAAAATGCAATTGTCCAAAATTAGACAGGAATATACAGAACTCATTGATTTTCTGAAAGAAATGCTGTTTCAAAAAGGAATTTTAGAAAGACCATCATACGTAGAATTATCGAAAAAACTTGGATTTACATACAATTGGATTAACAATAAAAAATGTTCTCTAAAAACACATTCTCCAATGAAAAAAACAATTGATGATTTCTATACTAGACTATCAAAAAGATACAAAGATATATTAATCAATTCTTGGAAAACAATCGAAATTAAATTTCAAATTCTCTATAATACCACTCTCCCAACTGAACTAAACTCAAATTTTTCATCAGATTTATTAAAAAAATCAATAAAAAGGCAATTTTTCAATGGAATAAAAGAAATAATTAGACAATTTTTTCCCGGAGTTAGACTATTTGACAGAGATTTATCAAGAATTTTCTTTAGAAGGGCCAGAGCATTATTGGATTCTCACTTAAAAGGAGATTATGAGTTAAGAATGCTAGATAAATCAACACTTTTCAGCATGATTTATAAAATACGATTTTTAACTGAGGATAAATTAGTTGATAAAATCCGTGATATCAAAGGAGTTGATAAGGAGACATTAGACAAGATTAAAATTAATCTTGAGAAATACATTGAACGATTTATATTTAGTAATCCATACGGTGATAAGAAATATATTAGTGATAAACATGATACTGGTGCTGAATACTTTAAACCGGAATACGATTTAACTTTAAACATATGGTTTGTTTTATCTAAAGTCAAGAAAGGTCCTATTCTCTTAAAAAACATTCAAAAAATGTTAAAATATGAAACATTCGGGAGATTCAGTAAAGGTTGGGAATATTCATGGGATGGCATTATGAAAATGCTAAGACAATTAAGTACTTTAATACCTAGTGAAGAATTTTCAAAAATTTTTGAAAACGTGTGGAGATATGTAGAACAACGTAATTTATATCCTGCTCTCCCTAGAAAGTACCATTCAAGTTGGTATGCTATAAATACAGCAAAATTTCATTTAATAATGCTTATCATACGAGATTTAGGACTCGATATTTTAACTCTTGAACCTATTAAACCCGAGGCGTTTAAAAAAACCCATATAATGGAATTATTCACTTATGAAAGACATCATATCTATATAAATAATAAACAGACTATAGACGTAAATAGATTAGCTCTTACCATGCATAAAGATCACAGAAAACTTGAAGGGAAAACAGATTTAGTCTTAGATTTAATTCAAAGTAGGATTCATTTATCTTTCATATGTCCCGAATATTACAAGGTGAACTTAAATAATTGGAATTCAAAATGGCAGAACTATATGGAAAGACGTAACTATTTAATTGAAAATGGAATAGAGAATTTTATTGCGAATTACTTTACTGATGATAACGGAGACAATTATATTTTCAACAGATTCTTCAAAAATGTTCCCAAGGGGGAAATCGAACAAGAAATCAAAAAAATAATGCAAGAATGGATCGATAAAGGACGACCAGCACCGATTTTAAACACATACATTTTAAACAGACTCTTCATTGGAACATCAAATCTAGTAACAAGTGGATACAGCGAAATTAAATTCTAAATTTTTTTTTTTTTAAATATTTTTATTCCATACCTTTACTATCATGCTGAAAAATGAAAAAAAAATTATCATACGGAATCAAAAACTAAGGAAAGTAAGAAATAGCCTTAGAGAAATCATAATTAGAGCGGTATATGATGAAATTGAGATTTTAAGGAACTACTCCAACTTATATGGAGCAATTCTTGATTTAACACCAGAAGAACAGAAGGAGGTGTTCTATTTAGAAGGAACAAATCGTAGACTTCGAGGAGCATTAAATAGATCTATTTGCGTATGCCCTCTTTGCACTCAAAGTGATAGGGATATGGTTTATATACCCCTTTATGAAATGTGGTATTGTGTCGAATGTCAGGAAAAAGATCTTATCTGGTACCACCCAATGGGAAGTGAAGAAGATAGAAGACAGCATGATTATATAAATTATTATCTTGAACAGAAAGAAAAATTTGCTAAAAGATTTCCTAATAGAGATAAATCAAATTCAAATAAGGATATATGCTAAATTTATAAACGGAGTAATCTCCTAAGAGATTTTTAAACTCTACGACCCCTGTGACCCCCTTTTCTCCTACAGTGGTCATGGGATTTAGGAGTAACCTCTTCTATTCTGCCTACTCGTAAGCCAGAGCGGGCTAGAGCGCGAATACAAGCTTGAGCACCTGGACCAGGAGTTTGTGATTTGTTGCCCCCTGGAGCTCTCACTTTAATGTGAATTCCTCTAATATCTTTATCCTTAAGATCGTTCGCCACGCGGAACCCGCACTGCATAGCAGCGTAGGGGGATGATTCATCGCGGCTAGCTCTTACAACCATCCCTGCGGTGCATTTCGCAAGGGTTTCAGCCCCCGAAAGGTCGGTTGCGGTTACAATGGTATTATTGTATGAGCTGAATATGTGTACTATTGCCCATTTTGTATCCTCACTCAATTTTTATTCACCATTTATTAATTATTAATCTAAATTGGTTTAATATGTTAATATTAGGATAAGCAATACTGTAAAAAATATTAATTTTCTGGTTTTAGAAATTTATAAACTAGTTAAATAATTCATATTAGAATAGAAATTTTTTGATGTAATATCTAAATTGAGGATTAATCTAATAATTTGGCTGATCTCTTCTACTCAATTTCAAAAACAAAGAGAATAAGTTGAAGACGGATTGGTAGGTGAAATATTATAGCAAAAAATAAGATTTCAAATGAATTAGAAGATTTAGAAGAGAAACACAAAACTTTTGAAAAACGAGATGATTTATCAGGGAAGTCAATGGTGCTCACAAAATGATGAAGACTATGAAATTTTTAGTAGTTTAACATTTTTATCCTTCTTTAGTAATTTATAAATTCTTACAATCCATAGCCATAAATCTTTCTTAATTCCTTTTAAAAAATAAGATCTAAATTATAAGTCTCCTTATTTTTGAGGTAAGAATTTAAACTAGAAATTCAGGTAGAAAATCATCACGGACAGAAGAGTCTACTTCGTTATATTTGTCGGTTTAATTATAATCTCAGGATTTGGGATAGTATCCATCCTCAGTTCTTTATTTTTAGGTACACACATCACAGCAATTAATGGTGATTCGTCATACTTTCTCAAGTATGAAATTATTCTTTCAATACTTATCGGATTATGTATAAGTGGGTTTATTGGTTTAACCTATTCAAAAACTAAGAGAAGTGAGTAAAGATAAAAAGAAAACTGGTACTTGTACTAATAATAATAATTATAATTGGAATATTCATTCCATTCTCGTTAATTATTAATAATTTCATAATATTAACAAGAATATCCTATAAGATAAATTATGAGGTTGATGCTGACAACCCTGATACATTAATTGACCATGTTGAAACATTAGATTATCCATCGTTAATTAAATATCATGATGCGCAGGGAGAAATTCATAACTTAACTAATAACTATTTTAACGGACATTTCAATACACATTATATTAACCGAGAATATATAGAAGTCTTGGATCTTGGTGGCTTAATATAATTATTTTTATAATTCTTTTAGTGATTGGGGGATTTATTGGAAACTGGATCGGTAAAAAAAGAGACTACCATCTTCCTTTAAGTCTTAATAGCTAAACATGTAGTTAAAATTAAAATATTATTATTCTTGAATTTCAATTATCATGTATTTAAATAATTTTATATTATTGTCATTATGCTGACTAAGTTAAAAACCTCAGTTAAGGAAATCCTAATTATTTATGGTATTGGATTGATAATAACTATACTTTCAACAATCTATTTCTCAGTTAAAGGCTATCCTTTAGTAACTACTGCCACGGAGACATTAGATATTTATGCCTCTCCATTATACATGATTTCAATTTTTTTTCCTTATGGGATTTTAATGGGGGAGGTATTTTGGCTATGGAATGTACAAAAAGAGAGAAAAACAGGCATTTTAATGTTTATTGAATGTATAATCGTTGGTATGTTTTCATTCATTCGATATATTATAAATATTCCATTTAGTGGTCATGCAATCATTATATTTTTTTATTTACTTCATCAAGCAGTAAATAATAGATTTACCCATCCATCAAGATTTTTAATAGGAATAGTAGTCCTTATTATAACAGTGTTTTACAAAATTTTTCTGTGGAATGACCTGATTACTTTCTTATTAGGAACTTTATTAGGAATCGCTTTATGGCTTCCAGGTTTTTTATATAGACATAAAAAATTTAGAAAATTGAAAATAATATAGAAATATATTTGTCATTTCTCAAAAGTAAGTGAGGTAATAAACGTTCTACCTCTAAGTTAAATTTAAAAAATATCTACCAAGACACTATTGGAAAGAATTGCTACGTAGAGTTTCAAGATAATGGTAGTATTATAAAATTTAAAATCAGTATATTTTCTTTCATAACCTAAGCTTTTAGATAACATAAATTTAAATTTGTAATTGACCATAAGTCTCTATAGTAAAATATTAGAATTTAATAAGGAGATAAAAGATGTCAAGACTTTCAAATTACTTTTGTGCTATTGTTGTCATAGTATTGGTTATTATTGAGGTAATAATTACATTTGGGCCTGGAGGGAACTTTTGGATTATTCTAATTGTTATCATAGTATCCGTATCCCTTTTCTTAATATATCATTTTATTACCAAAGATGAATTAAGTAAAAAATGGGAAATGGTTCGAAAATAGCTTTACTTAAATCTAAATAAAATTCCCCCCATCAATTATAAGCACCATAAATTTTTTTCCAATATTATAGTAAGAATATTTTGTATTAAATCGCAGAGAATCATTCTAAATTATATCTATCTTATAGTAACAATACGATATTTAATGTAAAAGATCAAAACAATCAATCAATGTTATCAGTAGAAAATTATTTTTGGACTGATAATGCATGGTATTTGAATTTCACGCAATTATCATACGTTTACAGTGATAATACTACAATATTATTGAGTAATGTTATTTTTATCGAAATGTATTTAGATTATGGTTATCATTGTGGGAGTTTATGTGGATTATGGTACTCTATCGATCAATATCTTGTGTTAAGCCCTAACTTAGATGCCCTTATGATTTTTATCCCATACAGAGGTGTAGTAGTTTCTTAAGATTATTATGTAGATTTTTATAGAGGACTATTAACTCCCTCCCCCGTGGTGCCCCCACCTAAAAAAGAAATTTGTAAGTAGGCAGTAATTAATACAGCTATGCCTTCCGAAAATTTAACCTATCTTAAGGCAGATCATGGTCTTAATTTTTGATTAAGGTTAATTAGTTCTATCTAAGTTTTACGTAATGACCTTCCTAAGTAAGTAGAAGTTATACCTAATAAAAGGTAGACAATCCCGTTTACCGTAAGTGGGATAATATCGGTTAATATTTCATATAGGCCGAAAGAATAAAAAAAGGTAAACAAGCCTAAGGCAATAAAACCAATACCTAAGAATAATAAAACGTTTTCAATTGATTTTTTCATACTATTAAAATTATTTGACATTAAATAACTCTCGTTAAATTTATAGAAGTATTATTAATCCAGTAAATTAAATATCATTAATCCAATCCTTTCATATAAATTTAATTATATTTCTCAAAGGGGTAAAATTGTCTTGAAAGGTAAATTCAGAGACTTTTACTTCTTTATTTTTAATCTCGTTTATAATATTACCTACTACATGTGTAAATTAATGATTATTTTTTGATGCCACCCTAAGATATTATACTTCAACTCTTAAAATAATCAGCGAAATATAACTCCTTTCTTAAATAAGATAATAGTTCCTCCTATAAGGACAATTAGAGCAAAGGAAGCCACAAGTAATATCATTGGAAAAGAAATTAGCATGTAAGACTTAATCGTAAGTGTTATTTCATTTGGAGCAAGGTTAATTTTGTAGCTATTACCTATTATATCTGTGAGTAATATACACTCATAAACAATTAAAATATATTCTTTATTCTCTGGTAAGATTGGTAGATTGATAATTGTGTGCCAGTAGCTATAATATCTCTCTTTAGAATAAGTGTTATTAATACTCTCCATCAAATAGGTAAATGGTCCTTCAAAATTTCCGTTTAGTGAGTAATTATATTGGAGTAGACAACTGTTTAGTTTAACACAACTACTAATATTAAAATATATTTCATCTTTTCCCGTCTTTGAATTAAAAGACCCATACATTCCAATGATTTCTGGTTTTTCATATAACTCTTTTGAATTAATATATTTATTTTGAATTATAAGAGAGGAATTAATATTTTTGACTATTTCTTTTTTTTCTGAAGTATATATAGGGTGTGAATCTCCTATGGGTCCTTTACTAGAGAAAGAATTAACAGCAGTTATACCACTGAATAACAATGCAGTTAGAAAACTAATAAAAAAAATTTTATTTAAAATATTTTTTTTTATTTGGATCACTTTTGTTTCGTTATATAAGATACTTACTTATGTATTTAAACTTTACACAAATCCCTTTTGCTCCTAATACTATGACTTAAGTGACATCCTATAAATTCAGGATTATGATTAGAGAAAAAAAAATTAGAATTAGATTTAATCTGCTTTTTTTGCTCTTAAAACAAAAAGTATTATTGCAACAATAATAAAAACGATTCCCACTGAGAGCGCGAAATTTGATTGATACTACTCGTCCGTGGGATGATAGCGATCCTTTTCAATATCTCTCTTTTTTATCATAAATACACCGTGAATTATTAATCCAACCCCCACC
>JAHLWT010000245.1 GCA_019057775.1 Promethearchaeota archaeon
ATTAAGTAATTATTTATTTTTAAATATTTAAATTTTTTCATTCCAACTGATTTTAATAAATCAACAAGAAATTCTGAAAGAAAAAGAAATCTATGTTTGACAAACGGTTAAAAAATGAAATTTTTTATCAGTATAAAGATAAAAAAAGAAATTAGATAAAAAATCTAGCTTTTAAAATAACTTGTAAACTTTTCTTTCTAGATCTTGATAAAATTCTAACTTTTTTTTCAATTTTAGTAATTCTTGACTCAAATAATTACCCACATATCCTTTTGAACAATCCTTTTTCACGATTTCATATTCTTTTCATTATGGAAGCAACATATTTACATTTGTCGTTCTTAATTCAGTCTTACAATATATAATTCCATTTTCTTCCTTCCATACTAAGGTTACTCCTCCATCCTGGGATACAATAAATGAAATAATGTTATCTAATGTTGCGCATAATCTCATAGCAGAGCGATGACGCATTCCTTTCTTCTCTAAATTAAACTCTAAGGGATCTCTTAAAAACGGGCCTTTAACTTGATAGACGGTGCAATCGATAGTCTTATCTGTGAGAATTTCACAACCAAAACCTTCAACAGTAAAGTCATTACGAATTATTAATGCTCCATCAGTACTTGCCAAATTACCGATAAATTTACAAGTATCTATTAAGTTTTTTAGGATATCGTTGAGTTTATATTCAATGTTTTCTAGCTTATCTATATTTGGAACATTCTCCAATTCTTCTTTATAAATAGATTCCATATCCACAGCTATATTACGAATATTTATGAAATCAACAAATCTCTTTTTTAAATAATTGGATTCGTTTAATAATTTATACTTAAATTTGATTATACTATCACCATTTTTAATAAAATCACAATCTTTATCAGCAACTATTATAGTTCCACCATGTCCAACAGTTTTAATGTGATTGATTATTGCTAATAAAACGTTTTGATATGTTAAATATTCAAAATCTAACGCCTCTTTAAGGTCATATTCGGATTCAATAATTGCATCTCTCATATGTTCTAATCCTTTATTGACCATCGCTGACGCTCCTAAAAGAAACTCTGGAGAACTTTCAATTTCTATTTTCCCTGATTTAAGAGACGCTATATTATGATTACCTTGATACACTTTTATATTACCCGGTGATTCACTTCGAATTAATAAAGCGTTTGGTAAAGAATCTATAGTATAACTAAACGCTTTTCGAGTACTTGACCACGTAGAGCCTAAATTCAAAAGACCATTGATGTATGGGTGTTCTTCTGACTTATTGGAAAAAATAACCCATATAGCAGAAGTATCTAATTCTGTTGCCACACATAATTTTCTTATTTCTTGGACTGAAAGGGTTCTCGGTTTATTAAATCTCCAAGATTCCACATTCTGTTCACTATATTGTTTCATTATTTCATCTATCTTTGGAGTACAACATATAAAGAAATTTAGATTACGAGTTTCATCTCGTTGCATTCCCGCAAGATATACAACTTCAAGAATATATTGAAGATATTCTTGATTTGGTAATGGAGGAGGTGAATATTCACCTACTATAAAATTATTCCACTTAGAAATTACAACTTTAGCAAGATTAATTGGAAATTGATAAAAATTCATATATTTTCACTCATAGGTTTATTTTTCCTGTTATCTCTAAATATTTAATAGGACTTAATTGCCCGTTTGTGGATTTAATATCTGGTTGCTATTCTTACTGATTCAAATTAACTTCCATTAATTTTATATTATTTATTCTGAAATTTTCTTCTTCCTGTAACTTTTCAATTATCTTCTTAAATTTTTCTCGATAGATCTTCTTTATTATGATGTTTTTTTAAAAATATTTAGAAATTAAAATTCTTGAATAGGGATAGTTTAATTTTTTATTAAATAAATTAATATCTTTGTTTAAGGCAAGAATTAAAATATTATTTTCTACTCTACCTCTAGCAACATCTAAAAAATTAATAAACAACTGAGTAGGGTTCACAAATTCACTTTTAAAATATAAATCTCTTTTTAAGTCTACCATTTTAATTATTTTTTAATTAAAATTTCAAGAGTTTTAACTTTTATTAAAAAAATCATTGGGATTTTCTATTACTCTATGAATTATTTTGGAGTTGCTGATGTCCGAGATTCATAAATTCTTTTATTATTATAATACATTATAAATAATAGATTCATTATTAGTAGATATAATATTTCTATAAAATTTGGTATTATAAAAAATTACCCAAGAGTGGAAAAAACTACTCATATGTTATGTAAAAATTATGTTCATATTAGACTTTTACTGAAGCTTTTTGTGCATTATATGATTAATATATTAAATCTGTTTTTTACATTTAAATTTTAAGAACTTTATTATCAATTCAAAATAAGAGTTTAAATTTTAGAATTGTTATTATGTTTATATGGCAAAGAAGAAAAGTCAAAAAAGTTCTGTAAATAAGGGTTTACAATATGAAAAAAGTGTAGCTCAAAGGAAAAAGGCTACTCATGTGGGAGGTCCAGGTAAGGAAGATTATAAAAAAGGAAAGACTGTAGGAGAAGTTAAAAGAACAAAATCAAAAGTTACTAAGCCTCAATTACAAGAATTATTTAAAAAGGGGAGAACCGAAGTGGAAAGTTTTTCGGGATTTACTGTCCCTGCTATTGAGTATCGCAATAAATACCAAAAAGATAAAAAATTATATCAACAAGGAAGGTTAATTACAGAACCAAAGAAAAAGAGAAAAAAGTAATTGATGAACCAAAAGATAATTACACTACAATTCAATGAAAGAATATAAAATTTATGAATATATCGCTTTAAAATTGGAGAAAGAGCGAACTAATATTCATGCTAAAGATAAATTGAAGTAGATCAATAATTGTGAATAGATTTCTGTCATATCATAAGATTATTTGGATTATTATTTATACTTTAAAAAAACCAAGAATTTTTAAAACAACTGTTCATCAGATTTCCTTTTTTTATACAAGTTCAAGTTACTAGTTTTGTGTTATATAATTCAGTGTTTTAACTAACTCGTTGGTTAAAAAAAAAAATTAGAAAAGATAAGAAATGAAAATTCGAAAATTTATCTAAAATTATAACTTAAGTTTTGCATTTTTTTCCAATGAACTATGAAGATCTTAGATTTATGAGTTTAAAACCTTTTGATCTTTAAATTCTGCATGACTTTTACATTTAGCATTCAGTTAACTTGATATATTAAACGATTATTAAAAAGATATTTAAGAAGTTAATCATATAAAATTTAGAAATATATGGAATAATTCATTAAAACATGGCGAAAAGAGCTAATTTTACATATCGGACAAAAATGCAGATTATGAGAGATTGTGGTAGTCGATGTGCTTTTCCAGGATGTAATAAACCAGTTGTTAATACAAAGATATCAGAAGAAGAAGAGAATTTAGGTTTTATTCAAGGAGAAATATCTCATATATATTCAGCATCTAAAGGACCCCGATATGATCCATCGATACCAATTGAAGAAATCAAAAGTAGAGAGAATGGTATTTTATTGTGTAGCACACATCATGCTCTTGTTGATAATAATCCTTCAAGATATGATGTTATTTATCTTAAAAAAATTAGAAAGTCTCACATTGCTAAACAAATCAAATCATTATTTAATATAGATGAAAATATCATTGCAATTTCTAATCTCTGGACATATAATTATTTCAAAGAGGGAGAAAGTCTTAAATTTACAAAAAAAGAGATTGAACGCGCAAAAAGGATCTCAGATAATTTTGATGATCTCTCATTAGAAAATAGAGAATTAATTGCTAATTTTTTCTTTTATACTGAGAGATTTCATGATGCCATAAAGTCATATGATAAATTAATTATAAACCCTGGTAGAAATCTATTGTTCATTTTGAAAAGTGGCTTATCATACGAAGCAATAGGAAATTATGATGAAGCTCTAAACAGATTTAGTACGATAAGGGATATATTTAATAAATTAGACAATGATGAATGGATAATAGACATTTTGGTTTATAGTCTAATTGGAATCTATAGAATCAAAAATCTTTTAGACAGATATGAAGATAAAGATCTAATTGAAAAATTATTAGAATTAACGCAAAATAACAATTATCTTAAATCTGCTGTCCTTTTTGAAAGAATATATAATAATTTTAAAAACCGTAAGGATTTAACTTTATCAAAAGATTCGCTTTTATATGATTTACGAGTATGTCGTAATTTCGCTAAACTCTCTAAGAACTATTTTATACTTATGAAAATAGGTATTTTTTGTAATGAACTAGATTTTTCAGAATTAGCATCAGAATCTTTATCAGAAGCATTAAAATACGCAGAAATACAAAATGATATAAAATTTGCCACGCAGTGTAATTTTGAAATTGGAAATATACACTTAAAAAATGGAGACCTTGAGAATGCGTTGATCATGTATAATAAAATGATATCTCCTATCAAGAGTTTTGACTTAATTAATTTACTTGGATGCTATCATTTCGGAAGAGGAGAAATCTATCTTAAGGAAAATAATTATGAAATGTGTTATGAGAATTTAAATAAGGCATTAGAAATTTATAAAGACGTTTATTCTACTAAAAATATATTAAAGGTTAATATATGGATAGGGTTTGCTAAACTTTTTGAAGGTCATATCAAAGAAGCAAAAATAATGATAGGAGAGTCTTTAAATCTATTAGATCAATTAAATGACATTCGACTGAAATTAAAATTCAGATTTAATATTAGAATAAATGAATTTTTAATAAATAGTTACTATGGAAATTACGAGGAAACTATAAATCATTTTGTTTCAATTTCAGAGGAAGCAGAATTATTAAGAGAATTTGAGTTATTAATTAGATGTTATGTGATAATTGGGCACGCTCATCGCTCTAAAGAAGAGTTTGCTAAATCTATGTATTATTTTACTCAAGCAGAATCGATATTAAATAATTTTAATTATACTGAAAAACTTCTTGCCGAAATTTATTTTGGAAAAGGAACAGTACATTATTATCAAAAAAGTTTTAATAATGCGATAGTTAATTATGAGAAAGCTCTAAACATTCATGAAAAACATGAAGAAACACAAAAAATCATATTTTTTTATTTTTTATTATATAACGCACATCAGTTAAATCGTAATTATCTGGATTCAGAGTTTTATAAAGCTAAATTTGAAAGAAATTTAGAATTCATTCCTCCATTGTTATTAAGAGAAATTCGAAAGCAACAACAAAAGCTATTTTTTAAAAGTAAAGTTTTTAATCCTATCTTGCTAATTTTCTTTTTTATATTTATTATTCTTCTTTTTTTTGATTTAATTTTAGCTCTGATATTTGCTGTAGGTTTTATAGTTTTATTTCCTTTCATTTGGATATTTAAACGAATAAAGTCACATAAATATAAGCAGAATTAAACAAATTAAAGAATTTGCTATATAACAAGTTCGTACTAAAGGGTTATTTAGAAAAAAATAACATAGCTTTCAAGCTTTACAAAACATTATTGATTAGGAGGAAGGAAAATTTAGTTTACCTTCGATTCTCTTTAAGATAAAAATTTTAAATTTGTTACTTTAATTTAACTAAAAGATTATTACTTTCTTACTTCTTACTTGTAATAATTAATTTTATTTGAAATTAAATAATACGATAATTAGAGATAATTCATAATTATTGAAGGTTTGATAGAGATTATTTCCGGTCTAAAATCAGAAAAAACACAGGATAAGGAAGATATAATTGAAAAAAATTTAGATATAGTTCCAGATCAATTAATTTTAAATTGGAAATTTAAGGATGTGAATAAAAAGCTAACCTATGATATTAATAAATGCATTGGTTGTAGTTTATGTAAACTAGTTTGTCCTGTTGATGCAATCGAGTTAGGACCCATTCCTGATATTGCTCAAGAAAAAATTGATAAGAGTAATCCCAAAATACTAATAGACCATGAAAAATGTTGTTATTGTATGTTATGTGCTATAGTGTGTCCTAATGATGCATTTCATGAAAATATTGAACCGGAAGGAAAAATTGACCTTAATGAATTTCCGACTATAGGAAAATTTTATAAGATAGATCTGGATAAATGTATTGAAGATAAAAATAATGAAGTATGTAGGCTGTGTTTAGATGTTAGAGAGAGAAACTATATTGAAGAATATTACAAAATTGAAAAGAACTGTCCTACAAAATGCTTTTTTATAGATTCTCCAATTGAAGGGGAAGTTATTATTAAAAAGAATATGCTACACAAATGCACTCCAGAAAATTGCAAGGCGTGCATAAACATATGCCCCGTAGAATCTTTTTTTATCCCTGAGAGCGCTGAAGACGTCGTAAAGT
>JAHLWT010000246.1 GCA_019057775.1 Promethearchaeota archaeon
CAGATCCTTTTACCGGAATATTCGCGAAATCCGACATTTTTAAGAATGGGATAATTACGATTTTAGTCGGAGTAAGATTTAAAATCTTTAAAAATAAGGTTAATTTATAGATTTAAAAATACTCTCTATTATTTAATAAATTTTTAAAAAAAAAATTTAAATTAGATTAAACATGAAAAATCAATGATTTGTATTAAATCCAAATAAATGTGAATTTTATGGAATATGTAGTATACAAGAATAAAAAAATTGAAATAAAGAATAGAGAATTAAATTTAATAAAATCTCATAAATTCAAATTTAGCTTTTCCATAATTAAAACAACTTGTTGAGGCTGGTGATGCGATTGCAAAATAATACTGTTGATGGTCTTAAAGAAAAAATATCTTTTATTCAATTAATTTATAATCAAAAAAAATAATGTGAAATAGAATTGAAATTTAAAGAACAAGTAGAATATGAGGGAGTAAAATATAATATAGAAAATGGTAAATTAAATCTAAGAAATTTGAAAATTAAAAAAATTTCAGATATTAAAGGGCTAAAAAATTTAAAATCTTTAGAATATCTTAATCTAGGTGGAAATGAAATCTCTGAAGTTAAGGATCTTGAGAATCTTACGAATCTAAAAAATTTAGTACTGTGTAGAAATAAAATTTCTAAATTAAAAGGACTTGAAAGACTTGCTAATTTACGAGAGTTATCACTTGATTATAATCCTATAATTGAAATAACAGGACTTCTAAAACTTAAAAACTTACGAGAACTACATTTTGAAGGTTGTCAGATTAAAGAAATAACGGGATTAGAAAATCTAGATTATTTAGAAATAATAAATCTTTTAGATAATCCAATTAAAAATGAAGAAGGTTATTTATTACATAAAGATGCTAAAGAAATAGTGAATTATTGTAAAAACAAAAATATAGATATACAATTGATTAAAAAATTACTAAAGACTAAAGAAGGACCAAGTTTGGATTTTAAATTTAATATGTATAATATATTATCTACTATTTCTACAGAAAAATCCTATAATACAAAAGAATTAATTAAAGATGTTTTAGGGTTAATAAATAATATTTACTCTGAACCTGAAGAAGGAGTAGCTTATTTAATAATTGGAGTAGACGAGACAGATGAGAAATTTAATGGTGAGCATAAGAATATACTGTTTAAAAACATTCAAGCATATATCCAGCTTATAAATAATCATATAAACCCAATTCCAACGATAAAATTTGTTGAATATTTTATCTCAGGAAATTCGAAAGATATTTCGCTAAGAAAAAATATTGCAGAAGGATATGATAGAAATCTATTAATTAAAATTTTTTACGAAATTGGAACTGTATATGAGATTAAAAAACCAGTTGGGAAACCTAATGTGAGCAAAAGCTATCTCCCTGAAAATATTTCTTTTACAAGGATGGAATCCCATACTCGAAAATTAACACAAGATGATCGTCAGTTAATTACGAAAAAAAAGGATGCTAAACAAAAAGTTAATATTTTGATAATTGAATGTGAACAAATTTTTAGAGATATTCAAACTAGGAAGTATAAAGAGATTGGAATTAAAGGTCCATTTATGGATAAGATTACAGATCAATTATCAGCTATGAGAAATTATGAAAAAGGGGGTTTATCTCGAGAATATATTCCATTAGATACAGTTCAAATTGAATATAAAAAATTTAAACATCAAAATAAAGAAAAATTGAAAATTGGGTTAAAAACTATTGTAAAAGTAAGAGACAAAAAATTTTTTCTGGAAAGTAATGATAAAAATGAGTTAATAATTCTAAAAAATCTAAAAATAACCCTAAATTATAATAAAACTAATAAAATTTATTCCCAATGGGAAAAAGATATTCAAAAGTTCCTAAAATGTTCTGAATAGAAAATATCTTGACAATTGACAACATAATTTTTGGAAAAAAAATTGATGTGATCCATTTAGACTACGAAGATCAGCCCAATTTAAATTGGTCTGGTTTTTATGATTTATTTATTTCTAAATCTATTTCTTCCTCTAAAAACTCTAAATTTTCCCATGGTTTTTGACTCACATCAACTCCCTTTTTTTAATTATTATTTTAATAAATAACAAGAATATTAACTTCTAATTAATTATCTTGCTTTTTTTAATTGACAACTTATACAAAAATTCTCTCTTGATAATATTTTATTTAAACTTTTAATATCAGGAAAATAAAATGGTTGTTCTATTTCTTCTCCACAGTTTTCACATGTTAAAAGTAATTTATATGAAAAATTTGGACCACGTCCTGGATAAATTCTTTCAGCTAAAATTTTCAGCTCATCTATTATTATTTCAAACTTAAATCTTTCTAATGGCTTATATTCAATAGACCATTTACCATTAATTAATTCTGGAAACATTTTGGAAAAATCATCTTTTATCTCCTTTAATATTGGCTCAGATTCTTCCTTTATTTTCTCCATAGCTTTTTTATTTACATAATTTCTAAACTCTTTACTCAAAATCAGATCACCTTAATTGTAAAAATAAAATTTATTTGGAAAAAAAAATGATTAAAATATCAATTATTTCAATCTTTAAATAATTATTGTGCTAATTTATTTATTATTTAGATCAATTCAAATTTTCAGTTTCTTCAATAAATTTAAAATCAAAACCGATTCCTACAATTTTAAATATATCTTGAACATTAATATTGTGTAATGTTGTAGAAGAACCGGAATTATATCAACATCCTAATAGAATAAGATTAATCAAAAAAATTTTACAGGATCTTACACGAGAATCGGATGATGATTCAATGTTTAAGTTTCAAATTATATGTTCGAGCCATTCACCTTATTTAATTGATATTCAAGATGCTGAAGACATTAAAATAATGAGAAAGATAAAAAAGTAATCTTTTAACAGTGTAGGAGTCTGGATCGTCATCTGTTACTTTATGATGTAGACGACACATTAAAATTAAATTTTCAAAAGCATTTATTTCTTCATCAGTTAGATCTTCATCGTATCGACTTCCTCTCTTTTTTTTCGCTTTAATATGACAAATTTCACCTACAACACTACCATTCTCTATATCAACTATTTGGTTATTGCATAGAGGGAAATGCATTTATTCCCAGATAATGCAAATAACTTCTTTATTGTTTTTTGTGAGATCGATTTTGGACTCATAATACATTTTATTTTTAGTACTTCTGCCTATTAAATATTAGTATGCTATGAGTTTTAAAATTTTTAGACCCCAATTTATTACACACTGGATAAATCAAAATTAAAATCGGGCTAACATGATTAAAATTATTTATTCTAATGTCTTCAGTTGTGATGGGGATTTTAATAATACTTGAAAGGCAAAAACGGCACACCATAAATCATCTCCTTCATTGTATTGAAATATTAAACAACTCCCGGGCACTGATGCTCTGATAACATCATTTTTAATCTCTTCTCTTTTATCGGTAATTAGAAGAATTCCATACTTACTCTGTTGCCCACCCATATATCTTCTAACCTGTGGATAATATTTTTTATATTGCTCTTCTAAAAATTCCTTCATCTCCCTATTATCTGATTTATCCACAATTTTATCTTCAATTGGAATATTATTTATGAAGTGTTCACATTTCCCTCCACCAGAATCTGCCTCCGTGTGGTAAGTAATGAAATTGTGCTCCTGTACAAATCCTTGAAACTTTGAATGAAACCATTCATGCATTTCTATTTCTTTTTTCCATTTTTCTGCTGATTTTAGAAAAGAATTTTTTTTATTATATGATTGAATCAGTAATCTTCCCAAGTATTCTAAAAGTGATTGCCAGGTTTTATCTTGAATATTTCTTGTCTCTTTTTCTAGGATTCCCGCTTCTTCTAAGTGTTTATTTATTTTTTCAAAAACTTTTCCTTTAAGTGCTTTATAATCTTTTATGCTTTTTTCTTTATAGTGTGGATTTTTAATGCCTACTGTAGCTAAAATCTCATCTGATGAGACTAAATCCGATTTTCCATTCCACTGAACATCGCAAGGAAAAGATCTAGGGCTATTTTCATTGATAGCAATATCGAACCCTTCTTTAGGAATTTCGTATTGGATACCATTAATTGTTGTTTTACATCTGAAATATGTATCATAATCTGGATTTACAGTCCATGTGATCTTAATTTTTTTGTCAATATTTTCTCCTAACACTATATTTAAGATTTCAAATGATTTAATAGGGTATACTATTATAATAAAGGGTAGGGATAAAGAATTAAGATTATATCCCATAAATTCGTTAATTACCTCAGTAGAATTTTTTATTACTTTGGTCGAATCATCCCTAAATTCCTTTTTAATTATCTCTTTAAAGTCAAATTCACAATAACCTCCTAAATATGATTCCAACAAGTCAAAATAAATAAAATTTAAAGGATCTTTGCATTCTATTCGTTGTAAATGAAAAGTTGGTTTAACAAATTCTTTAAATCTTGAAAAATTGGAGGGAAATTTAATGAAGTATACAAATTCAAATGTAAATTCTGCTGGATTATATGTTAATAGACTACCTTCTACTTTAAAACAGTTAATTAATTTTTCAAATTCAATTATTTCTTCAAACAAAACAACTTCTTTATTGGGATAATTGTATCTAGGTTTTTTAATTAACGTCTTTTCGTTAGTAAAGTCAAATCTTATGTATATAATCTCCCAAAATGAATCACGAACTAACGCAGTAATTCTTACTTGGATATTAGAATAACTTTCAAAAAGGTATTTCTCTTTAAGTCGTTTAATATAATTGATTAATTCCTTAAACCTTTGAAGTGGACAGATATCTCTATAAAAATCCCTACATTTATCCGTAATCTCATAAATCTTTAAGTCTTGATAATAACGATAATCCTTACGAACATAATCAGACAGTCCAAAGGATATTTGGATATAACCTAGATCGTTTAATATATAAGCTAAAAAATAAGTTTTAAGCAAGGGTCTATGATAATAATTTCCTATAAACGAAAAAAAAGTAGTATTAGGATTTTTAATTTCAGCCTCGTTTCTCATTATAGCTTCAATTAATTTACAAAGGTTATTAGTGTATTCTAGTTTACCAGTTAAATATTCTTCATAATACAAATAGGTTCTGAAACAAAGACCATTTTCTATAGTCATTCTTTTTTCTTTAAGTAAGTTAAAACCATATTCTAAATCCCCCTCTAGGGATAAATTTTTCGGTTTAAGGATTTTATTTTCAAATAATAAATGTTTATCATTATGAGAGATGCGATTAGATAAGGAGTCACAATATACTTTAATTAATTTTAATTCCTCTTCTCTAAAATCCTCCTTTGAATATACTAATAATTTAGTAGGCAATTTATTTAAGGGTTTAAAGATATCAAAATCCATAAGCATCTGATTTATATATTATTCTCTTAATTCTAAACCTTTCATTATCTTAATACTAATAGAAATATAAAAAAGAATCTATTAGGATGAGAATAAATAATTTTCTTTACAACTCAAGGAAAAATGCTTTAATTTGTTGGCAAAAAAAATCATAGGAGTTAATGATTGAGTCAATCCTTACAATTAAAAATAAAGATTATGATCCCAGCAAAATTTAACTGTCTCGTTGTACTTCTTTAAGATCTTCTCTGAAATCTTTTTACGTTTTAACTCATTGAATATCATTTTTATTTTATCTTTTATTCCCCCGCCCCATTCAAGAGAATAATTCATTGCAATTCCATGAGTAATTTTTTTTAGCCGATCTTCATGATAAGGAATATTGTACTTAATAACAATTTTATCACATTCTTTATGAATGAAAGCTTGACAAGAAGAGTGAAATGCAACACCTATCCAATTCTGTGCTTCGCCTACTAAGTATGCATTGATAATAGGTTGTCCAATTATCTCGTTATTATTTTTGTTTTTATCAATCTTGATAATTGTTTTACCAAATGCGATCCCTCCACGAAGCGGTATTTTTTTTAAAAGAGCAAATTCTAAAATCCTTGAAATTCCACGGTTAAACTCTCTAAATAGTGTACACTTGCCCTCAAGAATCTCTTTACCCTCCTTATCATGTTTTATCTTTTTTAAAATCTTCTAACTTCTTAATAAATATAATTAAATGACAATAATGTGAAATTTATATATCTTAGAAGTTATATTGCAAGTATGCCGAAAAAATCTCGAAAAGGTAAGATAAAGACTGGCATTTTTGAATACGAATGGTATAAGGAAATAGATAAGATAGATGCTGATTTCGACCTTATCAAGAGTCAAATTGATTCCTTTCTTTATATAATTGAAAATCCTGATGATTTCAAAAGTTCTGTGTATATAGAGGAGATGAGTGTA
>JAHLWT010000247.1 GCA_019057775.1 Promethearchaeota archaeon
ATTGTGAGATCCTAAAATTAAATACATATTAAGAGGATCATTAGTGTAAACAGGATGGACAGCTGATATGTTTTCTTTTATGACATACAAGTAGTCCTTAAGTTTTGAAATTTCAAAATGTTGGTTTTCTTTACTCATACTTTAAGTAATACCAGAATAAGTCTTATTTATCTAAGTAAACTAGAATCAGTCTTATTAATCAATTATTTTAGCATTAGTTTGCTTTAGATTTTACTTAATTACCAATTACTTCTTTGTTTCATCTAATTGTTTCTTGAGTTGTGTGATTTCTTTTTCTTTCTCTTTTAATCGTTTATCTTTTTCTTTTATTACGCTCTCTATCTCTTTTATTAAGTCCTCTTTTTCTTCTAACTTTCTCTCTAAATCAACAGTTTTAAACATGTTCTCTACGCCTAATAATTCCTCTTTTACGGAATCGATTCCACTTTCCTCTGCCACTTTTTTAGTAAAATCTTCTGCTCCCATCTTTATAGTAGTAACTAGCTCGTTTATTGGTCTTTTCTCGGTTTTTTTTGGAATACTAATTATTATTAAGTAATATATGCAATCGTGAGTTTTTAAAATTTCGTTCCTCTCTTTCCAAACTCGACGCAAAAAATAAGTAAAATAGAGATAATCGCTAAAAGCAAATATTTTTTCTCGTTTATTCAATTCACGCCTTAAATATTTTAATTCACTAGTGTGAGTTCTTAACTCAACGATTTCGTATTTTTTTCCTTCAGTTTTGGAAGGAATTAATAAGTCAGGATATGTTTTTCCTTTCCTTCGGAACTCTTTGTTTAATACTCCTTGCCCTTTAAAAAGCTTATCATTAATAAATCTAAGGAAAATGTCGTGGTGAGTGGCGTAGCTCTTAGTTTTCTTGTTTAGGACTTCGTTAATTACTTTGGAAGTGTCTCTTGACCAAAACGCGTGAAAAGATATATCCTTGTAATCGTGAAATAATTTCATGGTATATAATAATGAGAAATAAAGGTTTTAAAATATTTCAAAAAACCTCAGGAGAGGTTGGAGATGTGTGTATTCGATGAGTAGAAAAAAGAGATATAAAAACAAAAATTTTGACTCAATACAAAAAATATCTTAAAGATAAAGAAATTAAAAAAAAATTATTTTGAAGTCATCTATAACTAATTTTTTCCATTGTTTTGGATTTCATTTCTAATATTTACTAATCTCTCAGGGAAATTGGAATAAACAGCATCTACCACTTGTCCTTTATACTCCATTTTAAGGAATTTCTGCATTGTTCTCTTGAATAGAACACCCCATACATAAAGTTTAAAGCCTGCGTCTTTTACTTTCTTAAATAATTCAAAAGTGGCGAAATTATAATTAACATTAATTACCTTAACATTCAGTTTTCTCATATTTTCTAGGTCAAAGTGTTCTTCATCTATGTTTGAATGTTTAAGGACAATTGAATTAATCAATGTTATTTTGTTGTTGGTTTCTCTGATTTTAGAAAAGATCAAAGGAAGAGAGGAGGAATCCGTTGCGGTTTTTGCTAATTCTACTTTGTCAATTAGATTATAGTCCTCAGCAATCTCTATTATTCTTATTCCTATTTCAGGAGTGCTTATGTCAAAATTATATCTAATATCATAATCTTGAAATTCATTAAAAAGCTCGGAAAGTGAAGGAATTGACTCACCATTTTCAAGTTTAAACTTTTTAATTTCTTCGCTATCTAATTCTTTAATTGGTTTATCTTCCCCATTAAATTTGAGACTTTGGTAAAAAGTTAAAAATATTTCTCCATCATTTGATAATTGTGCCTCAGTCTTAATACCATCAACTCCAATATTAATTGCATTTTGAAACGAAGAGATAGTATTTTGCACACCTATGAATCCAGTACCTCTATGACCCCAAATAAACGTTTTTTCCATTATTATTTATGCACCTCTCATTTCTTCATTAATTTCTAAAGCTAATATAAGTAGATCTAAAAAAACAACAGCATACTGAAGATCGCCTTTTATTTTGAGATTTCCATTCATGACTTCGCTATATGCGCTAAGGTCTC
Source organism: Promethearchaeota archaeon (assembly GCA_019057775.1). Next base: position 2,051 of record JAHLWT010000247.1, read on the forward strand.
CATTAAGAATCCCGCTCATTGTCTCATGTGGGCATGATAAAAAGATATCTGCCCCTTCTATTTCACCTTTCTCACATTTAAAATTCCCTTCTCCAAATTTAACCCAATAATTAAATCCTGAATTGGGTAAATTGAATTGAATGACATTTTCCTTAAGTAATTCTAATTCTTCTCGAAATTCTTCATTCTCAACTGACAGGAGCTCAAAGCCATTGTAAATATCCAATATACTTTTATTGATACAACAATTTTCACATAAAAATTTATCAAATGTGACGGTTCCGCAATTTTCCATGGAACACTCCCATTGATTTGTTTTACTATTCACGGAAACACTTTGCCCGCATTGTAAAGGTAAAGGTTCCACAATTTTTCCACAACTACTACATGTAAGATTCATTTTATAAACACGTTCATTTTAATTTTTGTTCTAATTATTAATCCTGAGTAAGCTAGTTAAAAGTTCATATTATATTTTAAGCAGTTATCAACAAGAAACCAATTCTCTTGTAAGCCCTTTACTCTATATGTATTTAAAATATAACAAAATATAATTAGGAATAAGAACTAATCTCTTAAAATAGATTATTATATAAATTAGATTCTGAGAAAACAAAAAAAGTGAGACAATATTATGGATTTTTCCTTAAATGATAAACAAAAAATGTTAAAAAAGACAACTAGAGACTTCGGTGAAGAAGTTCTCGTACCAGTGGCAAAAGAGAGCGATGAAAAACAAGAATTAGATGAAAATGCGTTTCAAAGAATGAAAGGAATGAATTATTTTGGTATCTGTATCCCAGAAGAATATGGAGGAGCTGGTCTCCACGATGATTCAATTGCTTTTTGTATTGTAATTGAAGAAATCGGTCGTGCTGATGCCGCTTGGGGAATCACTACAGCAGTGCATAATGGTGTTGTTGCCTATCCAATTTATAGATTTGGAACTGAAGACCAGAAACAAAGATTCCTAACCGATCTTGCGAAAGGAAATAAAATAGGTGCTTTTTGTTTGACTGAAGCAAATGCAGGTAGCGACGCCGGAGGAGTTCAGTTAACTGCTGAGAAAGATGGTGATGAATGGATATTAAATGGAACTAAAATATTCGCTACATCTGGTGGCATTGCGAAAACATTGTTAGTTGTAGCCAAATCAGGAGAAAAGGATAGTAGGAAGCAATTGACTGTCTTTATCGTAGATTCAGAAACACCTGGTTATTCTGTTGGAATAAAAGAAGATAAATTAGGTGTTCGTGCTTCAAACACCTCTGAGTTAGTATTTCAAGATGTTCGAGTGCCAAATGAGAATATATTAGGAGCTCTTGGAGAAGGATTTAAGATGGCTATGAAAATATTAGATTTTGGCAGAATTGGTATCGCTGCTCAGTGTGTGGGCTTAGGACAAGCAGCATTAGAAGCTTCTATTAAATATGCTAATGAAAGAGTTCAATTCAACAAGCCTATTGGGAGGTTCCAAGCAGTGCAATGGAAGATTGCTGATATGGCTTGTGCTATTGAATCGGCTCGGTTATTCACTTATAAAGCAGCTAATATGCATGATAAAGGAATACCATTTGGAATGGCTAGTGCTATGGCGAAACTTACAGCATCTGAGGCTGCAATGCAGGCAGCTCATGGTGCTGTTCAAATTCATGGAGGATATGGATTAATGAAGGCATATCCTGTAGAACGTTATTTCCGGGACGCAAAGATGGGTGAAATTTATGAAGGTACAAGTGAGATTCAACGTCTCGTCATTGCGAACAATTTGTTAAGAAAAGGAGTATAGTTGAAAAATATGAAGTTCATAATTATTTAATTAATTTTTCTTTCAAATTTTTGTTTTATTTTCGAAAAATTTATTTTTTTTGAACTGATTTTTCGTTTTAAAAGAAATTTGTTTGTATTTATTATCAGATTTAGCAAAATATAAAATAGTGATTTCGATTTGAAAATCTTCGTGTGTATAAAGCAAGTACCAGGCGTATCAGAGGTAAAAATTGACCCCAATACTAATACTCTCATAAGAGAGGGTATTGAGTCGATAATCAATCCCCCAGATCGAAATGCTATTGAATTAGGCCTAAATTTAAAGGAAAAACACGGAGCTGAAGTTATAGTTTTAAGTATGGGCCCTCCTCAAGCAGAAGAGATATTACGTGAAGCAATAGCAATGGGATCAGATAAAGGATACTTATTAACCGATAGAGCATTTGCAGGAGCAGATACTTTAGCTACATCATATACTTTGGCTCAAGCAATAAAGAAAATTTTAGAAGAAGATAACATCGAAGAAAAATATCTTGTTATATGCGGTGCTCTAGCTATAGATGGAGATACGGGACAAGTACCTCCTGAATTAGCAGAAGAATTAGGAATTCCTCAAATTACTTATGTACAGAATATTGAATTAAATGGAGACAAAATAGTTGTGGAACGAGCATTTAGAATTATTGAGACTGTCGTAATTGAAACGAAATTACCAGCATTAATCTCTGTTTTTAAAGATATTAATCAACCAAGGTACCCATCTATGGCAGGAATAATGAAAGCACATGAAGAAGGTAGGGTAAAGAAGCTAGATGCTAATATATTAAATGCTGATAAATCGAAAATCGGGTTAAATGGTTCCATGACTGAAGTTTGGAAAATTTTCAGCCCTGAAAGAAAAGGGAATCATATCATTTTAGAAGGAAGTACCGAAGAAGCCGTTCAAAAATTATGCCAGAATTTAAAGGATGATAAAATATTTTAAGAGGATTAAATAGTTGAGTATAGATATTGATAAAGACCTGTGTACTGGTTGCGCAAGCTGTATAGACAGCTGTCCTTATGGAGCGATCGAACTAAATAGCGATATAGCAACCATTTTACCAAATTGCACTCTATGTGGATCATGTGTAGATGTTTGTCCTGAAGAAGCAATATCAATAGAACGGGATGAAATCATTGCTAAAAAAATTGATCTTTCTCAATATAAAGGCGTGTGGGTTATTGCTGAGCATTTTAGAGGCAAAGTTCACCCAGTTGCTTTTCAATTACTAGGAAAAGGGCGAGAATTAGCAGATTTGCTAGATGTAAAGCTCACACTCGTATTATTAGGCGCGTCCTTCGATGATAAATTGAATGAATTTAATAAATATGGCATGGATGAAATCCTATATATGAAGTCACCTATACTGAAAGATTATTATTCAGATTTGTATGTAAAAGTAATCTCAGAACTAGTAATAGATAAAAAGCCTGAAATTATATTAATTGGAGCTACACCCACAGGGAGAGATTATGCCCCTAGAATTGCAAAAAGACTTAATGCTGGTTTGACTGCAGATTGTACGGGGTTAGATATTAACCTAGAAACTAGAAATTTACTTCAAACTCGTCCAACTTTTGGAGGAAATATAATGGCAACAATTTTAACTCCATTAGGTAGACCACAAATGGCTACAGTTAGACCTGGTATCTTTAAAAAAGTTGAAGACAGAGAACGAGATGTAATTACTAAAATTATTGATTACACATTTGAAGAAAAGGATTCTGTGTCAAAAATATTAAAAAGAATAGATAAAGGTAAAACAGTTGTAAATCTTGAAGATGCGGAAATCATTGTAGCAGGGGGAAGAGGTGTTGGGTCTAAAGAAAATTTTAAGTTAATAGAAGATTTAGCAGAAGTATTAAATGCTGAATTAGGAGGGTCAAGAATAACAGTAGAATTAAATTGGCTTGATCCCGATAGACAAATTGGTCAGACAGGTAAGACTGTATCCCCCAAATTGTATATTGCATGTGGTATATCTGGAGCGATCCAGCACGTAGTTGGTATGCAAAACGCAGATGTTATCGTCGCCATAAATAAAGACCCAAACGCATCCATCTTTAATGTAGCACATTATGGTATAGTTGGAGATTTAAATGAAGTAATTCCAGTATTAATTCAGGAAATTAAAAAAATAATGACTGAATAGTTTTGTCCCCTTTGTCGGGGATGTTGTGCAATCTTATTTTAATGAAGATTATATTATAGAGGGCTGAAAAATTGTAGACATGACAAAATTAGATTCTATTTTATATGCATTAGGTAATCGATACTATAAAATTAGTGAAACTATCTGTATTGGTTATCAAGAAGGTAAGAGTTTACAAGAATAATTAGGACTAAAAATATTTTCTCATTTTCACTAAGTACTGTAAAAAAATAAAGAGTAATGGAATGAATTTTTAATAATATTCGTGGAGGAATAAAATTATAGACTAAAAACTTACATTCCACTACTAGAAAAAAATAATTTTTTTCTTAGTTATTATACAACTAACCACCCTAATAAATGTTTTGTCAATATTATGAACGCTTGATTCCATTATTCTGTAAATATAATTGGTATGATACCATTATGAGATTAATTTTTTACAGTTTCTTTATTACATCCTTATTTTAAAAATAAAAGCTAAAAGAGTTCATAAATTTAATTAAAAAAAAAAAAATTTCTTTAAAAATTGAGCTAAAAAATCAATTTGACTTAAAAACCTTATCCGAATTTTTGTATAAATTTTTGAACTAATAGCTTTAATAAAAATAATTTTGAATTTTATTAAGTTTTTAATAACGACAAAGTCATATAATAACGGCCAACGCTATTAAATCTCGAAAAATATCAGTATTAATTTACAAAATCTCTAATCTATTATCTCTAATATTAAGTTTATAGAATAAATATAGCTTGATTTAGAAAGATATTAAATCTCTAGAAAAAATGGAAAATAAATTAAAAGTAAAACAGAAAAACTCAATAGAAAGAAAAAAAAATATTTATTTAACTTTAAGGTGTTTTTGTTAGTATTCTACCCTTTCTCTTAAGCACATATATAATTACTACAGCAGCTCCAGCGACAGTAGGAATTACGATCGCTAATGTTAATACAAGACTATCTCCTTCTCCATTTGATGGTTTTGAAGGCGGAGTATAAGATGCTGTGATCTCGCTGCTGTATAAAGTAGTTGTATTATACTGCCTCAATCCAATATTAAATTCTATGTTCTCATCCCCATCTCCATGATATTCAAAAAGTAATGTGAAATTGTCTCGTATTACGCCAAATTCGATAGTATTATTGTCTCCTATGGTTGTATCTATTGTCGCAATCTCCATATTTGGTCCATTGCCATCTATCCATGGAAGTTCTTGCATTAAATAGAGTTCATAATCGGTTATATTTATAGCCTCTACTACTAATTGTGTCCAACTATAAGCAGTTCCAATACAATTTAAGACAAGATATCCTTCATAATACCCGGTATAATCATCCCAACTTACGATAGTATCATTGAAAGATACAGAAAAATCATAAGGATACGTTGAGTAATTATAGAGTATTGTTTCAGTCACATTAACCAAATTTCCGATTTGCCATGGATATGCTAAAGGTTCATCAGTAATTGTAAACGTCCTTTCGACATTATAATCCCAATAATTTTCTATCCCGAATTGAATTTCTATTAACCCTTCATATGACCACCCATCTGGAATTATAAGTAATTTATAATATCCCTCTTCTAATCCCAAAGTAAATGGATCTACTGTAGCCCCAAAAAGCCATTGTTCAACTGAAAAAGTGAGATTCTCAATTTTTTGATAATAAATAAACGAAACATCAGTTGGAGCAGTTAATTCCCAATAATCACTATAATCATAGCCACTCTCTCTTACAAGAGCAAAATTTATCTCTCCCTCTAACGATATGCCTGAAAAATTTAAACTAATTAGGTCAATAAAAGGAATGGTTTCTCCACCACCATCAAAATCATCACCGCAATAAATTTCTAACCAATAAAAATCATCTTCAATGATACCTGGTATGTCAAAGTCACACCCTCTTTCCCAATTTATATAGTCAGGATCAAAATTATTAATAATCCAACTTCCATTCAATTCAAACTCGTTAGTATTGTCAATCAAAGTCCCTATTGAATACCAAGAACCATCATGCCAAACGTAAGGAAATAGATCTGGAGCTCCAGGATTACTACCTAATTGAGAAAAATTAAAATGCATTTCTTGGAATTTATCAGACGATGCTAAATATAATGAGTCACCTACATTGGTAAATATTGGAAATGATTGATATTGAGTAGTAGCGTTTGAGGTATAATCACTGTATTCACCTGAACTATCGTTATAATAGACTACAGCGGAAGGATCAATTATTGGTGGTATATCTTCCATATATTCAGAGATATCTATCGTCATATTTAACCTATATTGCCCTGGATTTACAATATTTATTCCAATGCCTATTCCTTCCTTAAGACTGGAGTAATATTCATCTGGTTCAAATTCAAGGGTAATAAATTGAGAAGGATTTGTTTCTGGATATGTTAAATAATTGATTGGAATTGGATTATTTTCCCAGGTAAGGAATTTTGAACTGATTTGTACAATTCCATCATATCGGATGTCGTTGTTGGCAATAAAGGCGTGATATGTTCCATTCGGTAAATAATAATAGTAGAATGTTTCAGAATCCACTGTTTTTGTTTCAATTGGAGAAATTATATCATAACTCTCCATACTCTTTGAATCTTCGTATAAAAATGCAAAAGGTGCTCCTGGTGCGTAAATGGTAGGATTTCCAAATGGTTGTGAGAACAAAGTATAGTTAAACATTACAAAAGAGTCTTGTTCAATATCAAATTCTATAGCTTTTCTTTGGTCTCTAGATACTTTAATTGTAGTCAAATCACTTCCAACAGTATAATTTAGAACTTTAAACTCACTCAAATACATTGAATATCTATACCACCAAATAATTGTTTCATCGATAAATGAAATATATGCTGAACCAGTCATTGGAAAAATAATGTCATAAATATCGGCACCTGGAAGTTGATTAGCTATATATCCATTTTCACTAGGCATCCAAAAGTTAACGATGGGAAGGATATCGACATAATCAATTCCAAGATCAAGCCTGAATAGATCACCTTCTTCTCCACTAATCTCATACCACATGTTTTGCCATTCTAAATCCCATGCATCTTGAGTAGTGGGACTATCATCTGGATGTCCTCCAAATGTTAAAGTTTCTATAGGTAATGTAGATACTGGAGAATCTACAAATTCTAATGTTAATTGAGTAGGCTCTGTATAATCAGCTTTTATTAAAAGTCTATAAGTTCCCTCTTCAGCAGCAACAAATGCAAAATAATGGTAAAGATCAAACGAACCCATAACACTATCATAATCAACTTGGCGTATATCGACATCTATTAATTTACCTGATGGGGATACTAAAGAAAAATCATCTAGCAGATCAATAGAAGGGTCATCGGTTAACCAGTCGAATTTACAGACCTTGGGTCCAATTTTACTTATTAAAATATCTATTTGTATTGGTATTGAACTATTTAACCATAGTAAGAGTGGATTTTCTTCAGGCATGACATAATAGTTAAACACAGAATTAATGGAGTATGGCGAAAGAGAAACATTGTGAGGATTAAAAGCCGTCACATTCATCCAATTAGCTGCCCATGGATCAATATATCCATTACTTGTTGGTGTTTCTTTCACATAACTATCAAAATACCAAGGATATAGCAATGAGATATCTTCACCTGGATAAGTAACTGTCTCTGTATCAATAGCACCTCCTAACCAATTCATCATTACGAATTCACCCTGATTTGATCCTTGAATTGACATTGTAGTATACATGTTAGGTGAAGGTATAAAAACACCATATTGAGTAGGATAATCATCATCGGGGTAAAATGTAGCACCTTCTCCTTGCATATGCATAGCAATACCAGAACTTAGGTTAAAGATATTAAGTAATCCAAATAGTAAGAACACTAAAAGTGGAATTAATTTCCTTTTTTTTATTACAGATTTCATTTTTTTTCATTTTTTATTTTTAAATTATGATCTCTGTGATCAATGATCTAGTATCTAGCTATCTGCTTATTTAAATTTGAGTTAAGTCTTTATTTACATTTTCTTTAACATTTTAATCTTTAAGGAAAATCACTTAAATTTATTAGTAAAATGCGTTGTTGTATTATTATCCGATTTTATTCAATTTTAAATTAAAAAGAATAGCAAAAAAGAGAGGATTAATGTATGGGAAGTGGTGAGTCAACTCCTTTTGTTGCGGGATCAAAATCACAGACAGGTAAATCACCGGTAGATTACTTTAGTTGGGGCCATGTTGATTTAGGAATCTGTAGCTTTCTTTTATTAAGTTTGATAAATTGTCTACCAAGCTATTTTGAAGATGAGTTAATATATTTTATACCATATTGGCTAATGTTGGTATTGGTATTTGTGGTAGCAATCTTTTGGGAAATTATCGAAAACACCTTATTCGTAAAATTAGGTATTAAATTTGAAGGACGCCGAGATTCTTTACAAAACGCAACCTGGGATGTTATCTTTGGGATCGTTGGAGGAATTGCTGCGTGGGGTTTAAAAGGGATTCTTGTAAATATCTTTGGAGTAGCGAATAACAGTATTCCTCAATATGTTCAGTACTTTTATATAGTAGGGATTGTATCGTTTGTGGTAATTTTAATTTGCTTTTTTATTGGACGAGCAACAACTAAAGATTAGATAATTAAATACTTTTATTTTTTTTTCTTGATTTAGCACTTATCAATTTATTATATTGGTTTAAGTTTCGAGAGCAAATAGTGCTGCTCCAATAGCACCAATTAATTGTGGAGTTGGTGGAACTAAAACGTCTGCTCCTGTTTCCCTTTCTAAAATCTCTCTGATGATATTATTATGAGCGATAAGTCCACCAGTTACAACTAATGTTCCCTCTAATTCAGCCATTTCAATCACTCTTCTAATGACTGATTCAAAAGCACTCTTTATCAGATCTTCAACTTTTTCTCCCTCTTTTATACGAGTAAGGATTTCCGTTTTAGCAAAAACAGTACAAAAACTTCCAAGTGGCGTACTATTTGTAGATTTCAAAGCGATACTATTTAATTCACTCAAAGGGATATCAAGCCGATAAGCAATCTCTTCCAAAAAGACACCTGTCCCAGCAGCACACTTTCGATTCATCTTGAACCTTACAATTTTTCCGTTTTCATTTAGTTTAATAACTTTTGTGTCCTGACCTCCGATATCAATGATGGTAACTTTTTTAGGAAAATAGTGATAAACTCCTTTTGCATGACAACTAATTTCAGTTTTCGTAGAATCTGCAAAAGTTACATTATCTCTTCCAAATCCAGTTGCTGTTATAAAATTTATCGCAGATTGCGATATCGATGCATTTAAAAGGAGACTATCAAAAACTAATTTACTTAAACTCCCAAGAGAAGTACCAGTGCGCTTAATGAAGGAATTCACAATCTCTTTTTTATTATTTATAATGACTGATTTAACATAGGATGTTCCGACATCAATACCTACAAAATATTTATCATCTGTCATAGTTCCATTAAAAAGTTCTCATATATTCGCAGTTGTACTGATCAAGGATTAACAGAAGGGAGTTCACAACCTTTAATCAAGGAAACAAAAATGTTATTAATTGGTGTTGGAATTCCTGCGATTTTTCCATACTCTACTATTTTTCCATTGAGAAAGTCTATTTCTGATGGATTTCCCCTCTCTATATCTGCTTGCATTGAAACTTTATGGTGCCCTGCTTTATCCAGATAATTTATACAATAGTCTAAAAATCCTGGTCCAAATTCAATACCTCTTGCTCGTGCAACTTCAATTCCTTCAATCATTAATGCTCTTGCAAGATCTCTGGTTTCCTTGAATTCCATCATCTGTTTCATCGTTTTTCTTGTTGTAACACATATAGGGCTCATTGTGTTAAGTATAGCCTTTTCCCATTCATATTTTTTAATATCTGGAGTAAATTCAGTTTCTAATCCTGCTTTGGTTATGATCTCTGCTAATTTCTTAGCCTTCTCTTCAGCTACGGATGATAAAATACCTATACGATTAGGAGCATTAAAGAAGGACATCCGTATTATTCCCGGAAAAACTAAATTTCCAGCATAATTCACAACAATTCGTATTGAATTCTCTTTCCCAAAAAAATCTGCAATAATTTCTTCTGTACCTAAACCGTTCTGTAAACTAATTAGATGAGTATTTGGTTTTACAACTTTTTTAATTTGTGGTAAGATACTCTTAAGAAGAGACGCTTTAACTGCAATAAATAGAGTATCTACATCTTTATGCTGAAGTTCATCAATAGAGTAACATATATTTTCTGGAGAGAATTTTACCTTGCATTCTCGTAAATTTGTTAATATAAGTCCATTATTTTTTATTTCATCCATGTGCCCTTTAAATTTATCAACAAGAATCACATCATAACCCAATTTAGCAAGGTGGGCTGCCATTATTCCTCCAGTTGGTCCCACACCAACAATTCCGAACTTTGGATCTTCAAACATTTTTATTTCTCTATCAAATTCTATTTATTTCTTATATTGATACATCTAATAATTTCTTCATCAATTCAGTTAGTCTCCCTGCGGCAACTCTTCTTTTCCTTAGATTAATAGTATTAGCATCTATATATTGTAATGCGCTAGGGATGCAAAATTTCACACAAATGGGATCTCCATCACATAAATCACATTTTAAAATTTCTCGATTTTTCCCAATACCCACTCCTCCAAAGGGACAAAACATTACACATAATTTACATCCTACGCATAAATCTTTATTAATAAGTAGCGCTCCTGTCTTATCATCTCTTTTCACGGCATTCATAGGGCATACAGTTTCACAAATTGGAGTATCACATTGTTGACAGATCATTGGAACATATAAACCAGACGTTTCCCATTTTACTATATGTATTCTTGCTAGAGAGGTATTACTCACTCTTTCATGATGGACAGAACATGCAATCTCACATAATCGACATCCTGTGCATTTTTCTTGATCAATAAATAAGATTTTTTGCATTTTAACTACCTCTCTATAATATTGGAGATTGTTCTTTTATTAGTCCGAGTTTTTGAATTGTTTCCTTAGTAGGAATCCCGTTTTCATCCCAACCATAAAGAGTATAATACTCATCTAACATTTTTTCAAATTTCTCTTTATCTATTTTTCTATCTCTAATCCTTGGAAGACCAATTGGGGTTGCTTCTTTGAAATATCTCTCTGGTAACCTATCATCTTTTCTTGAAAAACCTTCTCTATTATTAAACATTCTCTCAAGAGTATAAATTCTTTCACCAATTTCCATAAGTTGAGCAACTGTATATTCCATACCAGAAACTAATTTAATTAGTTTTGTAAACTCCTCCCATTTTGGAGCATGAACAGCTAGAAAAACAGTTTGAAACTTGCATATGCCAAGCGAATCAGTTACTGCGTACAAGAGTTCTTGCCAATACACCATTCTTGGCTTCCCATCATAAGATCGATAATCTGAAGATATTGGACCACCATATATTTCCTCCAAAAAGTCTTCGGGTAATCCATAGAGATCGATAGCAGGCCTACCTCTCAAGTGGTCGGCACCTCTAGTTGAGGTTGTAATACCTAAAGCTAGACTGGGAGTAGGTCGCTCATCTGAATGTAAGTTACTCATACCTTTTACTTCAATTGCATAATATTTAGATTCCTCTCCAAACTTATCGATTGCTACCTTAAATCCATCAGCAAGTATATTAGCAAGTGTTCCTTCTCTAAATGTAATTTTTTTTATGAGTTCCAAGACAACATCTTCGTTCCCCCATTCAAGTCTTAAGCCTTCTGTCATTTCTTCAGTGAGGATCCCTTTTTCATAGAGTTCCATTGCCCAGGCAATAAGTCCTCCAGTTTCTAATGTATCTATTCCGTACTTGTTTACTAAGTGATTTGCTACAAGTATAGTTTCCATACTTTTGCAGTCTACCATTGTCCCAAAGGCACCTAATGAAGTATACTCTGGACCTTCTGCAAAAATTGGCGCAAATGCTCCTTCTTTTAGGACATAACGATGACGACAGCTCACAGGGCACCCAAAACAACCAGACATCCCAATGGTATATTTATCCATTTCTTCAGGTTCAAGGTCCCATCCCTGTTCTAATTGGTTTAATTGAAAATTCCTAGTTCGAATCAATCCAGTAGTATTTGTGGTGCTATAAATTATAAGTGTACCCCATTTAGATGCTGCTCTTGAATATCGATTCTTCATAACCATATCGATCATTTCTTTACAGTAATCTAGAAGTTCTACTGGATTGGCAAATTCTATATCTAAAGTTCCCTTAGCCGCAATTGCTTTCAAATTCTTCGATCCCATAACACATCCCATCCCAGTACGTCCTGCGGAATTTTTCATTCCGGTTCTTACGTTTGCGAATCTTACAAGGTTTTCACCAGCTGGACCAATTACTAAGGATTTGATTTCTTCATCTCCATGTTCAGAACGGATAAGGGACTGTGTTTTAAATGTATCCTTCCCCCAAAGATAACTAGCGTCTAAAATTTCGATTTCCTCATCATGTATCCAGAGATACACAGGTTTCTCAGCCTTTCCTGTAATTACTAAATGATCGAATCCTGCCATTCTTAATTCTGGGGCAAAGAAGCCGCCAATGTTAGAATCACCAATTCCCCCTGTTAGGGGAGATTTCGCGGCTATATCACAACGCCCACTCCCGAGAGCTGGAATTCCTGTGAGTAAACCCGTTCCTATAAGAAGTATGTTTTCTGAGCTTAGAGGATCAATTCCAGGAGGTAAATGATTATAAAGGAGATACATATTTATGCCCCTACCGCCTAAGTATTGCTCTCGAACTTTTTTTGGGATTTCTTTTTTAGTTATTTTTCCGCTAGATAAATCAATATAAGCAATTTTTTTCTTCCAGACGATTATTATTCCCCTCCCTTATATCTTCTCGCTAAATCTTGATTCTTTCATTATTTCATATTTGGAGTAAATTCTCTCCATATTTTCAGTGTTAAATGATTCAAAAAGAAATTTTTTTAATAGTAAAAATACAAAACATTAAACGATTCACAAATAATCCATTAGATTTAAATAATCTCAACGAAAAACTAATAATTAACGAATTAATTTAAAATTTTGTAGTGGAAATCGTCTAGTGGGAATTTATTACCACATTAGAAAAATAATAAGAAGATGAGATTCATCCATGAGTGAAATTTCCAAGTGCAGGTGCTTAAATTGTTTAGAACGCTTTCCTATCGAATCAAACGTAAAAGAAGCTACATGTCCTAATTGTAAAATAAAATACAGAGTATCTTGGCCCTGGCCAGGTCAACCCAAGATTCGTGGTTTAGCGAAAAAGTAATTATAGTTCCTAGTTACATTGCTGATTCAAATAACTCAACAATATCATATATCTTCAATGATTTATTAGGAAAATCTTTCATTCGTGAAGCAAAACGGAAATTTAATTGACACTGTGGGCATGCTGTTGCTAATACATTAACATCTATAGGTATTAAATCTTCTTTAAGCCTTGTTTGAGTAGTCTCCAAACTCACATTATTGTTAAATGTCCAAAGTCCACCTCCGCCTCCACAACATCGAGCACAACTTCTATTCAGTGGCATTTCTACTAGCTTAAGGTTAGGTATTGCTTTTAAAACGTTGCGTGGTGGGTCATAAATTTGACTGTGTCTCCCAAGCGAACAGGGATCATGATAAGTAACGTTTAAATTCAAAGGATTAAGCTTGATTTCCCCCTTATTTATGATGTCCTCAAGGAATTGAGATGAATGAAGGATTTTACAAGGTATAGTAATATCAAGAATTTCAGGATAAAGTCTTGCAAAAGTATAGTAGCATCCTGAACAGGGTGTGATTATGGTTTTTACCTTTGTTTTTTCAATCTTTTTAATGAATATATTTGCTACTTCTTTTGCTTCTTTCCATAATCCTGTTGAGATTAAAATATATCCACAACATCCCTCATTTTGACCTAAAGTTGTAAAGTCAATATTTGAGCGAGTTAATATATTGAAAAGGGCTTCAGCTGTTTTTGGGGTTCTTGTAGCTGTTGTACATCCGAGCCAGCAGAGTGTATCCGCCGATTCCAAAAAATTTAATTTGTTAAAATTTCTTATCCGTAAAAGTCTGCGATCCATGGTTGTTGCACTAGGATCTCCGTGTTCAAAAATATTGGTAGCTGCTGTTTGAAAAACTTGTGGAACCTTATTCTGTTCAGCTATTTTATGTCTCAAGTGAAGTATCGCTTCATGAAATTCCAAGTCTTGAAAACATTGGGCAAAACATAGTCCACATTTTGTACAAGCATATAGCGAATCTATTACTTTTTCTGATAAGATTAGGTCTCCTTTCATTATTCCTCTAGCTAAGAGCATCCTACCTTTCGAAGACATTGTTTCAATTCCGTCAAAAGAGGGACTTACAGTGCAATAACCGGAGCATGTATCACACTGTTGACATTTATTTAAAGTTTTTTCGAAAAATAGATTTTTTACAGCTATTGCTAAATTTCTGTAACTTCCATACCCTTCAGCAATGAAATTTTCCTTTTCTCTTATCTTCTCAGAATTACAGCTAAGTAGTGGAATATTCACATTATCTATTAAAATAATAAGGTTGGTGGATTTTTCAAAAGGGTGTGAAAAAACTTCACCTCTTTTAATTACAGTAACATTTTCTTTTTCAAGTAAATCCAAAACGTCGTTTTCTTCTTTCAGTGATGCAATTCTAACCACTACATCAGGTTTTGGATAAGCAGGATCCAAAAAAATCTTTTCAAAAGAGTATACATAACAATCTGCTACATCTGTTAAAATGTGGCTTTCTGTTAGGTTCTGCTTTAATAATGAGATAATATTATTTTTTGACTTCATTCACTTCACTAATAAAAAAAATTAAAAACAGTTTTAATCATTGTTATTAATTTATAAAACTCTATAGAAAATATTTTTATCAACATAGACTTATTAGAACAATAATGGCAAATGTTATTTTAAAATTAGTTGCGATTTTTGCTGATGATGTTGGGCTAACTTATATCAATTATTCTAATGTTGCTATTTTAGGAAATGTGATTGACCAATTTATTGATGAGCAGGGTAAAAAAATACGGAAAAGCTTTGTAAATTCGCAGGGAAATTTAGAGGCTCATGCAATCATCCTGGTGAATGGCCGTAATCATCTATTTTTAGACGGATTGAACACAAAATTAAAAGATGGAGATGAAATAGTCCTTTCACCTCCACTTGTAGGCGGATAAATTGAGGAAAAAAAATGGATCTGAAAACTACCTCTAAAATTTATAGATATCTTGATGGAAGTGGTAACGAATATATCTTTAATAATATGTTCATTGAATATAACCCAATTAAACCTATATGTAGTTCAAGCGGAATATATGATGGAGGAAATTATATAAAAAAGGAAATTAACGAATTAGAATATGATCAATTGATTTCAACATTGAATAGAGCTATGAATAATGAAAAAAGTCATATAAAAAATAGAGTAAAAGCATCTGGTATGATTATAATACAGGATAAAAATAAAGAGAACATGTGTATTTTGAACCCTAACTCAAAAGAAGTGCAAAATATCGAAAAAATGTTGCATGAGATAATTTCGAACTGCTGAATTTAAAACTATTAGTTAAGTTATGTTATAATTCCATAACTTTTCTAATATTTTCTCCTAGGATTTTAGCTTTCTCTTCCTTTGTAAGATTCATTTTATCAAATATACTAAAATTATTATCGACAATTCTTTCTTTCCCATCTTGAGTTCCCATCCAGTCTGAACCATAGACAATCTTATCAATGCCAATTCTACGGATAAATCTTTCTGCAAATTTGATACCATATAAATCTGCTATCATCTCAAGCCCAAATGAAGTCTCAACATATATTCCAGGATAAGACACAAGAGGTATTAGATCCATAAAACGTTGATATGCCGTGTGACCAACTAAGATTATTGCATCAGGTACATGCTTTTTCAACGTATAGATGTGTTCAGGTTTAGTATATTCAAATGCGTCGAGAGGCCATGGATACGTATGAATAAAGATTGGGATCTTTAGTTCAGCAGCTTTTTTAATGAGGGGATAAACCTTAGGATCAGAGGGACTAAATTGCTGTGTACCGGGATTTAGCTTAAGACCTCTAAGACCTAATTTAGTATAAGATTCTTCCATCTCCCTCACAGAATCATTCTTATTTAGCGGGTTATCTATCCAAGCGAATCCTTTTAACCTATCCTTGTGTTCCTTTATTATTTGAGACAGTTGTTCGTTAGTTACCGCTCCTGAGAATGCATTAACAAGAGCCATATCAATATTGTGTGTATCCATTGCCTGTAGAAGGTGGTCTACAGAGCAATCAGCTCTTTTGAATGGTAAAGTAATTAATGATCCGTCTGCTAAAGTAGTTTTTATATAATCCTGATTTAATGGAGGACCACAGATATGAACATGACCATCAATAATCAAGTATCATCACCATTTGAAAATTATTATTATTATTATTATTATTTATAAAATAAGTAGATTTATCCATTCTGCTATTACAGCGGGTTTGTCTTGTCCCTTAATTTCAATTGTGTGGTGTGACGTAAATTTCATGCCCCTTTTAACCAATTCAACCTTTGAAATGTAAGTAACATCACGAATAAATGATCCTACTGGAACGGCTGAAATAAACCTAATTTTATCAAATCCATAATTAACTATTGATTTAGCATCCGTTACGTAAAATTGCATCGAATCTTTTACTCCATCTTGTAGAGTAAAGAACCCAAGCATGGATAACACAAAAAAACCATGTGCTACCGTCTGTCCATATAAAGATTTTACTGCTTTTTCGGGATTAACATGGATGTATTGGTGATCTTTTGTAAGATCAGCAAATTTATTGATAGCTTCTTGGGTAACTTCAATCCAGCTAGTAATAAATTGCTTGCCAATATAATTTTTTATTTCAATCGCACTTATTTTATTGACCATTTCTAATATCTCACTCATTAATTTGGGTGTATTTTAGAAATTTCACCCTTATTACTAATCTTAATTTACAAAGTTTTTTATTAACAATAATTTAATAATGTTCTCTTTTGAGTTTTCATTTAGTATTCTTCAAGCTGTTCAATAAAAGCTTCGATATTTGTTCTTGATTGCTCATCAGATAAGCATCTTAAGTCATTTAAATCTCCGTTAATTATCAAATTTGGCATCCCAATCTCTTTTTCGAGTCTTTGAGGCATCCCATAGCGGGAATTAGTATTATTCGGGCATGTTTTTGCATCATGAAAGATAACACCATCAACTTTGAAGAACTCAATCATTTCCTTGATATATTTTTCTTTATAATCATCTGATCGTACTATAAACAATTCGGTATATGCCTTTGCCATACTGTTAAAAGGATCTTTTTCATCAAAAGCAGTAAAAATCCAACTATTACAATAAGTTGAGGCGACTACACATGTTTTTAGACTTGTAAATAACTCTGAAAAGTGTCTAAGCCTACCCCAAATAGGCATTCCTTCCCAATATAATCTAAATTGCTCCCCATCTATAGCTCCTATGTTATTTTTTACTCTTTCTTGTAATTCCATTAAAAGAATTTTATAATAATCTATAGCTTGTTGAGTTCCTCTCAATACTACGGCAGGTCCCATGTGGGTTGCCCCATCAAAGAATGTTAGAGGTGATGGTCTATTTGCAGCTATATCTAAAACCTCTTTCCAAAGATCAGAACATTCACGTGAGAGTTTGACTACTTTTTTAAGTTCATTAATATCAAAGTCCCTTCCTGAAACTTTCTCTAATGGTTCAATCATTTCTTCCATTTGTTGCGCTATTGATGAAATATGCGTGTCAGTGACTTCATTGAGGTTTCTGTGCGTATAGATCCCCATTAAAGGTACTTTAAATTTATCAGCGTACCATTTGAACCAATCTCGAACATCTCTACACTGATTTGTATTAAATACTAACACATCTGGTTTAGGTATGCTTTTTATATTTGGATACAATCGTGTTAAAGGAGTGATTTCTTTTAAGTATGCCCCAATATCCGCTGTTAGATAAGAACAAATTTCCGGAGAATAACCTATTGCATTAGCATATGGAATTAGATCGGTTGCCATTCTAGATGCTCCTAAGATTGCACTGTGATTTTCAGGGAAATAGACTTTAAAACCGAAACTCCTCAAGACTTCAGCAGGACCAACACTAGAACACCAAGCAACTTTCTGATCATCATTTTTGGATGCTTCATCTAAGCCGTGATAATAATCAGCCATAACTTGCTTTAATTGTTTACTCGTTTCGAATTCTTTTCGTGTCAATCAACACACCTTTTCTGGAGACATTAACCTAATTCTTTCTGGTTTAGTTAACTTTTACGTCCAAAACTAAAGCAGCACCTGTATCACCGGCAGCACACCCATCTGCTAATCCGTAGCCCCCTCCTTTCATTACTAATTCCTCAATTAATTCTATTATGATCCTCAACATTGTAGGTGCTTGGGGATGGCCGAATATTAGTGAACTCCCGTAATTATTCACATTTTTTATATCAACATCCATCTCATTGCTGAAATACACATCATTTACTGCGAATGGGTTATGAGTTTTAATTGCCGTTACATCTGCAATTGAAATCCCAGCATTTTCTAAAGCTTTATTTGCTGCTGGAACAATAGCCATTGCCATATATCCTTTTTTTGTCTTATGATCTCCATATGATACAACTCTCACCTCAACATCTTCTCTCTTCCTAAGTTTTTCTGCTTTTTCTTTGGTCGTTACAATGATCCCGCAATTACCATCAGCAGGATGAGTTTGAGTTCCAAAAGTAACCGTTCCTTCTGGAAGCACGGGTCTAAGTTTTGATAATCCTTCCATTGTAGTCGGAAAAATACCTTCATCCCCTTCAACAGTGGCTAATACTTTTCGCCCAGAGCGATTTTTAACCTCAATAGGTTCAATCATGTACTTCTTTTGGAACGCTCTATCATCCTTTAAAGAATCTGTATATTGATTGTAACGTAATAGCGTCACTTCATCTTGCTCTTTTCGTGAAATCCCCGCTTCTTTAGCCACATTCTCAGCGGTTTCTAACATTGAGTTCTTAGCATAAGGATCATAGCCAAAATTATCCCATACCCAATTTTCTGAATCCAGAGTGTTACCTGGTGCTTGAGGGTTTGGATAAGCTAGATGTGGACCGTTGGAACATCTATCAGCACACACAACAAGAACATTTTTATTAACTCCTGTTTCAACATGTTGCGCAGCAATCGACACGGAATTTGTTCCAGTAGCACATGCTTGACTAATAACCGGGCCTGTAACTCTTTCTGCTCCGATCATGCTTGCCAACCATGGTCCCCCATAAAAACAATTTAGTTGTGGAATTGTTATACCTAATATAAGTTCATCAAAATCATTAGGAGAAATCTCATTACTCTTTAAAAATCTGGTTGTTATATCGGCTGCAAATTTCATCGCATGAAGATTTTGAAAATTACTTTGCCACCTGCTGAAAGGTGTGCTCCAATACTGCCCATAAGGGATATAAGCATTTTTAAAAACCATTTATTATCCAACTCTGTTCAATTTTTAATTTGTTTATTATTATTTTCTTATTTATTATTAATTTATTTATTAAATCGTTCTCGTAATATTCGGTGAATGACTTTCCCTGAACCCGTTCGAGGCATCTCTTCCGATTGAATGTATATTATCTCTTTAGGTATCTTAAATCTCGCCAATTCTTCTTCGCAAAGCTTACGGAGTTCCTGAGTTAATTTATCTGAATGTGTTGCTTTTTTATCTAAGACACAAACCGCTGTCACTTTTTCGCCCCATTTATAATCTTGTAAGCCAATTACAGCGCATTCAATAACCCCTGGATGGGATACAATTATTTTTTCTACTTCAGAGGGGTACACGTGTTCTCCGCCACTAATAATCATATTTGCTTTCCTATCTACGAGGTAGTAAAATCCATCCTCATCTTTTTTACCCATATCGCCAGCACTGAAAAATTCTCTATTAAAAGCTCCTTTAGTTTTTTCTGGTAGTTTGTGATATTCATTAAACATCTGTGGACCTCGAGAATATAATTCCCCTATTTCTCCTAAAGACACAGGGTTTCCATTTTCATCTAATAGTTTAATACAATCAGATCCAATGCATTCTTTTCCGATTGAACCTAATTTATTCATTTGGTCTTCAGGTCTAAGAAGAGTTACAAGACCAGCTTCCGTTGAGCCGTACGCTTCAAATAGTTTTGTCTTATTAAAAAGATTCATTACATCCAATTTCATCTGCTTGGGTGCTGGAGCTGAAGAAGTCAAGAGAGCTCTTACTGAACTAAGATCGTACTTCTTTTTTACCTCTTCAGGAAGACTCAATATTAGATTATAATGCGTAGGAATCATCGATGTAAAAGTTATTTTTTCCTCAGTAATTATTCTTAATACTTCCTCTGGATCAAAATTATATTCTATATGAATATAACAAGGAGCTCCTAAGTAAGTGAATACGAATGAGTAAAATGTAGAATTAACGTGCGATAAAGGCATCAAGATCATCCCATAATCTTGAGGAGTAAAGGAGAACTCTGCTTCATTAATGAGAAAAAATGCGGTATATGAACGATGAGATCGAATCACGCCTTTTGGACGCCCTGTAGTGCCTGAAGTATAAAGAATAACCCAAGTATCTTCGGGAGTAGTTTTAATTGAAGGATATGTACTTTCGCCCATATTTACAATATCTTCATAAAATTTCCACTCCTCTGTGGGCTCATCAGCTATAAGAATGCGTTTTACTTTCGCAAAACCTAATTCTTCAGCTCTTTCCCATATCTTCTCAGTAGCCTCTCGAAATCGAGATTCTACAAGTAACCATTTCGAATCAGAGTTATTTATTATATGTGAAATGTCATCAGGGTGTAAGCGAAAATTTAAGGGGGTTACGATTAAACCTCCCTTAGCAGCAGCTACATACACTTCCATAAATTCAATCGAATTATTTGATAAAATTGCGATTGTGTCACCTTTATTTAAACCGCTTTTAAGGAATCCATTCGCAAGTTTATTAGTTCTTTCATTTAACTCTTTAAATGTTAATTGACGCCTTCCATCCTTTAAGGCAAGTTTGTTTGGATATTTTGTTGCATTGACGCTAATAATTTCTCCAATATTGAGCCATGTCATAAATTTATCCTCTTATCATCATTCTATGATGAAACACATCGCTGTTATATTGATTCAGAACGATTTCTATAAATATTTTAATCTTATTTTAAACATCTAAATTATATAAAAAATTTTACCTTTTTCCATAATTATGGGAAAACATAGGGAATATTCTGAAATATTGTGGAACCTTAAATTTAATGTTCAGAAATAAATAACGGGGCTTAATTTCATATTTTCACTAAGAAATTCGCTCTTCTTTAGAAATCCCTAATTTTTTAGCTAATTCATCCATCTTCGAATACATTAAAGGCCCAGCTGCGGCAGTTGCGGGACCAATAGAGCCTACTCCTAATTTTTGATGAAGTTCCCAATAATATTTCTCGTAGATTATGTGGTTTCCATCTGGATTTTTCTTATATTCTTCGATCGCCTTGTTTACAATATCAACTGCAATTTTCTCTAGTTCAATTAAACGTTGGCTTATATGTTCGGCCGTGATGTCTCTTCCAGTAATGGGATCAATACACTTTTGAATCGTTTCATCTTCCCTTGGAATTTGAGGATTTTCCTCTTTCATTAAAAGTTTACACTTCCAACCTTATGATATTTATTTTATTTATAGAATTATAGTTATATATATCTTAACCATAAAAATTCCTACTATCGCTTCAAATAAATTGAGATTATGTCACCATCCTCAATTACGTGATCTAGGTTATCAAATTTTTGACCGGGGT
>JAHLWT010000248.1 GCA_019057775.1 Promethearchaeota archaeon
TTCGGGGAACACCGCAAATAAAGACTATAGGGGGATATATTTATCCAATTGTGATAATAACATGATCTCGGGAAATAATGCTAACAATAATACTGGAACGGGAATTTATATATATGATAGTGATGAGAACGATATTTGGGGGAATATCGCAAGCTACAACTGGTATGAAGGGTTATATTTATCCTCGAGTAATAATAACACGATTTCGGGGAACACCGCAAATAAAGACTATAGGGGGATATATTTATCCAATTGTGATTATAATATCGTTTCGGGGAACACCGCAGATAACAATGATTGGGAAGGTATAGGGATTTATAATTGTGTTTATAATACTATTTCGGGAAACACCGCAAATAACAACGCTGATACTTATGGCTCAGGGATAAATTTGATGTTTAGTGAATATAACACGATTTCGGGAAACATCGCAAATAAAAACTATTGGGGGATACATTTATCCATTTGTGATAATAACCTAATCTCGGGAAATACTGCTAACAATAATACTGGAATAGGGATTTATATATTTGTTAGTGATGAGAATGATATTTGGGGGAATATCGCAAGCTACAACTATTATGAAGGGTTACATTTAGCCTCGAGTAATAATAACACGATTTCGGGAAACACCGCAAATCACAATTGGTATGGGATATATTTATCCAATTGTGATTATAATATCGTTTCGGGGAACACTGCAAACAATAATGATGTTGGGATTTATTTAAGGGAAAGTAATTACAACACCGTTTCGGGAAACACCGCAAATAGCAATAGGAACGGAATATGGTTAAGTGGTCATTATGACATATATAGAGAAGGGAGCAATTGGAACAACATTACGGAAAACAATACATTTAACAACTCTCAATTTGGGATTTATTTAAGGGAAAGTAATTACAACACCGTAACTGGTAACACCATAACAGGAAATAACGAATGCATATCAGAAGAAAATTGCCAGGGAAACAAATTTAGTGATAATGGTTCTTGTACTTATGGTCAAGATGATGGTGGAATTCCGGGATATAATCTATTCTTTCTTTTTGGCATCCTGCCCATTGTAGCAATCATTCTAAGTAAAAAAGTAAAGAAATCCTAAAATTATCATTGAATATAATATAATACATAGGAAAAGATATTTGTAATACGATAAAGATATTTTTGTACTACGAAATTAAAAATATAAGAGATAAGAAATAGAGAGACTTCAATCAAATACGGTCTAGAGAATTGAAGAGTCTGAGCATATTTAAATTACTTATAATAATAATATCTAGTATATCATAAAAAAGGTATTCCAAAAAAGCACTTTACACATTCTTTCCTATCATTAAAATTTATTGTATGAGACCGGTGTACTAAATGAACGACCAAAAACCAGAAAAGATAGAAAAACCAGAGGAATTAATTCTTGCAAAACAACTCATTGACGATTGTAAGCTTGCTGAAGCGGACCAATTAATTAGGAACTTCGAGGAAAAGGGAGGACACACTCTTCATGATATAGTTTCATGTCATCTCCTCAAGTGTGAACTCTTACTTTGGCAAGGTTTATATGAAGATCTTGTCAAGCTTGCCGAACAAACATATAAAGAGAGTTTAGGATTAGGAAAAAACATCCTATCAATTGATATCTTACTGATAATGGCTAATTCTTTAGTCTATTTACATAAATTTAATGAAGCTATTAATATAATTAAGCAAGCCGGAGATTTGCTGGACACTCTGACACAAGAATCTTCAATAGACTACAAGCAAAGAAAGGCATATCTATCCTACGTTAATGGATGGTATTACACATACAGGAATGATGCAGATAGTGCTATAAAAAACTTTGAACATAGTTTAACATTGCGAGAAGAAATTGGTTCTAAAAAAGAAATTGCCCAATCTCTTTCTGGAATTGCATTGGCGCTTGGTAAGGTAAAAGGGGAACTGGTTCAGGCAATAAAGTATGCTGAGCGCGCTTTCGCTACTGCTAAGGAGAGTAATAATAAATGGTCGACTGCTTGGAGTCTTCAAGTTATGGCAGGATTATATGGTAATAAAGGGGAAATAGAGAAAGCTATTAATTTTTATGAGCAGAGCTTAGCACTTTACAAAGAGATTAATAGCAAGAGATATATGTCATTGGTCCTCAACAATATCGTAGAAGTTTATAGACAACTAGGAGAATTAGATCGTGCGTTAGAGTGTATAGAACAATCTATTGTACTAAACCGTGAGTTAGATAATTTAAAAATTGTTGCCAACAATCACGATTATTTAATTCAAATTTTAATTGAAAAAGGTGAACTTGAACGAGCACAGCAATCATTTCATAATTTAGAGCAATTGAACAAACAATTAAAAGACAAGAAAGTTAATGTAACGTATCTTTTTGATAAGGCTTTACTATTGAAAACTAGTTCTCGAACCCGTAACAGAGCTGAAGCTGAAGAAATTTTAAAGCAGATCCTCGAAGAGGAGGATTTAGATTATGAACTTATTTTAAAAGCATTACTTAGCTTATGTGAATTGCTCCTCATTGAATTA
The DNA here is from genome assembly GCA_019057775.1 of Promethearchaeota archaeon. The sequence goes on from JAHLWT010000248.1 coordinate 2,542, forward strand.
CGCTTAACCAACGATTTGGAAGTGTTGGATGAGTTAAATCAGTTTATTGCTCGACTATTAGATATTGCCAAAAAATCGCACTCATACTGGATTCTGTGCGAAACTCTTTTGATACAAGCAAAATTATCACTATTAACATTCAATATAAAACACGCTCAGCGATTTTTAACTCAAGCACAACAAATAGCTGAGAGATTTGGTCTCAATAATTTAGCAACAAAAATATCCGATGAACAGGAGGATTTACTCAAAAAATCAGATTTATGGGAAAAATTAGAAGAAATTAACGCCCCAATGTCAGATCGTCTGGAATTGGCCCGGTTAGATGAACAAATCGAAGGAATAGTTAAGAATCGTATGATATTAACCTCCCAAATTACAGAAGAGAAAGTGGCAATTTCTAAAGAGAAGAAGATTTGCTTGGTGTGTAGGGGTGAAGTGTTTGGTTTTTCATACGCTTGTAAATGTGGTGCTAATTATTGTGAAAATTGTGCTCGAGCATTAATTAATTTAGAAAATGTGTGTTGGGCTTGTGATGTTTCAATTGACTATTCAAAACCTTCAAAACCATATAAGGAAGACGCAGAACGCATCAAAGTTCAGGAAAAAGCAAAAAAGAAATAAAGAAAGGAACAAATAGAAAAGAGAAAAAGAAAAGGTCTCTATCAATGTTAGTAAAATGCATATAATGTTGAGTGTGAGAAGACTTTTCAGCAAGAATTAATTTAAAATTTAGAATTTCAACTTCTTATTAGGTTTATTGAGTATTTTATTTACTCGTAGTGCAATATGCTCTATAAACCTATTTTTTTCTTGTAATTCAGTGCGAATTTTATCATCTAAAGAATCTTCTGTAAATTGATTTAAAGAATTATCCATTTTCATCTGCCTCATAAAGTATGGGAATAATTCAAGTATCTTCTCCACGTGGAGGTTCTTTTGTCGAATGATATATGCTCGAAACTCTTTCGGGCTGAGGAGTCCGTCAGATAGATCATTGATTAGCTGTTTTAATTGGTTTAATTGTTCTTCATTGAATAGAACATTTTCAATGATATTATGAAGTACGTTATCTTCTGCCATTAGTCATCTCCATTTAGGAATGAATTAATTTTAGCAAAAAAAGAATTTTGAAAATTATATATTTCTTCAGATAGTTCTTTTTTTGTAGCATCAGTGTATTTTATGACTTTATACCGTTCAATAAAATCTACTAATTCTTCATAAGTAAGAGGAAATCCTTCGACTGAACCTATATACTTGAGAAACTTGTCCAGATTGTTTTGAGTTATGACAGAGTTCACATTATTGAAATGTCTATAGACATTTATTAAGAATTTTCGAATCAAACCATGTTCTATTTTTAATGCTTTTTTAAAGTTCGAGTGGGTAATGGCATAATAAATTTCAAACATCTCTGAAAAAAGATCTCCAAATTCACGTGATAAAGCTTTTTTAAGATGTCCTTCTTGAACAACATATCTTCGAGGTTGCGAATCAAATATTTGAGTTAAATCAGGAGCAGCAGTACTTTCATGCTCAATTACATCTATATCAACATCAGTGCCTAGCCTGCCTTTACTTGCGAAATAGTCATCTAAAGCCCTCTCATATTGATCTCCTACCGAATAAGATGTTCGCAAGGTTTCAGAACCACTTGCTTGATTAGGATGACTTTCTACCAAATATTCATGCTTAATCAAGAGAGCTAAGAGATCATCTCTCATATTCTTAATATTTTCTTTTTTACTGGTCTTCTTGGAAGCTTTTGGATAAATTATCTCAAGGAGCTCTTTTTTTAATTTTCGCTTATATAAGTTACCAATATTATCGATGGTTTTCAAATATTTGAGAAATTTAATAATCTCTTCTTGATAATTAATATAAGGCCCTAAATCGGCTTCAAATATCGTGTTTTTTGCCTGTTCCAGAATCCTTCTTTCAGCATTTTTTAAATTAAATCCTCTTCTTTCCATGAACTCAACAATATCATCATCGCTCATTTTTTTGGATTGTTCTAGTTCCTGCCATTCAATAAAGGCGGGAAATGATTGATGGATATCCTCGCGTTTAATAAGCACATTATTTGATGTCAACACTTTCAGATAATTAATTTGATATGCATTCTTCCTGGAACGAGAATACATACCTGTGCCTAAATGCTCTTGTAAGTTCATTATATTTTTCAGTGTTTTAATGTCTCTTTTGTCTGTTGCCCTGAAAGTAATTAAATTGGAAAAATAAGTCAGCAAGTTAGAGTGAAGATAATGAATTTGGTTAGCTGAATAAATCATGCCAAACCCTCTTTGTATGAAAGGTTCCATAAAAATATCTACTTTTCCATAGCTCATTTTCCGGTCTAAATAATCTTTCTCATAAAAAATATCTACATTAGGAACGATGATATTTTTAACCACATAGTCATCGCTACTTTTAATATAGTGAATGATCTTTGAAAGAATTAAAAAACTAAAAAATATTTTCTTATTTACTTCACGTAAGAGCGAAAGATCAATAATTACCGTCTTTTCGTTGGTAACAAAATTATAAGCGTATACTTTTCCGTTATCAGTGCCTTGCAATTTTTTAAAATAGGTCAAATCTTGTGATGTAAAATCAGAAAATAATGAAAGTAGTGAATTACTAATAGGATTTCGTTCCCATTTGTTTTGATTCTGTAATTCTAACTGAATTGAAGGGAGATCCATCTCAGGATTTTCCCTAATTGTGTTTCGAAAGATATCAATTGTCCTTTGGTCTTTCTTGAATGCAAGACCATACGCATCAAACAAATACTCCAAATATCCAGGATTATCAGTATCATACGGTATATCTGAAGTAAGAGGGTCAATTGTAAACGCGCTTCCTAATTTAAAATAAAGAATCTGCTCTTCAAACCGCGTCCCTTTAAAATAATGTATAAGTTTAGACCAATCACCATTAAAATCGAATACAACACTAGGGCGATTGTCTTCTATTAATTCAGCTACTATTTTCATGGCGGTTAATATTCTCTTGTTATGAGTTCCGTTAGTAATAAGCAAATTTTTAAGCTGTCGTAAAGTAAATCCGACATCAATTTCTCCTTCTAATATTTCCGTGTTGATAGCTTTACCGATTACGATTGAATTTTCTAAATACAGCGGGGTATTAAACTCAGCAGGGATCATGTTTTCTACACCCTTTTTAAGTACATCCACCACTTCAGTAAATGGTTTTAACGTAACACCTTGCATCATTAAGTAATTGAGATGTGAACCGCCCAATCTTATTTTTTTATCCTTTAAAATAGAGAATAAAAAACCTGAGATAAGAGAATGTGAGGAAAGTTCTGTAAGATCCATAGCATTGAATGTGAGATTAAATGCTCCTCTTAAACTCTCTTTATTATGTAGTAACATTTCTTCCAGCTTAACAAAATGCTCTTCTTTGAGAGCGTCAATAAACTTATAAGATTGTACCGAGAGCGAAAGGATAGTATTCCACATTCCATGACGTTTACCTAACCATTCTTCCTTTTTATTTTCTTTTTTATGGTGAAGTAATCTTTTCTTTAAATCCTCATTAACATATTTTAAACCATCGTCGTCAAAAACATCATAATTGAGGGGGTAATTAGAAAGAGTATACCCAAAGGAGATATTATCATGCTCTATAGCTTCAAAAAACTTTTCAAGGTTAACAAAACGAGGGGGATAAATATGTTTTAAATTTAAGATCTTCAGCCCTAATAATATATTGTCTTCGATATTGAGAAACAATGTTCGAGGAAATTGCCTAAATCGTATGAACCTTATGTTTTTAAAGGGTTTTAATAAAATGATATTATTTTTCCGATATAATGTGGTCTCAGTAAAATGAAAAAAGAGATCTCTCCACCATATTAAAAGATAAAATGCCAATATCCCCCAATCAATAGCAATAATATACAAAAATATTATCTCAAACTTGAATAAGATTATATCAACAGCACTTATTATTACTCCAAATAATCCTAATTTTATGGTAGAAAGAAATGTAATGTTTCTAAGAGCCGCTTTTTTATTTTCCTTTTTCACGGCAACGGAAGTGGTCTCTTTCACATAAAAAGTTCTTAGAGCATTGACTAATTCTGTTTCTGAGAGAAGGGTTATCTTGAAATGATGAAAATTAATGGCAAGATTGCTTTTTAAAATATCTCCCATTTGTTTAATGTGGAACTTCAACCGGTCAATCTTATAATCTGAAAGAATCCCCCTCTGATCATACACTACTGAAAAATATATAGTCGTTATAATAGAAGTATTTGATTTTTTTTGAGATTTTGCATCTATGTTAGAAAAATATGGTTTTTGGACTACTTGATAAGTATAAGGAACACGTATATTTTTCGAGCTTAATCCTATAATAAACTGAGCTAAAGCTGAGCGTACAATATCAGGAATAATATCTATTTTAAATATTTGAATCGCTTGGTGAATAAGATCTTTTCTATGTGATCTGTAAATAATAGAAGGCTCCTCTTCTTCCATCCAAAACACCAAATCTTCAAAAGGGTTAAAAGTTGTTTTACTACGAAACATAAAACTAAACCAGTGCCGTAATGAAAAAAAGTCATCAGAAAAAACAATAAGAAAAATAACTAAAAAGCTAATTCCTAGCACAATGGAAGTAGTGAGTCCAAAATTGTGCATGTAAGTAGTTATTACAATTGAAAGTATAAAGAATATCAAAGAGAACGATTTGGCCAACGAGAGCTGTGTATTGATATCTTTAAAAGAGGGGTTTGTATCTTCCCAAATATTAAGATACTGTTTTTCCTCTTCTTCTTGCCCCGGAGAGATTCTGGTCACTACCTGAGCCTTATTTTGTCTTGAATCAAATTGTGGTTCAGTTTCATTATCAATCATATTTACATCAGGTTCTTTCTTTCTTTACAAATTTTAAATATAGAAAGATTAATACAATAACTCCAACAAACAAATATATTACCCATGAATCGATATAGGGAACTATCATTTGGAATGAGCTCATTTCAAATAAAATGATTACTCCTACAGAAAGTAAGGTAAGTATGACTCCTATGATTAGATATCCAAATATTTCCGGTAATGAGCTTTGATACGAAATATTATCTTTAAGAGCTCCTTGAATAATGATTTTGTTATTTTTTTTATTTTCTAAGACTTTTCTAAAAGATTTTAAGTATAGCGCAGATTCTAATTTTGCAGGATCTAATTGCAATTGTGAATTTAGATCCTGGTGTAATTCTTTTTCTTTTTCCCTAATTTTTTGTAAAATTAATGGTCTTAATTTATGCGAACCTTGAGTTTTTCCTCCAGATTTTGATGTAAAAAAGGAAAACATACCTCCTTGTGTTGATTGTCTCAAATCATCTTCATTTACTTGTTTATGCAGATTTGGAACTGCTAGTTTTTGTAGTTCATAATAAAGATTAATTATTGACTTTAAATGGTTATAAGGGAGCTTACCTTCATTTCGTAGGAAAAGCACCTCGCATTCATGAATTTCTTCACAGATCCATTCAGGAAATATGATAATCCTTAAGTCTTTCAAAAAAAATGAATTTATAAGAGTTATATAATCATATATTTTATAATTATGAGACGAATTAGATAGATCTCTTCTAATAGGTTTTACCCCAAGCTTAATTCCAATTTCAATAACACGGTTTTTTATGAGAGTAAAGAAGGTTATTGATAATTTTTTGTAATTTTTAGTTTTGATACATACTAGAACTAAACTTTTTAACTTCGAGTCAAGTAACTGTTCTGTCATTATTTACTTCCACTTCTTGCGTTCTCACTTGCAATATATTTATCTAGATCTATAGGTTCTTGGTATTTCTCCACCAATTTGTTAAATCGGAGTTCAGCATTATTATCTTCTTGACCAAACTTTAAAATGGTAGAAATGTAGAAAGCTGAATAGGGAAATAATAATGGAAAAGAAATTAACTGTAAAACATATCCTAATCCTACGCTATAGGCAGTTGTAACTCCTGAATCTGGATTAGTGATATGAAATAAAGGATAATATAGATCATTTGGAAGAAGGTACAAAAAGGGGAAAAGAGAAATATAACACAAGACTAAAATTAAAAGAGCTCCATTGATATAAGCATAAGTTCTATATTTTTCTAATGAAGTAGCATTTTCGATACTCATAAAAAAGACAATATAACCGGTTAAAACTAATAAAATTATTGCCATAACGTTGATGAAAAACGGAATTTCGATCTGTTCAGGTTGTAAATAGTCGTTTATTGGAGAAACCCAGCCATTAAAAAGGTTAAACTGCCAAGAGACAATCGTCTCACTCTCAGAAAACACTCTGAAAGAATACCACTCTAAAAAGAAAGATAAAAAAAACGATACTAACCCAATTAGAAAAAGGCCTTTAAACCATTGAAGTACAGTCTTCATATTAATCCTCCAAAAATGAGCTGTACTTTCTTATTAGCCTTCCATCTAAATTGGGTTCTTTTTTATTTTTATCCCTTTTCTCAAAAAGAGTATCTTCATTAACTCCTTTTTTTAGCGATTTCTTTCGAATAAAATCTTGAGTATTATCTAAATCGAGATTAGTAATAACTTTAGATTTATTATTCTCATCAAAACATTCATAAGCTAATTGTTCCATCAATTTAGGAGTAAGATCCTCTCTAATTAACATTAAACTTGCGTCGTCTAAATTCAATTTTCTTTTATGATACGGAGTCTCAAATGATTTATGAATTGAGGATTTTTTTCTGCTATTTGTTAAATAAAAATACCCTAGAATGATCATATATAGGACTACAGCACCATATCCTAAATTAGTTACAACCCCAAGAACAGAGAATCCTTGGAACAGTGCAAATACTAAAAATACTATTCCAGCAAATCCAAGCCCCATGAAAATTGTGGAACTCTTACGCAACGAGTTCATAAGTTTGGCAGAAACCTCATTATTTAGAGTTAAAGGGGATTGTTCTTTATTATAAGTCTCAATCTGGAAATATTTCTGATCCAGATATTGAAGTACGGAAGAAAACCCCATGAGATCAACTATATGTAGATCTAAATCCTTCTGGTAAGCAAAAGGAAGTACTTTCTCTGTAAATCCCACTTTATGTTGGGATACCAACACGGGAGTCACCACTAATTTATATTGAACCGGTCCTGACCTGAAATAAAGATTTTTGTGAGATCTTGTTTTTTCTATAGTTAAATTTATTTTAAGATAGTTTTCAAGACAATTCAACAAAGCATCTTCATTATTCATATTTTCACATATACGGGAGCACACATTAGATAGTGTGGTAGAATATGAATTCAATTTTCTGTTTACTGCTGCACTGGCATTACCATCTTTCATATTATATGTAATCTTATTTGAAGAGACCATAAGAGCTCCATTAACAATATTGGCTTTAATGGGTACTAAACATATTACTTCCAATTTTTCTTTTATTCTAATTAACTTAATGGCTAAAAAATCAATTCCATGATAAAGATCTCGTAATTCTGGAGTCTTTCGTATAACATAAAAACCATTATTTTTAAGAGAAGCATAGATTTTTTGTAAAAGATTTTTTATTTCTTGGTGATTAAGAACTTTCCTATCTTCATATTCTAAATCAGGAGTTAAACTTACAGGAGGTTCTACCATACGGGGAATGACGTTGTCTTCTGATACATTTTCATCTAACTCCACTTCAGGAATTTCATGAACTTTCTCATCAGCTTCTTCATGGATTTCAAACTCATAATCCTCATTAAAATTGTTAGCCTCTTCTTCAAACTCTTCAATAATAGGTTCTTCCATGCTTTTATGGACTAGTTTTGAAGGAGGTTCTTGCCATATTCCTGTAGGAAGTTTAGCATATTTTTTATCAAACCAAGGCTCAACAGATTTTTTTCCAGTATTATATAGTGGTTCCTCTTCTTCAATCTGCCTATAAATGTTAATCTTTTCTTCTTTCGGTATTTCTTGAGGCTTTATAATTTCAGATTCAGGTTGAGAAAAATGGTCTAAACTTGGAGTAGCCAAATGAGTTTTCGCGCCTTCTATCATTTTTCTTGCCGAAGCAGGACCAATCCCCTTTACTTCAGATAGACGACCAACTGTAAATTTAGATAGTTGTTTAATTGATGTTATTCCCGTTTTAATAAGTAATGCGGCCGCGGTAGGACCGATTCCTTTTATTATAGTTAATTCTTCTTTTAGAATACTTGGAGAAAGAGATTGCTCACTCTCATCGGTTTCTTCTTCATCTATAGGAACATCAAAAACTAAATGTGGTTCTGAAATTTCTTTTATTAAATTTTCATGAGTATCAGTCATATAAATCACAATGTATGAGCGTATTTAAAGAAAAAAATAACAAGAATCTAATTATGTCTTATTTATTAGTTGACAGAAAGTTCACACCTTGCAAATTAACATTTTTGTCAGCCTATTTTTTCCTTTAAATTTAGTGAGCTAAAGTTATTTTAATTACAATTATAATGTGATGAGAAATAGTAATAGTATTTGGGAAAATAAAAGATAAGAAGGAAGTAAAACATAAGGTTAGAACAAATGTAATATGTCCTGAATGTAAGCAAAAGATAAAATTGGGCATAGAACAGAAATTCTTACCTGAATTAAGGGGATATTTTTTTTCGCATTTATTTTTACATGGAAACCCTCTACATGGCCTTTTATGCCAAGTTAATTCCGAACTAAAAGTAAGGAATATAGGCATTATTAAAAGTATAGAAATTTCTAGAGATTCAGAAACGTTCACGCAGTTAATGAATAAATGGACAAACCCGTTTTAATTTTTCATGGTGTTGAGTTATGACATTAACTAAATTTAATAATGAGATTAATGAAAAAGAATTCACCAAGCACTTAGACAGGGAAATATTCAAATATATTAGTGATAAGCGAATCTTAAGAGTATTTTTTGAAGAACGGATTTTCCAACTACGTGAAATCCAAAAAGAAGCCATAATAAATGGGTTATTTTTCCGAAAATCATTCCTAATATGTGCTCCTTCTGGATCGGGTAAAACTTTAATTGGAGAATTATGTGCGGTGAACAATATATTTCAAAACTATGGAAAATCAATTTATCTCGTGCCTTTTAAGGCGTTAGCGACAGAGAAATATTCACATTTTAAAAAGGGATATGAACGATATGGGATAAAAGTTGAGTTATCTATTGGTGACTATGAAGTAGATGACTCAAAAATAGCGAAAGCTGATATTATTATTACGACCTATGAAAAATGTGATAGCCTTTTACGTAATTTCTCCGATAAGGAGTGGATCGTTGATATTTCAACGATAATTATAGATGAGATTCATATTATTGGAGAATCTGAAAGAGGTCCACGGTTAGAATCTTTAATTGTGAGATTAAATGAATTCCTCCATAATCCTCAAATTATAGGGCTATCAGCAACCATCGCAAACCCCGAGTTCTTTAATTCATGGCTCTCTTCATTAGGTAATATAACCACATTAATCAAATCAGATATCCGACCTGTACCCTTACATTATAAAATTGAAGTCTCCCAAAATAAAAATTCAACAATTAAAAAGATTGTACGTTCTACCCTTGAGAAGAAAGGTCAAGTATTAATCTTTCTAAACAAGCGAAAGGGTACTCAGCAAGAAGCAGAAGTGCTAAAGAATATTGTCTCTAAACACTTAGAAGATAATGAACTAAAAGTGTGTAAAGCATTAGAGAAACGTCTCAGCTCTATTAAGGGAGGACATCGCGATCTTAGAAAGGTGATAGGGTCAGGTATTGCATTTCATCATGCAGGATTACTCCCTAAAGAGAGGAGAATAATAGAGGATAATTATAGAAAACGGATAATTAAAGTTATTTGCTGTACAACCACGCTCTCAGCTGGTATAAATACTCCTGCCCGTGTTGTTATCTTGAAAGATGTTAAAAAATATGTAACTTCTGGACACAATATTAAAAACTTCTCAGGGTATTTTGAGAATGGAGATGGTTTTAGTTATTTTAAACCTTTTTCTGCGAATGAAGTCTTCCAAATACTAGGGAGAGCAGGGCGTCCCGGACTTGATTCGATCGGGCATGGAATAATACTGGTGAGGGATATGGAAGAAAAAGTGTGGGTTGAGGATTATTATTTCCAAGAGCATACATTACAAAGATTAACACCGAGCTACAATGATCTCGAATCAGGACTGAATAAAGTAAACACATTAAAGGAGCAAGTTTTACTGCGTGTATTTGAAGAGAAAAGAATAACCCTTGATAACCTAAAGCAGTTTTTTGAAAAGACATATTTTTGGTATATTATTAAAAATAAAAAGCGTTCACAAGACATTCCCATTGATCAATTATTAATGATAAAAGAAATTACTCCCTTGAATATTTTAAAACTTCATTCCGATTCAGAGAGGGTTGCATTATTAAAGGAAAGTAGACATCAGATTAAATTATCTAAACTTACAAGCAGTAATATTTCAGGTCATATCAAAACCGATTACGGAGTTTTTACTTGCCAATTTGATATAGAATCCGGAATTCAGTGTACTTGTGGACTTAAGAGTGGGATTTCGGATAACTTTGCTAATGACGAGTTCTCCTTTACTTTCTGTGACCATGTTACTATATTCCTTCTTTATTTAATCCAAGTTCCAGATCCTAAAGTATTAAAGTATGTAGATTCCATAATCCCGAAATCTGTGAAGAATCAATACATTCTTAATTACCTTTTTGAAAAAGGATTATTACTTAAAAATGATGATGGGACAATAAAATGTTCTCAATTCGGCAAATTAATAATCCGGTTGTACCTCTATCCGGTATCAGGAGTCATGATTAGATACAAACTTGAGAATGTTGAAATAGATAGCTTTAGTGATCTTATCAAAGAAGCGTACGATATTCTAAAATCAGAGTATCGAGTACGTGATAATAAAATGTTAGATCCTATTCTTGAATGGGCAGATGAGGAACCTATTGAGGAAATATTAGAGAAATATAATATCATGGCAGGTGATTTAAATACTGTCCGGGATAACTTGGAAAGAATTATAGTCTTTATTGGGAGAATCGCGAGAGATTTAAGCACTAATGGGCTTGACTTACAAGATAAGTTAATTAAGATAACAGAAATGGCTGAAACTCTTAGAATTCGAGTTCGTTATGGTATTCGAGAGGAATTATTTGACTTGGTTCAAAGATTAGATGATGTCGCACGAGTAAGAGCGAGAATATTGTATAGAGCGGGATATCGAACTGCCTCCCAAGTGAAGAAAGAAGAACCTTACACCTTGAATCAAAAAACAGGGTTAGGAATTAATCTCTGTAAAAGAATTTTAAAAAAGAATAAATAAGAATATTCTACCCACAGAAATAAAATGGAATTACAGACTAAAAAGAAGGATAATTTACCCATAAATCATCGGATTGATACCCCAATCGCATTAAATGAGACTGAAGAGCATGAAATAAAAGATCTCTGTGACGAAAATTTTTCTAACCTTCAAAAAATCCATTCGATACTAATAAACTGCTCAAATTTATCCATAGAACAAAAGAGGGAATTTTGCATTAATGAAAGATATTACATGAAACAATGCCTCCAGAAATTATTAGAAGAAAGAAATAAGTAGCTCTCTTGTATTTTTTTATTTATATTGATTCAACTTCTTATTAGTTTAAACCTGTTATTTTGTGAAAATAAGATGAGTTCAAAGTCGGATAAAAATTATGAGGATGTGTTTGATGAGATACCTGAAATAAAATTTAAAAATAGTATAGATCTTGGAAAATTTGGAATTCCTTTTTCGAAATTCAATAGCTTAGAAAGAGAAGAATTCATTTATTTTGGGTATGAAAAGATCTCTTTTAGCGCGAGACACCCTTTGTATCAAGTAATATTCAGAAATGAGTTTGTTGATGCAACCAGGAATTATAAGAATGAACTCCGCTTAAGAACTCTACTAAAATTTCGGTAAGTTTCTATATTCTATTCTACTTTTATCCATAAAATTTTAAAATTTAGATTTTCACTTTATATGTATTATTGCACATAGATAATAGAATTCCTTTTTTTAAGCTAAATGAAAATTGCCGGAAAGGTAAATTCAGAGTCTGATTTCAATGAAAATTCCTTTGAAAAGGCAAAAATAAGAGTTACAAAGAGGGAATATCGCACCAGAATAATACGTTTGGATTTATTCAATTTCAAATACTTCAGTGGTAACCATTTTCTGAATCTTCATGATTCTTTTAACCTCCTCTTTATCACTTGGATCCATCATGATAATCCTAATTAAGATTAATCCCCTTTTGCTAAAACGGGGTGCCGATACGATAATTTCATTCTTTTTCTTCTTATAAAACATTCCTTGCCTTTTTAGTATGATTTCTATATCTTGTCCGTATTTTTGTTTGGCTTCGAGGTCATTCAAAGTAAAATAACAATCTTGGTTACGAGCGAAAAAAGTAATTGACCAGTAGACACTTTCAGGTACTTTTGCCTGAATCTTCAGTGATTTTCTGTGAACATCATAGATACAAGCAGAAACCATAGCATGGGGTGTTGGGTAAGGTACAAGACGAGATGCTGCGGAAGTTACCGGTCCATGTAAAAAAGTATTTGGTACTCGATAATTCGGGAATCCCTTCAACCATTTATCCGTAAGATTGTATGTGTATAAGCTGATACCAAGGATGTACAACAACCTTGCAAGAACAAGAGTTATGATGAGCCATACTATAATCTGAATAAAAATTATTATCATAGTCAATCCTCACGAATAATGTGTGGTAGATTTGCACTTTCACTATTTTTTATCATAGAAGGTTGGGGATTATAGCAGCGTAATGTTATTCGAAAATGCCCACTCTGCTCACCTAAAGGTATCCAATTACCAGGTTGTTCTTCAGTGGATAATTTTATCATCCATGATCCATCTTTTTCACGCTTAATATCAGTTTTGGAAAAGGAATATCGGTTATATTGATTAGGAATGAAAAAACCATTTCTATTTACAGATAGACACCACCAGCGCGTATCGGGATCACTACCTTCAATCATATATTTATGTTTGTAGGTAATCCGATTACCTTTAGAATCTAAATCAGCACCCCAGTAGATAGCTTCATCACGATTCATCCCAAAACCTGCATTTTTTGCAATTCTCGCTCTATGAATTCTTAAAGCTTCTTTGCTACCCTCCCCACGTCTATTTGTGTTCCAACAACCATTCTTAATAATATCGTAATCCCCAGTGGTGGCACGGTGCAGTTGATACCAACCCCAAAGATAAGCCAATCCTACAGCTATAATGGGACTTAATATAGTCAATATGATTAGTACCGTTGTCATTATCTTTAATTTTTTTCTTTTATATATAGATCCTCAAATAGGACTTATAAAGACTAATAATCACTAAAAAGATTAAAATCAATCGGTAAAGTCGATATCGGATTGGTAAGTAAGATATGGTTGATGGTTGATTGAGACACAAGGTTCGAGCCTTTTTAAATTTTGTCCCAATTTCTTTTTAAATTGGGTTGGAAAGGTAAATTCAGAGTCTGATTTCATTTCGATGAAAATCGACGAAATATAAAAGAGATTTTAGAAAGTGAATTTGAGTGTTGAAAGGTTCTTACTGAGAATATTAAAAAAAATATATATATTATAAAAATTTTAATGGAGATATGAAAATTCTGGATAATTCTCTTTCAATATCTGATGAAATCTCACAGAATTAACATTTAGAAAAGAACATGAAGTTGCCGAGTTTAGAAATTATCCTTGGAAATGTAGGCCTATAAGAGGGAGGTTATAAAAATGGGTTCTCATGGTATAAAAGATAAAGTTGCAGTTATCGGTTGTGATGCCACCAAATATGGTGAATTATGGGATAAAAGTAAAGAGGATTTACTCTTTGAAGCTACTCAAGGTGCATTTAAAGATGCAGGTATAGTTAAAGACGAAATTGATGCTGCCTGGCTTGGAGTTTATTATTTTTTTACGGGTGTTTCTGGAACTACTTTAGAAGATTCAATAAGATTAGGTGGGAAGCCAGTAACTAGATGTGAAAACTATTGTGCTTCTGGAATGGATGCGTTCCGTAATGCCTGTTTCGGGGTTGCTTCGGGAGCTTATGATGTGGCATTAGCTTGTGGTGTTGAAAAATTGACGGATGAAGGGGGCAGGGGACTACCCGGAACAACAGTAATGGGTCACCCAGTATTACCACGTCCATCAGCACCAGCTATGTTTTGTTTACTTGCTACTCGTAGTTTTCATGAATTTGGTTGGAGAAAAGAAGATCTAGCACGCGTGGCAGTTAAGAATCATGAAAATGGGTATTATCATCCAAAAGCCCATTTTAGAATGAAAATTACTTTAGAACAAGTCATGAATGCTCCAATGATTGCAGATCCACTCGGACGATATGATTGTTGTGCGATGAGTGATGGTTCTGCTGCTTTAATCTTAACTCGACCTGAATTAGCGGAATCTTATGCCCATGCTGATGATTACGTACTTGTTAAATCAAATTCCCTTTCTGTTCATACGGGTTTCCCATGGTATGATACAAATTTTGATTTTACATGCGCTCCAGCTACTATTGATGCCGCAAAAATGGCGTATAGAGAAGCAAACATTATAAATCCAAGAAAAGAAATTGATTTGGCAGAAGTTCACGATTGTTTTACAATAACAGAATTATTGAATTGCCAAGATCTACAATTCTGTGATCAAGGGAAAGCTGCTGAAGAATTGCAAGAAGGTTCATTTAATTGGGATGGTGAAATTCCTATTAATCCAAGTGGTGGTCTTAAATCTTTTGGGCATCCTATTGGGAGTACTGGCTGTAGGATGATTCAAGAAGTTACTAGACAACTTCAAGGAAGAGCTGAAGGAAGACAAGTTCCTGATGCAAAAATTGGGTTAGCTCATAATCTTGGTGGAGCTTATGCTGTCTGTTCTGTAACTATTCTTGGTCAGCGTGATTAAAATCAATAATTTTTTTTTCAAAAAGTAAATAATTCAATTATTATTTCTTAACAAAGAAATAAGTTATATTTAGGAATTTTAATTTTGGAGATTTAATATGTCAGAAACGAATCAAATCCAAGAGCTAACAGATAAAATAAAAAGATTTGTTTTAGAAGCCGACATGGATATAGTTGGGATTGCAGATGTTAATAACGATCTTTTCCTGGAAGCACCGGAATCTCATCAGCCAAAAAACATCTTGGAAGATGCTAATTCAGTAATTGTTTTTGGGAAATCAATGCCAAGATCGATTTTTAGATTGAAAAACCATCATACTAACCTTGTTCATAGAGCCTATCATAGTTTATACAAATTTTTAGATATCACGGGAGTCAGATTAGCTCATTACGTTGAATCTCTTGGCTATTATTCGATTTCTATTCCATCGTATAATCCTTTAGCAATAGAGAAATTACAGCCGTGGGGAATCCTTTCATTAAAACACGCAGGATTGGCAGCAGGTCTCGGAAAAATCGCAAAAAATGGATTGTTAATTCATCCAATCCACGGTACATTATTGAGGTTATCAGCTGTAATAACAACTGCAAAACTAATTGCAGATCCGTTAATGGAAGATAAGGTATGCAAAGAATGTAATTTATGCGTTGAAAAGTGCCCTAATAAAGCATTTGACAAAAGTGGTAATTTTAAAAAGATGACCTGCCTACCAAATACAGTTAAGCATGGGATTAATATATTACATCCTTACGATCAAGATTATCTAAAGAATATTGAATTGATTTCGAATACTTTCTTATTAGAATATACCATTGGTTGCACAACATGCTTGGATGTGTGCCCAATCAATAAAAAAAGTCTTTCAAAACTCAAGAATTAAACTAGATTTTCACTTTAAAAATATCAATGTTCTTAGATATCAAGATTCCTTTTTTCAAAAAAGATTTTGTAAGAGATTTGAGTTCAGAAGAGGGGATATTATATTTATCGGCTCCAATCTCTATTAAATAAAAAGGGAATTCATTATGCTTGAGGGATAATTCAACCAACAAATCTCTAAATTTCCTTGAGAGGGCATCATTATTTTGCTCCTGTGTACTATTAATTATTTTTGAAGGGGCTTGATGTATTTGAAACCCATCAGTCGTCTGAAAATCTGGATGGTGACCCAATTTTTTAACTGCTAATTCATTTTGTTTAATTTTAATCATTTTTACAGCGTTTGTCATACCTTTAACAACTTCTCCTATATTACTGAAATTATCTACTGTATGAGACCTTCCACATCTCAAGCACTTTTTCTTCTTTTTTATGGTCTTTACATACATGAAATTTTCGCACTTGGAACAAGGAAATACTAAATAGGGGGTCTCGTCTTTTTTCCATGTATCTTCTTCCATAGTCTAAGCCTAACCTTTATTTTTGGGATTAAATATTATATTTTTTACAATAAAAAACAATTCTTCCTCATTATCGATAGAAATGAACTGATGATTTGTTTTTTTCCCTAAAGCTTGGATCCTTCTCTTTAGAATGCGTTTCTCTCCGTCGATATCCTTAATAAAGTCTACAAAATCAAAAATAACAATGAGTAATGAACAAATTTGTTCCAAATCTTCAATTTCAATCAACAAATTATCAAAATTAACGGCCTTTGGATCTATAATTTGAATTAATACTTTATTATGAATGATGATATGAAGATCCGTATCAGTTACAGTATAGGTAATATTTTCATTAAGGAATCTTTTTCTTATACCAAACTTCATGGGAAGAAACTTACCTATTTTTACAGTGCTATTATCAACATCAACACCAGCATCTTCCTTTTTTTCCCTATGATCGACATTAAGAAATCCTTGTAATCTAGTTTGATGTAAGTTATTTTTCTGCTTTCTTTGACTTTGATCAGCAATATCAAACTTCTGAATGGAGAGCTCTTCTGCAGGTTGAGAATATGAATCTTGTAGTTGTCGAGGATTTTTGAGAGTGACGTTCATTCTCTTTAATTTACTCAAAGCAATTCTCAGATAGATTTCATCATGTGTTTCTTTACAGTATAATATTACTACTTTTCCTTGTCTGTGCCTTGCTGTTCTTCCTTTGCGTTGAATTAATCGAATTTCAGAAGCGACTACATCAAAAAAAACAACTAAATCGCATTCCGCGATGTCTAAACCCTCCTCCCCTACGTTTGTAGAGACTAAAACATTATATAATCCTTGTTTGAATTGATTTAGAATTTCAATCTGTCGTTTTTGAGAAAGACCTTTATCATCTTGGGATTTAGTCGCTTGTCCTACGAACCGAATGGGTTTAATTATGTCTATATCCTTTAAATTATTCACAATATTCCTAACCGAATTTCGTAGCTTGACAAATACCAAAATTCGAGCGTTTTTATTGTTTCTTAATTCTTCTAATAAGACTTTTACTAATATTTGAAATTTAGGATGGACCAAATTATCAGGTGAGAATTCGTGATTTTTTTTGAGCTCGATGAACAGTTTTCTTACTCGACTATCAGCAGCAAGAATCTTATTGGCTTTGGAACTACCTCTTTTCTTGGCTTCTCTATTCAGTTTCTCTAAGTATTCTAATAATACATCCAGACCTTGTTGTTCTACTAATTCAAGCATATGAAACAGAATGAGTGCTTGGGCATTAATCGAAAGAGCTTTATAAACACCTGTCTTATCTCCATCCCCTTTAACTTTACGAACAAGTTCAGTATTTAACCGTAATAAATCTTTACGTATAACTTTTGTATGGAGAATCTCACCTTGCACTTCTAAAAAATTGAGTTGAGAAAGATAATGTAATCTCTCTTCCAACACGATATTAATCATGTCATAAGCCTCAGACATAAAAGGGGTAAGTTTGACTCCGATCTTATATATATCCATTGCTTTCAGATAATTTTTCACATCTGAATCTTTTCGAGTCCGAATATGAATATTTTTAATAGGAATATGAAGATTTTCACATAGTTCAGTGATCTTCTTTTTTGAAGCTCCTGGAGATGCCGTTAAAGCTAAAATTACAGAATCAGGATTATGATCTAAATATTCATCGGCGATCATAGTATATGGATAATCTCCGGAAGTATGATGAGCCTCATCGAATATAATTAACGCAGTATCTTTTAAAGTGTACTTCCTACTAACTAAATCATTTCTTAGCGTCTGAGGGGTATAAAATAAGATCTGCTTAGCATTAAAAATATCAACTCGATTTTCAGGAGCAATTTTACCGGTCAAAATTGCTAATTTCTCTTCAGGTATCTTTAAGAACTTGAGGAAAGTTTCGTAGTGTTGGTTGATTAAAGGTCTCGTGGGAGCTAAAATAATGATTTTACTATTTTGAGGGACTTTCTCCAATATTTTGCTCGCAATCAAAACAGCGATGATTGTTTTTCCTAAACCAGTTGGTAACACCACTAACGAATTTTTATCGGCACATTCATTAGCGATTTTTAATTGATAATCTCTCACTTCAAGGTGTGCAGAATTTAATATTGATAAATTCAACTTATCTTTTTCGCTAATCTCACTCACCTTCATTTACCACCTCAAAAACATAATTATTGACCTTGAAGGTATCAATTTTCTGGTTACTTTTATTGTATGATATTATCAAATTACCTAAATCTAATCCGAGCTTCGAAGGATAGATAAGTCCATTTCCGTTGGATTGGAAAAGATACAGATGTTTTGAACGTAATTGTCTTAATTTATTTAAAAACTCTGCGTTGGTATTCTTTATTTCAAAGCCTTTACCACGATTAATGGATTTAAAGGTATAAATTACATCATTAAAGAACTCAGTATGTCTATTAGATAATTGTATATGAACGGGAGTAAGATACTCATCTTTTCTTTTTGTTATGAGATATATAGTATTACGCTCTCGTCTACTACGAATTTGATATTCTTTAAATACACCCTCAAACAAATCTTGAAATCGGAATATGAGATTAAGAAGTTCATATGACTCTGACTCAGGAATATTAAGATATTGAACTAGCTTACTAAAATTAAACTTCTTATGGTATTTACCTTGAAATTCGTTTAATATATTAATAATTTGGTCTATAATTTGACAAACTTTTTTGAATTGTATCCTTTCTTCAGATGAAGATAGAGCAGAGTCAGAAGTGAGAGTCATTACAAGAAGATTAAATTATATGAATAAAAAGAAAAAACTTTATAGTTTCAATTTTCATTGAAATCGGATGGTGAATTTACCCTTTCAAGGAATATTGAAAAACAATCAAATATTATAAAAATGATTTTACATAAAGAGGAATATGAATCGTATCCAAATTAAAGCTCGTGGATTCACCTTTGATGCCTGGTCAGCTGGACCTAAAGAGGGACCGTTGATACTATTACTGCATGGTTTGCCCCGAACGAGCTGGGAGTGGCACCATCAGTTGCCGAAATTAGGTGAGGCGGGATTCAGAGCTGTTGCGCCTGATCTGAGGGGTTACTGTCCAGGTGCGCGACCTGAAGGTGTGGAGGCATATGTTGTAGAAGAATTTGTTCAAGATATCCTGGCAATTGCAGACCAACTTGGATGGACAGATCGTCCATTTCATCTTATGGCTACCAGTATTGGATCTGTGATCGCATGGTGGCTTGCCGGAAACTATCCACAACGGGTAGCAACGCTAGCTTGCATCAATGTTCCACATCATATGGCACTCCTTGAGGTGATGGAGACAAAGGCGGCGGACAAACTACGAAAAGGGTTTAGTTACTTCTCTAATTTCAGAAAGGAAGGCATGGAATTGAACAATTTTGAGGCAGCAATTAAACGCATAGGATTGCCAGCTGAAGAAACCAACCCCTATCGTGAGGCGCTGAACAACGAAGAAGCACTTCGAACTGTTTTTCACTGGTATCGGGCACTACCCTCATGGGCTTCTCAACCATTAAACCCAGTTGTCATGCCCACTCTATATATCTGGCCCCGAAATGCTGGCAATGTGACCCAAGAGGCGGCTGAGGCGAATGTGCATTATGTCAAGGGACCATATCGATTCGAGATCCTCGAGGTTGCGCTCAATTGGGCACTTCAAACGGAGCCTGAAAAAGTAACCCGTCTGTTGCTTGAGCATCTGGCGGAACACGCCCAATAAAACGATGTGTTGCCCCCCTCCCTAAAAACACCGACAAATGATATAAGATTTTAGGTTATTACATAATTATTTTTTTTAAAGTTCCTTTTTCATAGGATTTTTCATTGAAATCAGACTCTGAATTTACCTTTCCATTCTTCTTAAGAATAAAGTTAAAATAATAAGAATTATTTAAGTTTTCGACCTTTTTCTGCTTTTTTTAATTTTCGGGTCGTCAGAATTATTGCGCCCCCTGGCATTGTAATTAATACAATCATTACTGGAAACGTCTTAAAAACGGTTTCATTGTTATCTTTATTATAATCAGTAGGAGTGTCATCAATGATTTCTGCTTGATTAGTTATATTTCCCAGATATATTGGACTCATACTAAAGCCGTCGTTTAAAAAAATTTCAATTGTATAAGAATCATCGGCAAAAGGGGTATATGTTATAGAGAATAGACTATAAGTGGTGTGATTGACATGAGCAAATTGCCTAGTAGAATTATAGACGCCTTGGGTATAGATGTCTATGTAAGCATTTCCGTAGGTTAATGAATGGTTGGTATGAGCTACAATCTTACTTTTTATATCAATAGAAATTGTGTTGTTGTTATCGATCGCTAAAGAGTAAGCTAACGAATACCCTGTCTGGAATGTTATTTCCATTTCAGCCTTTTTTTCAATTCCGCCATCATAGGCAGTTAAATTTCCCGTAATTTCTGGATAATTCTCTAACGAATAAGGAATCTTAATATTCTGACAATATTTCTCATCAGTTATTTTATTGAATGTATAAGTGCCAATCTGAGAGCTTTCAAACTTAAATGAAATATAGGATCCGAAATCTTTTAAGATAAGGTTATAAAGCGATACGGATATGTTGTTATATCCCCCTAAAGGAACGATGTTTTCATAGTTTGCCTGTATACCGATCTTACTAAATCGCGCCATTTCACAAATCCACAGAAAGACTTCATGATCGAAAGTATTATTTTGTGAAGTACGATAAAATTCTCTGAAATCATCATTAAAAATAGTCTGTACAAGTTCTTGAATTGTCTCTGCATTAAAAGTAATATCAAGATCTAAAATTTCTGATATTTTATAGGAGTAATAGAGATTTTCCATGTTGGTGTAATCCAAATGCGAAGTGACATACGCTTTAATTTTCTGAGGATCTTTTGTAAATAAATCCAGAGTTTTTAGGGTATAAATCATATAATAGGTATTCTCTAGTATTTTTTCAGTATTTGAAGTATGATGTGGCTTAAAATAGAGATGTGAAGGCGTCTCGACCATATTTCGGTCAATATAATTATATAATGCATCTGAATCAAACGTGAGATTAGTTAATCCTCCCAATCCTAAAAAGTCTGAAAGTATTTCCATACAACGTACCGCCCAATACGAATATTCGGAATATATTTTTTTACTGAGGTATTCTGATCTACTCACATCGTAAAGATATACCGGAGTAAATGCCCCAAAACTATCGTAATAAGAGCTATTTAAGAACTGAGTGGCAATAATATCATCCAATAATTCTCTTGCACTAAAATCCGAATCAAAATCATTTAATTTATACATCTGTCCTAAAGATTCTAAAGCATAGTATGTAGATTTATGAGAGTTCATCTGTGCGACTTCATCTAGATATACTTTCCTACCGGAACAAAAGAATTCAATTGGATGGGAGCGTAAAAGGTAAAATCCTTGATCTTTTAATAAATACCCTGAGAATGAATTACTTGTTTGAGACACATAATTATAGGAATCTCTGATTTGAGCATACAGTTCTTGAATATTTAGTTCTGAAACACGATCAAATAGTCGAAATGAAGATACTACTGAATATAAATGATTAATGGATGTGTAGTCCCTAGAAAGATGCGAATATCCTTTATCTTGGTAATGCAACTGAGTAGCATTTCCGATCTCATTTTTTATTGCCAAGGATAAATTAGAAATCTCATTTAAATTTCGTAAGCTCCTGATTATTTGGAAAGTATCAATAAGTTCATGTTGAGAAAGTAGAGTCGAGCCGTCCCAACTCCCGTATTTGTTTCTGTTATTTAAGAGAAAAGAGAGCACTTCTGATCTGTTGATAGAAGAAAATGAATTAATTTCAGAAAGCTCCAACCCTATTGCTGTAGCCACGATGTTCGAATAATTCAGTCCGTAATCCCATTCAGAAATTCTAAAGCAATCATTTTTCGAATCATAAAGGTAGTTTAAAAATTGATTAAAATCGCTTACTTGAATAACATCCTCCATATTGAATACTTCCAAAGTCTTAATGCAATAATAGGCAGAAAGAAGATTAGGTTCAAAAAACGGTTGGAATGTATCGAAAGAAGTAATATTATCATGAAGGAACGCTCCTGAATCCCATGTCGATCCGCTTGATAATTGTAAATTATTAATGAACTGGATAAGGCTATCTTTTTTTTCAGTATACATTGTCCAATCATCCATTAACAAATCAAGCGTTAATACCGCGAAATAGATATTATCAACTGTCGAAACTTTAAAGTGATAATCTAAGTCAGAATCATATTTCTGACCAATGAATATGTTTGTACCAGGGTTCACACAGCTCCATAAAAAATTAATTGTTCCAGGAATATCTATAAGATCTAAGCGATTGAGGATATTTAACGAAAGAATAGCGTAGCACGTAACTTGTAAGACTGAGCTTAGAGGGTAATAATATCCTAAAGAGAAATCAGTGTCCAAGTATCTTTTAGCTAATGTATCAACAAATCTATGAGAATTTGCATCGTAATTGCTCATAATATATTCAAGTATACGGGTGTGGTTTATCTGATCTAGCTTTCCCAATGATTCCAGAATATATAGTCCATAATATGTCCCTTGTAAGGATGTTTCGTATACGTTTGGGAAATACCCTAAATTATAATAATCATTGATTTTTGAATTAAACAGAGATTTAATTAAGTCGCTATTGCTACGATCAGTACTTTCCGAACGGTCAGGGAAAGCTTCCTCTCGCTCCACTGATTTAATGTTATTTAATATCGGCTCGTTAATAATACTACAGCTTGAGAATAAGATAAGTAGAACAAGGCCACTTAAAATTACTTGATGTTTTGTTTTCATAAGATCACCATAACCAAAGGTTTATGTTTAATTCATAGTCACTTATGAACGCATATAAATAAAAAAAAAAGAAAAAAAAAAGAGAATTAGTCAGAAGTTATCGTCAAGAAGCAATTATCGGAGGATCTTTACTATGATACATGTACACATTAAAATCTATAAACTTATTATCTTGAATCTTGGATGACTCTGGTTTGAGCGGAGAGCCATTTATCTTTATATAAACTTCTACCAGTGGAGTGTTCTTATCGCCTCGAAGTGCAAAACAATAAAAATCATCATTATTTTTATTATTGAAAATAGCGTGAGCTTTCCCTAATCTAAGTTCCACAATATCGTACACATCTTCACTTGGAATTTCTTTTTGCTCTAGTGTATCTTCCTTACTTTTTACCAACCCTAGTCTCAACATGACATCTTTTAACAAGTCTGCTGATCTTACTAAACTAACAAACTTACCAATATTAAACCATTTCACAATTTTATTCTTAACTTGGGATTGGATGGTCGACATTTTAATTCCAAGCCTCTTGCACACTGCGCTCACCGAAATTTTCTCCTTAAAAGTGGATAAAATAACAATAGAACTGACCAAACCGGCAACTACATTATCAGTGGTATTTTTGATACCTTCCCATAACTTAAATAAAATCTTTTTTGAAAGAAAAATAAACTCACTACCTAAATTAAAAGTCTCAGAAATTTCAGTTACCCTTTGAAGAATATAAAGTTGCCTATTTCTCTCAGCATACTCAGGAATATATATTCGAACTTGCAAAATAAAATCATTGAACTCTTTCTTATTAATTTCAGAAAGCTCAACTATATCTATACCATTGACAGGAATATTCCTCAATTTCAAACATATATAAGTAATGACAGACACCAATTTACTAATATTTCTATACTTAGAACCATGTCGAAGCTTCTCTCTAACAATAATGAACTTATCGAAGACCATTTTCTTGACATCGTTATAATCTGATAAATCTAAACCTGAAAACAAGCGTGAAATTTCAATTTTAGCTTTATCTTTAATAGCTTTCTTATTGTTTTTAGCAGAATTATGCCATTGTAATCGTTTTAATCTTGTAGAGTCCGAAGAGATCAACCTCTCTCGGTTAGTACCTATCTGCGTGTCCCCAAGACCTTTATGATATTGAACAATATCCTCATTATAAGGTCTATCATACTGAAATTTTTGAATCTCTAACTCGATACCGCAATCTTGACACACGTAAGAGGATCTAGAGTCTACAATATTTTTTGAACTACAAATATCACAACTCAAGTATGAAATATCTTTAGAGAAAGAACTAACATTATATGATTTATTAGTTGCCATTTATTTTGATCACTTATTTTTTGTTCCTAAGAAAAGTAACAGAAAGAGTTTGCTATTTAAATATTATCCTCCTCATCTAATTTATGAGGAGAAGCTTTATTCTCACAAAGTATAGATCTATGTTTTTTAGAAAAGACAGAATTTGCAAAACTTTTTAATCCTACCGATCACTAGTGCAAAATCACCTATAAAAATCACTTTCAGTTAACTCAACCTATCTTATAATATTACCGAATAGATGATAAAATCCGTCTGATCAAAAAGACTTTCAGAATGATCATAAACTTCTATGGATGTGCTTAGACTAAATCGGATGATGCAAGATCACTTTTTTTTCCCTCGAGCTTAGCCTCTTTCAGCTATGAAGTCTTAAATTTAATTTAAAATTTTGATCTTAATGATAAAAAATGCTTTATTTTTTCTTTAAATTCATTGACTATTAGGTATCTACATGCTGCAAGAACCAATAATTTTCATAGTTATCCTCTTTATATCATTATTTTTTAAATATCTTTTCGAAAGAGAGGTATTTGGAAGATTAAACTTTTTATTTTTACGTTTGCTTTTCGTGGGAGTAATTGTTCATGAAGTATGCCATTATGTTATGAACTTAGCAGTGGGTATCAAACCAGAGGGAATTCACATTAACTGGAGAGACAGGGAAACTGGAGGAAGGAACCCTCATGGCGCAGTACAAAGCAAACCAAGAAGTTTTATTCAAGCACTTCTTATCTGTCTTGCCCCCTTGTATTTAGGTACATGGTTGATTTTCCTTACTCTTACTATTGCTTTGAATAGTTCTAACGTCTATGTAATTATTATCTCAACGACTTTTTGTGTGTCCATATTGACTGCTGCTGCTCCCTCCGGTCAAGATTTTAATAATATTCCTCGAGCTTTCAGAGATAGCCCCGCTCATTCATGGTATCAGGCATTTCTTATCTTTCTCTCAGGTATTACGCTGTGGTTTATTTTGATTAACGCTCAGATAGTTTTCCCGCTTGATGTATTCTATTATTTTAGCCTTATTGGAATTTATTTTATGTTCAAATTTTCTTTTATGGGAAGTAGAAAAGTAATTCTCCGGGTAAAATCTAGAAATTTTAGGAAACCACATGAAACTAAGATAAGGCCTTTCCTCCGACGTCGGTATAAACCAAAAAAACCAGTAAAATTAAGATAAAAGGTGAAAAAGAAATGAAAGGATTTTGTTATATTACGTTAATTGTCGGGTTCTTTTTATTTTATCAACAAAACCCGATGTATGCGATTGTTATCATAGTACTGTTTTTTGGAGTCTATATTTTTTATAAATCTCGAACATCTACTTCCGGAAATGGAATTATGAGCTTTTTAGCGGGGAGTACAAGTCATCAAGATACAAAAGTCGATGACTTAATTACATTAATGATGGTTCAACAGTTAATGAACTCAAATAATAATTCTGGAAATAATGGTTCCATAAGACATTCTGAAGATAAGGAACGAATAGAGAAAATAGAACAGACAAAACGAGAAATTCTGGACTTACTTAGAGATTAAAATGCTTGATCCTGTGTTTATTAACGGCATGAAAGAACTTTTATCATATTCCAGGATCTTAAATATTTCAGGGGAAGCGGGTTCCGGAAAGACTAATCTTGCGCTACATCTAACAGCAGAACTATTATGTAATGATGAATCCTGTATCTGGGTCCAAGCTAGTGAATTATTTCCTTACAACCGCTTGAAACAAATATATGAAAAAGAGAAACTTTCAAAAATACTTGATCAAATTTTTTTAATCCCTAAGAATAGACCTATTCAATCTTATGAAGAACAACGGAATATTATACAAAACCTCACTAATCCTAATACTATGCTACCCCCAGAGATGAAAATAATTGTAATTGATAACATTTCTCATCATTTACGGTTTGAAGTGGGAGCCTTACAATCCGAAATTCCTAGAATCATGAGCATTCAAAACCAATTTTATGAGGAGCAGTTATTACCGTTAATTAGTCTATGCAATCTTAACCTCATAAATCTAGTCCTTATTCATGAAATTACCTATGATCCCTCAATAAATAAAACACGTAATTTTTTCTATAAGCTATATGATAGAATAAAGGCTATAACAATTGTATTGCGTAACCAAGTGAACACCCAGAAGAAGAAAATGGAAATTTCATATTTGAATTCTCAAAAAGAGTTTTTTTATACGATAGATCAAAAAGGGTTACATATTGATATTAAACACTAGTCTTTTTCTTTATATGTATATAGTATATATATAAATTATGGCTACATCTACTGGAGATATTATTGTGAAATGTGGCCTATGTCATAAAGAGATTAAAGAAAGGTCTGAAATCCATCAAGAACAGTTGTCTTTAATTTTAGTTTGTTCTGAATGCTGTCTTCTATTCCCGAATGAAGAAGTCCAAATAGCATTCAAGTTGTTTGTTGCCTATGGGGGTTATTTCGGAAAGTTAAAGTCTCCACAACTTTCGGTAAACGAGATCTTAAAAAATATTTTGATGGAGTATAAATCTAAAGATAAGAAAGTAAGGCTTGAAGATGTAGAGGAATTCAATCTAACCTTATTACATCGGGCATTACTCTACGGGATAACAATACAAGAATATGTTCAGGGATTAGAAATATTAAGTAAATAATTATGAATATGTAATACACATTATCATTTATTTGGATAATTCTTGCGGAATTGTAGTTATCAGTTCTTCTCCTTGCGTAATCAAATCAAAAGCTTCATCAAATTTTCCAAACCTTGTTAATGCAGGTACCATTAAAAGTAAACTGTCGACTTTAAGGAAACTGTTTTCTAGTCCTTCACTCTCTTTATGAGTTTGCTCAGCGTGTTTAATAAGCTCTTTGTACTTCCCTTGCCACAATGGAATTTGACATTGAAGTAAATGACAGGATGCTTTATCATGATAGGTGAGCCCTTCTTTCTGTTCGTAATTATTCAAAAGTGTGTGAGCTTCATCGAGTTTACCTTCATCAATGAGTTTTTCTGCTCGTATTAGTTCTTCCGGTTTTTCTTTTACTTTTTGGTCGTTCATTTAGTACATCGGTCTCATACAATAATTTGCATCCTTTCTCACTTTTTCTACTAATTTTTAATGATTGAAGAGTGGTAATGTAAAGTGCTTTTTTGTAATACGATTTTTATGATATAATAGATATAATTATTATTAATAATATAAATTTGCTCAGACTCTTCAATTCTCTAGACCGTATTTGATTGAAGTCTCTCTATTTCGTATTACCTGTAATCTGAATTTCGTAGTACAAAAATATCTTTATCGTATTACAAATAGATTTTCCTATGTATTATATTATACTCAATGATAATTTTAGGATTTCTTCAGTTTTTTACTTTTAATGATTGCTACAACTGAAAGGATGCCAAGCAGAAAGAGTAGATTATATCCTGGAATTGGTTGATCTTTACCACAATCATTATTTTCGAAAATGTTTCCTTCACAGTTTTCTTCTACGATGCATTTATCATTTCCTATTAGAGCGTTTCCCGAAATGTCGTTATTATCACTATTATATAAAGATATCCCATTGCTATTGTAATTAGCGGTGTTTCCCGAAACCGTGTTGTAATCACCGTCTAAATATATTCCAGACCCACTGTTATCATTTGCGGTGTTTCCCGAAACCGTGTTGTAATTACTACCTAAAATTATCCCCCATCCATTGTTATTTACGCTGTTTCCCGAAATAATGTTATTATTACCCCATAATCTTATCCCCTCTCCATTGTTACTTGCGGTGTTTCCCGAAACCGTGTTGTAAGTACCGTTTAACTTTATTCCAGACCCACTGTTATCATTTGCGGTGTTTCCCGAAACCGTGTTGTAATTACCACCTAAACTTACCCCCCATCCTAAACTTATCCCCCATACATTGTTATTTACGCTGTTTCCCGAAACCGTGTTATAATTACTATTATGTAAATATATTCCCCAAACATTAGATGAACAATTGTTATCAATTAATCGGGAATTACTAACATAAGATAATTTGATTCCAGTACTAAAATAGCCTCCTGAATTGAAAACGGAGCAATTTTCTATTTTAAAATATACATCGGAATTTTCAATCCAAATGCCACTTCCTGACCCTCCAGCATCTATTACCAAATCTTCTATGATATAAGGGTCGGAATAAATACCATTCCCCGTACAAATTCCCGCAGCCTTCGCAGCAGTCCAATTATTATCAATATGAATTTTTCCCGATAAGGCTGAGATTCTCAAATTTCCATCCTGTACAGTAATTGTGTCCTTATTTCCTGTAGTAGAGTTGAGATCAATGATAATAAGAGCTGAGAACGTGATGACGATTCCCAAGGCTATTACAAATAGTGGTTTTATTTTTGGAGTTGATTTCATAATAATTCCGCCAAAATGGTCAAATTTGACTTATAAGTAAATAATTTTTTAATTAATTTATTAATTTTTTGTTTCAAATAAAAAGATTAGGCAGAGAATAACCAGTAAACCTCGGAAAAATAGTAGTAAAAAACAAATTTTAGTAGTAAAAATTAGCTAAAATTCTTGTTCAAAACTCAATTTTAATGAAAATTTCTCATTTTTTTCTTCTTTTAAAAATTAAAGAAAATTCTCAAATTTAATTTCGTATTCCAAAATCATTTTGTATGTATAATCTTTTCTTATTATTTCCTGAAGTTTTTATTTCGTATTACAAAAATATCTTTATCGTATTACAAATATATTTTCCTATGTATTATATTATATTTAACGACAACTAAAATAGTGTTGGTTGAAATATTAACAATGGTTTGCAAAGATAAAAATTCTCAAAATTGGAGTGGTTTTGAGGTTCAATGCGATAAATATCTTAAAGAAAATAAAAAAATTATTCCTATGTTAAGTCAAACACTGATCAGCATTAAAACTTTTATATCGACTTTGTATTTTCTTTAAATAGTTTTGATTTACTTACTATATGAAAAGAGAAATACAAAGAAAACCCCATTGTTAATACCTCAAACTTTTTCGATCAAAACTTCTAACCTTCTAATAATGTTTAATTTCTTTTCTCTTTTTTCCTTTTTTCTTTAAATAATTACAGAGTAATTACCAACTAATACCAACCTGGAGTTGATTTAAAAAGAATTGGCAGATCTTAATTTAATTAAAGGTATTAACGCCCGACAGATAAAACTGCTTCAAGAAAATGGGATCAGTACTGCTGAAGCACTCGCAATGAGTCCACATAATATCGTATCGGATATTGACGGATTGGGTGGTAAGACCGCAAAGAAGTTAATTTGGAATGCTCGTAATGCTTTAGGAATGACGGAATTTATTTCCGCTGCGAAAATAGACGATAATACAGAGAAATTTACTACAGGATCAAAAGAATTGGATCGAATTTTAGGAGGTGGGTTCCAGACCGGTAAGTTGACTGAAATTTATGGGCCTTTCAAGTCGGGAAAGACCGCATGTGCGCATACTATAGCTGTCACGGTTCAATTATCCGCCAAGAAAGGGGGCTTAAATGGCTCTACTGCTTATGTTGACACGGAAAACACCTTCTCTAAGGCTAAGATTGAACGAATCGCAAAGCGGTTTGGATTAGATCCGAAGCAAGTGCTAGGAAACATATACCACGCGAGGATTTATTCGTCTGATCACCAATCTCAAATGATCCAAAAAGCAGAGGCTCTCTGTAAGACTCGTGGAGTCCGATTAATTATTATCGATAGTTTAATGGCGTTATTACGCTCAGAATACGTCGGGATAGGGAAATTAGCACCTCGGCAAGCAGTTCTAAATAGTATGATCCATGGGTTATCTCGAATAGCTGAAACCTATAACTGTGCTGTATTACTTACCAACCAAGTAGCTACAAAAATGATGGGGATGTTCTCAGGGAACGATGCCATCGGAGGAAATAATGGTGATATATTTAATATCTCATTTCTAAATAGTAGCTCACGGTTGTCATTTCCGTATCATGTTTAAAACCAAAGGATTTTCAGCAAATAACTCATTGAAGCGACGTGCGGTAATAGTTGATGCTCCCGACCTCCCTCCAGAAGAATGTGAATTTTTTATTACTTCTGCAGGAGTTGCTGATACTGATAAAGTTGAGCTTCCTGAATCAAAAGGGTTAGATTTAGAATTTGAGGCTTTATATGAAGAAAGTGGTGATTCTGAAGATATCGAAAAAGAAGTTCCCTTAGCTAAGATTAAAGGCGTAGGAAAAGGAACTGTAGAAAATCTGAATGCTCAAGGAATAAACACAATTTCCGAGTTATTAGAGGCTGATCCTGAGGATCTTTCCGCGAAGATAAGCGGGGCATCCTCAAGGATGATATTAGATTGGCAAAATAATGCTAAGGCACTTATTAATACCTAAATCCTTATTTTTTTATTTTTTAAAATCGCAACTGGTTTGATATTTAGTATTTTTAGCATTTTAATTTATATTAAATAGAAAGTTATCAAGTATAATCACCCAAAATTTTCCAAATTAAGGTTTTAAAAATGAAAGAAGTTACTAGAATATTAAAAAGAAATATCAATACGTTAGTTGATCTAATCAATGAATTTTTAAGAGAAAATGCTGATAAAAATGCCGAATTGGTTTCCGTTGCTAATTTCGGGTCAGGTAAATATTTAGCATTTCTTCAATATGATGTATGATGAATTCATTCCTACCATACACACAGAATAAATTCTCACCATATCAGTAATGTTACTGGGTACTATTTGGGTACTATTTTTTTCCCTACCTACGAGCAAGTTGAAACTATGTTTATTGGACAATTGGGTGGTTTAACTCGGAAAGAAGAGGAAAAATTGACCGTTGCATTGACGGCGGACCGTTGCGACAGTTGTTTCCTATTTTTATAAAAGAAATTTTCCTTTAGCTTAACTTAAGTTAAAGTAATTATATCTTTATGAAAAATTTGAGCTTTTCTTCTAATACTATTCTTTAAACAAATTCCCAAGCTTAAAAATTAAAGTAGAATAATCTAAAATCTCTTATTTTGTTTTTAACTGCGCTTTTAACCGTTCGATTTCCTTTTCCTTCTCTTCTAATTTCTTTTCCTTCTCTTCTAATTCTCGCTCTAATTTCCTTACTTTGATCATATTGCCAACGGCGTATAACTCTTCCTCATCCAAATCTATTCCGCTTTTAAGCGCTACTTCTTTTGTAAATTCCATCTCCTCCTTGATTACTTCATTTAAAAGTTCTTTTAAATTTGAAGGTTCAATTTCTCTTGAAAAGATCACTATGATTAAGTAAAACATACAATTTTGGATTTTTAAAAATTGGGATAATGATATTTTTAGAGGTATATCTCAAAGTGTATCAATTCTAAATTTAGATAGACTATAGTAAAATGAATTAAACAAACTCCAAATTATAATTATCTTCTTTTGACAACTTCTTGACAATATAACATTTTGAACAATAAATAAAAAAAAATTTCTTTTTCGGTTTATAGTTTTTGGACCTTTTAAATTTCTTATTTCCACAAAAACTACATTTTACATAATCCATTATGCTTTCACCATTTTAAATGGCTCCCATTTCAATTTTTATTACAACTTAACTCTTTAAAAAAAATAAATATTTATGAAGATATAATTATCAAGATTCCTAAAGAAATTAAGGAAGAATTCGATAAAAAAGGTTTACATGATCTCACATAATCCAAGTATTAAAATAAAGAAATAAATTTTAATTTAAATTATATGCTTGATACATTCTTTCTCTTGTGGTAGATGACAATGGCCACTAATCCAGCTATAGGAATTCCTATTCCTGCAATTAAAGCTATTGTTGCATCTTGCGGAATGGAATACTCAAGTGCGCTCTGTGGGTTCTGAGTGCCATTTATGATAACATCATCATCGTCGATAACCGGGTCTTCTTCAGGGGGGAAAGGATCAGGATCATTCGGATCGATAATTTTTGAAATCTGTCCTTTTTCGATAACTCCAAACGCAACGTTCACACACTCTACATCAGATCCAATAAGAATCAATATCTCAAAGGTATAGATCCCTTCACCTGCCGTACCAAAATGATATTCCATATAGCTTAGTGTGATGTTCTCAAAGATTTTAAACACAATCTGAGAAGGGTCCCATACCACATGATCCATTGACACTCTGGAATGTTCCAAAGAAAGTGATATTGTTGAAACCCGTTCGATAATGAATTTATAATATTTATCTGTCTTTAAATACAATCTGAACTCAAATTTGTTCCCTGATTTAAATTTCGTAATATTCTTATAGATAATTGTATCGTCAGGGCTGATTCTGTCCTGGAGCACTTCATCTCCTTTTTCAATTTTGATATGGATATTAAGATTTTCGGTGAGTATGGCTTCGAATATAAAGGTATAATTACCTGTAATGGCTACTCCGTATGGAATTTTCCGAGAATCATCTTGAACCATATCTTTCTCATGGGTAATATCAAACTTATCTCCTTCAGGATCAATAATCGAAATGAGCACATCACATTCATGAGGAGTGACAATTTTAACAAAAATATGATAGTAATACGGTTTTTCAAGTTCAATATTGGAGTCAAATGTAAGGATTGAGTCGGTTACTGTAAATGTATATACGTTATCCATAAGTACATTTTCATAAGAATTGGAATGTATTAGATTATCTATGTCAGTATTCTGCCTCGAAGACCTTATGTTAGGAGTAATACATCCCAGTAATCCAGTTAATATCATTAAGCAGAACACAACTAAAAGTACAAACTTCCTTTTGCGATTAAGTCTCTCTCCTTTAATATCCATACACCTTTAATCCTTTGAACTCAGATACTAATCCTTTAACATTCTCGCATCTATCAAACTCCACACAGGTAAAGCACGGTTGGTCGGTCCAAAAATAAGCTGGTTGATTGTTCTTATCTATGATTAATATAGGGAAGCTATTACGTGAACAAACTAAAGCAGAATTACTAATTGATCCCCGTTTTGGTAAGGCGTATGATAATCCACATATTTCACATTTCGCAAACCTTTTGTAGTTCTGAGTCTTAAAGATTGAAATCGTACAATCACAATTAGGGCATATTCCTATTTCATCTAGTTTTCTCATAAATATTACACTATATTTGTTTTACCGTTACAGTATTCTCAACTTATTTAAAAGAAAAAAATCTCAATTTTTTGTTTAAAAGTAATCACTGTCACTATTTAGTATGATATTTGATTATTTTGACGTGTTTGAACAATCAATCGAATTTCTAATGGCATTAGGATCTATTGTAGGAATGCTTGGGGTAATCATTGGCCTACTGGGATGGCTATTTCTAGGCCAGTTTAAACGCCATAGGATGATCGGGGTAATTATCGTTTCTGTTATCTTATTGGCGGTATGTGGCTTGAATACAGGAATGCGCTATTTTAGAATTTAGAAAAAAAGATTTTTTGTTAATAATATCCACTTCCACTTCCAGTAGTATCTGGTCCAGCAATAGGAACTCCAAAAAAATTAATTACTGCTCCTGTACACCAAGCTCCGATCCATAGTAAGACTACACCAACTACTATCGGACGTAGGGCACTACTACGTTTTAGAAAAATGCCGATAATAGCATAAATGAAGCAGAAACTCCCGCCGGTAATACAAATATTTCCTATTCCATTGATTACAATTGAAAACGCTTCCCCTATCTGATATCTTAACGGCATGATAATAAATGGAGATATTATAAATACAAAAATCGCAATCCCAACAAAGGTATTTATTATTAAGCCCTTTTTTTCTTTTTCCAGCGTGTAGACTTTTTTTCGTGACATACCATTTCCTAGCATCAAATACATTTAAAGAAAAAAAGAAGTCTGCCGTTCTTTAGTTTTTATTTAAAAATATATGACAAAGAATTAATCTATGATGCATAGAGAGGTGAGAAGTTTATTCCCATTAAATTTCCCTTTTATTATCTCTTTCTAAAAATTACAAACAATTACATATTTACGTTGGGTATAATATTATTTATTAGCCAAATATTCATAGGGTTTTTCTCAAAATTGCCTTCCCCCTACCGTTGTCCTGCCTGTAATTCAAAGGATATAATTGAGTACAAAGAGAC
Source organism: Promethearchaeota archaeon (assembly GCA_019057775.1). The sequence goes on from JAHLWT010000248.1 coordinate 37,261, forward strand.
TATTGAATGTACTAAATGTAATTTAGAATTTTTTAAAGAATATTTAGGAGAAATTGATCCTGAAAACCAGCTTTCTGCCAAAGAATTACATGGTATAGTCGGAGCTTTTGATGAACATGATAGGATGAAATTGCAGAAGGATCTTAAAGACGATCGTTCTGATAATGATTAGGAAGAACAAGATTATTACGAAACTTAATTTTTCATTTTTTTATTTAAATAGATTCAGCTGATCCTGTATTCACCACTATAAAGGTGAATTATGAAGTTAAAGTTTTTTAAGGCGTTATTTCAGCTCTATCATCAAATAAGAGGCTGGTAATACAAATCTATCTGAATCTATAAATTTCCTTTTTTTTATTTTTTTTTAATAAGCATAGCACTTAACATATTTTAATTATGGGAGTTAAATTACAAGAAATAATAAATCGTAAAAAAGTTGAATTCCAAAAATTAGCAGGTAAAATTATCGCTGTAGATGCTCCCAATATCATAATAAGTCTTTTTACCTTTTCTCGAAAGAATCCTGATGGAACGTACGGGGGATTAATCTTGGATCGGACTCAAAGACCAATCTCTCATCTTTACAACCTATTATATCGAGTTAATTTCTTCTATTCTAAAAAGATGTTCCCGGTATTTGTTTTTGATGGAAAAGTCTCGGAGTTAAAAAGAATAATTACCAAGGATTTGCTTAAAGATTTCTTATTTACAAAAAAATGGTATGAAGAAGCACTGAATCATGGAAGGCGAAATGTAGCACGAGAGATCGCATTAAGCAAGGAATATCTATGGCAAAATATTATCAAGGAATCAAAGCAGTTGTTAGGAGCACTTGGAGTTCCTTGTATAGAATCTCCTGGAGCAGCAGAAGCACAATGTGCTCATTTAGTAAAAAAAGGTATTGTTCATTTTTCAAATTCTCAAGATTTTGATTCCTTACTATTTGGCTGTCCACATCTCATTCAGAATCTTTCCAAATCTTTACGGAGGAAAATACACGGAAAATGGAGGTATGAGAAAATAAGACCCCTTGTTACTAATTTAAGAAGTAATTTAAAAATGTTAGGTATTTCATTATTTCAGTTAGTCGACCTCTCACTTATGATCGGCACAGATTACTTTCCAGGTGTGACTCAGATTGGTCCGAAAAAAGGGTTAAAATTTATTAAACAGTATATGACCATCGAAAATATTATTTCAGCTGAGAGTAAGAATTATGATTTTAGTCAATTAACAAGTGATATCATTAAACAAGTAAGGAAGATCTTTTTATTTCCTGAAGTGAATGAAAAAGAAACGGATTTCTTTTGGAGTCTTCCCCATAAAACCCAAGTACTTTCTTTATTATGTGAGGAGCATTTTCTAAACAAGGAAAGAGTCTCTAATAATTTAGATAAATTAGAAGTATCTTATGTGAAATGTAGGAATTTTTTTATTCATGAAAAAGGAAGTAGGAAATTACATCAGCTTACTATTAATAAAATCTCCTTCAACTGAATTAGTTTTCACTTAAATTTGATTGAAGAAACACTTAAATATACATCAGAAATAACTATTTATTAAATTTTTGGGTCATTATAGAAGGCAAATTTAAATTTAGAACATAACTTTTTTCTGAAAAAGGTAGTAATAGAACTTTAAATATTTAGGAATATAAAACAATTCTAATAAAAATGAAATTTAAAAAAATTTAAGAGTGATAAACAATGGGACGTGGCGGAACAGCTTTAGGGATAATAGGGATAATCCTTGTGGCAGGATCGATTGGATTTACATTTGTAGTTTGGAATGGTCAAAATACCACTAATAATTTGCCAAGGCCTATAGTTGTAGGAATATGGGATGCGCTTGATGAAAATGAAGATTTTGCTCCTCATAATTTAATGAATGATTGGCTTTTTGAATTTGGAGCTCATAACTTGAGTAATACTGACTATGTTTCTATTTCAAACATGAATACTCGTATTACATTATTAAAATCTGGTTGGTATCGAATTCACCTCTCTGTGATATTAGCGGGTATTAGTCCTTCTAGCATTTATGTGATAACAATTTTTAAAGATGGTGCTGTCGAATTTTATCTTCATCGGTATGAGACACTAGCAACTAGTGTTGCATGGTATTATAATATTGATTCATCTGCGTTTGTATATAGTAATGGTACAAATTATATAGAAATTAGTGGATCTGCTAATGACGATTTTCAGATTTCTATCGATTTATATAATCAATTAAGTATTGAATATGTAGTTTTATAGCGTAAGATTTTTAATAATTAACTTTCTATTTTTGTTTTTCTTTTTTTCTTTCTTCTTAAAATTTCTTTCAACTGAATTCTCTCTTACCGAATAAAATAAATCCACGTTTTTTGTTTATATTAAAATAAATATATTTATTTCATCATAATTCAACGATTAATAATCAACTTTAAAGTAAAATTCTTATGACACAAGCTTTAAAAAATCAAGATTATGAATCTCGTCAAGATTCTGAACACGGCATTAGAAAACGTCAGGTTCAAGCAGAGTATAACAAAATCATCCTTAATTATCTCTTCCGTAATGTTGCCTTCATTAACCAGAAAGGGAAAATTCGCGCTATACCTAAGATTATTCAAAGAGAAATGAGCAGTAAGTTAAAAATCGAGGTTAAAACTATTGATAAGGTTATAAATAGGTTTTTGGGTGTTCTTGTTCATATTAAACGGTTTGTAGAAGACAACGGACATTTTGGATATTCAAAAAACCAAACCATTTTAGTACAATCATATCTACACAAGCTATATCGATTAGCTCCTGTGTTCGATTTCAAAAGAGCGAGAGAAAATGCTAAGATCCTGAGAAGAAAGTTAAATGTTCATTACTTTTGGCCTCGAGTGTCTACCCAAGTGGCTGTGGTTCTTTATATTACAGATAAGTTAGATTCGACCCAAGAGAAAAAAATGCTTCAAACTAATTTGAGAACTTTCTGTAATTGCTCCGCTTATGCGTTCCACAGAACTCGTAATAAATTAGGAGTAAACTAATATTTATGTCAAATATTCCAATTATAGCTAAAATTATTCGTTTCCTTTTTTTTTCAAGGTTATTTTTTTCATTAATTTTTTTTTTCCTTTATATATTTTAGATATAAATTCACTCTAACAAAATTACAATCTTAAAAGGAAAAAAATGATCACAAAAATACCAAGAGTGTTGTATGAAAATGAAATTACTGTAGTATTAGATGATATAAGATACAATTACGGAAAACTCACAAGAAAGGGATATATTTATGGTCTCATCGCTATAGATCAAGACGCAAAAATCATCGCAATTGATTCTCGGTTTGATCGGAAATTGAATTACTGGGACTTAAGCTCCATTGGGGCGGCGCTTTACGGAGTAGCTAAGCAAGGGCAAGATTTTTTTGAGACAGAATCATTAGAACGTGCTACAATCATCTACAGTGATATGCGTTTATTTGTAAAATCAATTGGAAAAGTGGAATTACAAAAAAAAGGTAAACGCGACATTTTAATTGTGCTTCTCACCGATAATGATGTTAATCTTGGAGTTATATTCCTTCAGATGAATAAATTTGCTCAGAGTATAAAAGAAGGAATTGAGCGTAATGATTCCATGAAGAAGACTCTTAGAATGTCAGAGCAAGAACTCAAAAAACATATCAAAGACCTTAAAAAAGAGATTTTTTCAGAGAAAATCGGTACAATTTCATAACTTCAGTACAGGTGAGCCGTAAATGTTAGAGCAGAGGGTTTTAGATAGGGAAAAAGCTGAACTAAGTGAAAAATTTGATTTTAGTGATTCAGAGAACATGATCCAGTTTAAAATTGTATATTGGGGCCCTGGAGAGAGTGGAAAGACTACAAACTTCTTTCGGTTACGGGAAAAGTTCGATCTTTTAAAACTGAATAGAGGATATTCAATTGAGACAACTGAAGGGAGAACTTTATGGGAGGATTCATTATATCTCTTGTTTAAATTCAAATTAAAAGGAGATAGATATAATATCATCTGTCACGTAGTAACGTGTACCGGGCAGGAACGTTTCTTGAGTACAAGAGAATACGTAATAGACGGAGCAGATGGGATCATCTTTGTGGGGGATTCAGATCCAGAGAAATTAGAACAGAATAAACGTAGCTTCCGGGAATTGATAAGTTTTGCAAAGCCTAAAAAAATACCTTATTTAGTTCAGCTCAATAAAAGAGATCTAAAAAATGCAGTACCAGTTAAGGAATTTAAGAAATATCTTGGGCTTCCGTTTGAAGAAAAAACCCCGGAGGATCAATATATTGTATATCCCACAGAAGCATTACAAGGAAAAAATGTGGTAGAATGTTTTAAAGATCTCATACTTCAAGTGCTATACAATTACTTTCAACATTAATTTTTATTTTTATCATATTTTTGAGGTAAAAGAAGCAATGGATACAGGAACAGATTTTATCAGGCCTGAATTTCTCAATATCTTATTTTTTCAACAGAAAAATTTAGTCATATTTCCGTATGTTGACCTTAAGCACTTGCATTATTTAGAGTTATTTACAACTGGATACACTGTAGTAGATCTTGAATCCACAGCTCTCCATAATTTAAAAGAAATATTGGAATTTGAAGCGACCAATTCTTATTCCCAGAATCCGACGTTCTTTTTTATTTATAATGTAGATAGGCAAAAGGTAAAAGAGATCATGGAATTGGACAATATTCATTGCATTATTAATATCAATTCCAATGAGGATATTCCTGAATTAGTCAATGGGAGCTCCTATATCTTTTTCAATAAAAAGTCTAATCAATTCTTAAATTATAACACTCTCGATAAAGATTTGGAGTTTGAGCACTCTTTAATCTCCTCTTCACAAAATAAGGAAATCTTACAAGATAAAATCCAAAAAATAAAGATTACCGCAACTAGGATCTTTACTGCTCTTAATCAAGAAGAAAATTTAAGTAGCCTTCCTAATATCTTGCATGAATATGATCAAAAATATTGGTCTCATATTCTAGAACGGACAAGCGTGTATTTTGATATTAAAGTCCCCGATATTAATCATTTCCTTTCCAAGTCATCTCAATTATCTTCTGTAGGTAATATAAAAGATAATATAAAGGTCTTTTCAAATGAATACGAAATTATCCTTTCTTCTAATAAAGCAATCGGTAAGGAATTTATCCAGCTCATTCATAATTATCGCGAAAAAAGAGTTAATTCTGCTCACTTAGAATTAGAAGAACTTTTTAACCCTCAGAGGTTATATCATTATTTAAGAAATCATCATTGGAAAGATGGCATTCCTCATGATTTTATACGACAATGGGCTCAGATGGGAATTTCCCGCTATAGACTAAGTGATACCGAGAAAGACGAATTTAGAGAAATGCTAGATACACTTAATATTACAATAGATCCTTTTGAACATCCACAAGTTACATCTAACCGGCAAAATATTAAAAGAAAAGGTAATATAAGTGGTACATTTATTAAGAAAGAGCTAGGGAAACAATCAGCCGAGTCAATTCCTTCAGTTAAAGAAGAGTGGTCTACATTTAAAAATTGGTTAGAAAATAAATTGGATATATTAGAGAGTCTTGTAGATAAATTTAATCTTTCTGATTGATTAGAAAATTTTAAAAAATAATTTAAGTTATAATTTTATTCTTTCTGAGAACCCAGTCGACAACAGTAAAGGTAGTTTTACTTTCGTCGATCTCCGCTATCGTGGATTTGGGAAACCAGATATCAACACCAGTTTCCAGTTTTATGTGCAACGCCAATTCTCTTTCCTCTATAATTCCTCCTTTAATCTTTGTTGTCTTTATATTATTAGATTCTCTTGTAGTTGGATCGAGATTAATGCGTTCTTCCACAACACTTAAGTTATCACTAGGAATTTGACTCTTAGATGATTCGTTTTTTACTGTTTTTGTTTTCATATTACCTGCTGTTGCATATTTTATCTTTTCTTCTAAGATATGCTCCATTAACATTTTTAAAACCGTAAATTGAGAATAATCTAGTTTTTTTGAATATCCTCCTATATTGATCCATAACTTTTCATTTTCCCCCTCCTTCCATTTGAATGCAATCGGAGTTTTTGTGTCTTTATAACTATGAAAGCTAGACCAGGATTTAACGTCTTTTTTAAGCACTCGAATAATCCAAATCATCTCTTCTATAGAAAATTTGATTACTTTTCCTTCACCATTACTAGGTTTTTCCCATGTCCCATTGTCTTTAGCTCTAAGAAGCCTGAAAAAAATAAAGGGATCGCTCTTTAATGAGTTTTGTACAATTAGTCCTACTTTTTGGCCAAAAAAACTATAATTATGTTTATCTGTCATATTAATTCATATTGAATAATAATTTTGAGATTTAAGGAAATAATTTCTCAAACTATTTAAAAAAAAAGACTTAAGTAGATTACTTAATTTTTATTTAGGTTTTTTATTGTGTTCAAGTTTGTATGTATAGAAGATAATAGTTCCAGGGATCAAAATAAGCATCCCTAGTGGCATAATTAATAGAAAGATGGTTTCTGTTGGAGCTGCAAGATCTTGAATTATAGGATCATCTGGTTCTTCTATTATCTCATATACAACAAACATTTCACTTACCTCTGCTTCCTTCCCATCTAAGCCTATTGCGTATATATATATTATATGATTTCCCGATACACTTGTAAAAGAGTCAAGAGAATAAAGAATAAAATAATCCATACTGAAGTTGTCAGAATTTATCAATCCCCCATCAATCCATAACTCATAGTAATCAGGATATTTGGAACAGATTGAAAAATTCAGATAATTATTGGTTGAATTCAACAGATAGTCACCTAGAGCATGAATAGTAATTAAAGTGCTTGAAGTGGAATATACAGAAAACGTGGTTTCATAGCGGGCTACTTTACCATCAATACTTTTCGCCTTAATGATAACAAGATGATCTCCAACTGAATATCCATCAGAGCTGATTAGAACAATATCATCAATGCTATAATTATCCCTGTCGACTAAAAGATTATCAATTGTAAGGTTATATATTCCGGGATATTCAGAATTGATACTAAAATTAATAAAATTACCTACTGTCATAAATTCATAACTAGGTATTTTATTTACAGTTATTACGGTGGTTGAATTGGAATACACATTAAATTCGCCTGAAGCCATACCGACTTTGTCATCCTCTCCTATTGCCCAAATTAATAGAGAATGTACCCCCACTTCATATCCACCAATGGAGAAAAAATAATATAATCCACTCACATAATCATCCTCATACACCTTTTTACCGTCAATAAAGATCGTATAATAGTCGGGATAAAGTGAAGTAATATTGAATTGTACGAAATGCCCATTAGTCTGAAATTCATAATCCAAAAGTTCTCCTATACCTATAATTGTACTTGAAAGTGAGTAGACCGTAAAACTCGTTATACAATGAGCTTCTTTTCCATCGGTAGAATTCACTCTTATAGAAATATTATGTTCTCCGATAAGATAACCATCAATCGAAAAGATAAATTCTTGCCCGCTATGGTTATACGTATCAGAGTAAAGTAAGATTTGATTAATGTAGAATTCATAAATGTCTGGAAAAGAAGTATTAATGAAGAATCTAATTATGTTTCCCGATGTTTTAAATTCATAATTATCGAGAACACGAATTTCGATTTCGATAAAAGAGTTACTAAAGATAGAAAATTGGACATTCAAAGAAGTTTCTTTTTTATCAGTACTATTAGCCCAGAGGTTTAATGTGTGAAGCCCAGAGCCAAACCCATCTAAAAGGCATAGTATGATTTCTTCGCTTATATAAGGACCTTCTTCAATTAAGATCCCATCGACTTCTACGATATACCATTCTGGAAAGTCCGAACTGATACTGAAATTGGCATAATTGCCGGTAGAATTATAAAGAAAATTATCTATGGAATACAAAGTTATAATTGTCTCTGAAGTGGAATAAACCGTAAACACAGCACTTGCATGTCCTTCTTTCCCATCCAACCCTCGTGCTTCTATATAAACATTATGGTCACCAACATCATATATGTCAATAGAAATACTAAATAATTGGTTATCGGTAAACCCTCCTGAACTTACTTCATTTCCATCAATAGTAAAATTATACCAATCAGGATAGTCAGAACTTAATATAAACCGAATAAGGTTTCCAGTGGTCATGAATTCGTAGTTATCTAACGAAAGAATTTGAACCATAGTCTCAGAAGTAGAAAACACATAGAAACTAGATGTTGTCTCCGCAACAGTACCTTCAATTGTGGTTGTGTTAATATATATGATATGCTCGCCTATTTCATCAGTAAACTCATCAAGAGAATATACAAATGTAGTAACTCCTGTAGTAAATGTGCTAGTGTCGATAAGTGTTCCGTTTATTCGTAGCTCATAATCTCCGCCATAAGTAGAATTAATAACAAAAGTTAAATTGTTCCCTGTTGATAAAAAAATGCAGTCTAAAAGCGATATGATTTCAATTGAAGTAGTTGAATATTTTAAATCGTTTTCGATCATATCTGAAACCCAATATAATATCTCCGGATCAAGTCTTCTCTTTTCAGTTGTTTGAAAATAATCGTAATTTTCTTTTGAATACATGCCTCCAATTAATTCATAAATCAAATCGTAGTTAAGGGATATATTATTTGCTAACAGTTTAGCTATTTTATAGGAATAGTATACACTTCTTATATTGGAATAATTTATATTATCTTGTATAAAATTCTTTATTTTTACCGTGTTTAAATCAAATTGCCCTACTGAACGTAAAATATAGGCTGCATAATAAGTATTTTCTATCCAAATTTCTGGACGCGAATATCCGGGATCAAAATACAAATGATTCCCATCATCAACAATTTCATTTTGGATATACGTGCTTAACGCATTCACATCAAAGGAAAGAGAAGATATGTTTCCATACCCTAAATATTCCGTAAGAAGCTCAAGTACCTTTATAGCATAATAAGAATAATCTATGAATATTTTTTCATTCTGATATGGTATAGATCCTTTTGTAAAGGTTAAAAACGGCAAAAATCCGCCATAATTACTGTATCCTGCTTCAAGGTATTGAGAATCAATAATACTTGAAATGAAAATATCAAGGTCGTGAGCAATCTCAAACTCATCAAGTTTCGATATCATATTTAAAGTATTTAAAGCCATAAACGTACTTTCATGAGACATCAGAATTTTTTCTGCTTCTTGAACATATTGCTGATTTCCTGAGAGATAGTATTCAATAGGGAAAGATCGATATCCTAAATAACTCTCATCAAATACCAACCCAGCCACAAACCCTTCACAATCAACGATTGATTTATACAGGCATGATTGTTCAATAACCGAATATAAGTATTGAAAATCTAGATCTGGTAATCTATTATTAATATCGAAAGAGTTAATGAGACTATAAAGTAAATTAATTGAAGTATAGTCTTGAGAGAGAAGCGAAAATCCACCATACGTGAAAAACAAGGACATACTACTAGCAATTGTATCTTTTTCTAAGGCTGTCAATTGAGAAAGTCCTCCTGCTTCCGATATACTTCTTATTACTTGGAATGTATCTATTAATTCAGAATACGTATATTCTGTAGAATAATTCCAAATCCCTTTATAATTACGGTTTGTTAGAATAAAGTTAATAACCCCGGTTCTATCAATTGTGGTATAGCTAGTTAAATCTGAAAGAATCAATCCTAAAGACGTTCCAACTATGTTTCCATAATTTTGTTTTAGTAAGAAATAGGCCATCTGAAAACTATCGCTTCCCGAGTCATACAACCCCTCAAGATATTGATGAAAGTTATTTATATGTATACTATTAATAGCATTAAAGACCTCAAGTGATGCAATACTGTAATAACTTGAGAGCAAATTAGGTTCAAAAATCGCAACTGTATCGAGCCCTAGATCCTTATCGTTCAGAAAGCCACCAAAATACCAGAAGAAAGGGTCCCATTCCTGTAAATCCATAATAAATTGAATTAATTCATTTTTTTCAGTTTGGTATCCATTCCAGTTAGGCATAAGCAAATCTAATGTCTTAATTGCGAAATATGTGTTATCCATAGTCGATAATTTGAAATGGTCAGGAAGAATAAAATTATAAGGCTGCCCAATGAATCCGCTGGTGCTTGGATTATAACAGCTCCAAAGAAAATTAATAGCATATTGAGTATTGATTAAATCTAACCTCCCTAAGATTGAAAGAGAGAGAATAGCATAACAATAGTCTTCCAATACTGAGGTTAATGGGTAGAATGTCTTAGAAATGTTGATATCCAAATATCTCCTTGAATAATCGTCCATAAATCTGTTAGAGCTTGCATCATAATGACTCATGATGAAATTTACTAATTTAGTTTGGTTGATCGTTGATATTTTTCCTATAGCATTTAAAATATATAAGGCGTAGTAACTAGCTTGTAGAGATGGGCTATATTTTTGAGGGAAGTATCCATATGTGCTGTAGTTAATTATTTTTGCATCCAGAATTTCATCAATCGAATTATAATTATTTCCAACTGGAATCATCGGATTATTTTTAATAGGGATAGAAGTGTTCTCTTTAGTTAATTTTTCATCGATACTAAAATTGAGAGAAGGAATAGAAAAAAACAATATTAAATTTACACTAATGAAAAGTCCCAAAAGACACAAAGTACGTCGATTTCTAGAAACCATCGAAACAAGTAATAGCGAAAATATATAAAGAAAAAGTTGAAATTTATCCAAAAGGATATTATTAAAAAGCTCAGGAAAAGTGAGAAAAGATTAATTTATTTTCGGATACTTACTCTTTTCTCTGTGGAAATCTTTGGTGCCTTAGCTTTCAATTTCCTTATTTTTCCTCCTAATTTATTAATTCTTGATGTTATTCTTTTCCTAGATGTCTCTAGATATGCTTCATTACTAACCCTATCTTGAAACTCAACTAATTCATCAGCTAATTTCGCAAAAGATTCAATTAAAACTAAATCTAAATCTTTTAATTTACCCACTAAATCATTGATTAATTTTCCTTTTTCTACCATCTTTTATTCAATTCTTTAAATTTGTAATCTAATATAAAGATATTAATAAATAAGAACCTATCGTTCGATTTGATAACTAACAAGATGTTTAAAAAATTTTTATATTAAAGAACTACATGAGATTTATATAGGTTTGCATTTACAGTCGCAATTACTTGAAAATCATAAGTTCAATATTTCTCCACTCTTTTGATTTAAATCTTAACGTTACTTATAGTAAATTAACCCTCATCATAATCCAATTAGTAAGTTAATAACTATATTTATATATTAAATGTAGCATTGAAAGAATAAGGCTAAGGCTAAGGTTATCGTATGATAAAAAAGCAACGCAAAAATAATTTTAATAAGACTCTATTGCTTAGTTCTGTCATCACCAAATGTGATAGACGGCTATTTCTTGAACTCGGCAAAAAAAAACCGGAGCTCTGGTTAGATCCTGTTCGAAAAACTATAGATCCGAAAAGGAAACCGCTTACTTCTGAATTATTAAAGGAGTTGGGAAAAGTATATGAACAAGAAGCTTACTCCCGATTAAAGAAATTACCTAATGTGAAATATCGAGAAATTAATGGCAAGGTTGACAAACTTAAGCTGGGGTCCAGTGAATTTTCTCAATTATTTAAGTATCTCACAGAACATGCAGGAGAGGACATCTTCTTATTAGAATTTGAATATACTATTCCAAAGTCGTTTTTTGAAAATTTTTTTCCCGATAAAAAAGAGGGAGACGAAATTCCGGTTAATTATGGAAAACAACGACCAGATATTATTATCATCGGAAATACTATAAATGCAATTATTTCCAAAAATATAGAGCTATTAGCTAATGGAGATTTCAGAGAAGTACCACAAGATGAGGCAGATAATCGATTTGGAATAAGCATATTTGATATCAAAAAAACCCAAGAAGAGAGAATAGGAAAAAAACATTTTGTCGAGGTTTTTTATTATATGTGGACCTTGGCTCACTATTTGAAGATCAGTAATCTAGATACTAAATTTTATGTTAGGGCTAATTTCAATGGAATTTTTCCGGAACATGAACTAGTTACATTAGATTCGGTTAAAAATCTGCATGATATTCTGACTAAAAGTTTAGTAACATCCATAAATTGGGAAGAATCAAGACGGATTTTTTTCCGGCTTACAAGAAAAATAAGAAACTTATGGGATAAGAGCCCTTGTGCTATAGAATCTATTCCTTTAAATATCCATCAAGGGTGCGGTTATTGCCAATATATTGAAGATTGTAAAACCACGTTAGGGTGTACTGATCATAGTAATCCTTCTGAGTGGGATTTACGCTTAATTCCTTTTACTTCCCAATCCATAGCAGAGCAGCTGATAAATGAATTTGGATTTATCACAATTGATGATGTAGTTAAAAAAATCGATAATATAATTGTAGGAAGCATACCAAAGCCGCTCTATTCTGAATTACCGCTTCTAAAATTGAAAGCCCAAGCACTAGCTGAGAATCAATTAAAATACCCCGGATATGATCAAACCCATTCGTTTGCAATTCCCCAATTCTCACCAATTGCCTTAACATTCGGAGTGGAATATGATACCAATAATGAAAAAGTCTTTGTTGGAGGTATATATTACAAAATATTTATTTTTCCAGGAGTAAGGTATTATACAAAAATTAGTACTTGGTGGAAAATATGGAGAGAGGCATTGAAAGTTGATACATCTCCTAGTGATATTTGTACTGAATTAAATACCCACCTTTTACAAGAAATTCCTTTAGAAATTGTAACCAGGGTATTGAACTATTTAAAGAAGTTGGATGGCATTTCCATCTTGTTAAAAGGTGAAGAAAACCGACCTGGAACTGAAGTTGTCTATAGATTTTCAGAAGTAAATAACGATTTATCAAAAAATAGTGAAGCTATGATAGCAAAGCACATGATTTCACAGCTTTATATTCTTCTCGATTTATCAACAATACTTGAAGATTATGTGTATAATGAAAGTGATGATGGTAAATTGATGTATAAACCAGATACCAGCTTGTTTTATTGGGGGCAAAATCAACTACGTCATTTTGAAGAAATGATCGAAAGAAATTTAGGGTTTATTGTTGATGATGATGAGATACGGGATTATTATGAAAGATTTCTCCTATATTTCGCGCCGTCAGATACTGAAGTGGCAAACCCTTACCAGCATAAAAAAATATTTGATGTCCAAAAATTTGCAGAATCGTTTGTCGGTGTCCCTAATATTATTAATTATACATGGCATAGTATTGCCGAGAAGTTATTTTCTTATAAATTCAGTAAAAAATTCTGGATTCCTCACTTCAATTTCTTAGATTTGAATAATTGGCTTAGGTCTCTATCAGATAAAATAACGCCTAAAAAAAAAAGAGAAATACAATCTGAAATACAAGGGCAACAGCTAATAAAGCTCAATATGATTGATCAAATACGATCTTATTTTCAACGTAAGGCTAGTACGTCAATTTCTAAAAATGCACGTCCAATGAATAGGTCAAAATATCGGAGCGTTATCCTCCCTTCAGAATATCATGCCATTGCGCATGTCTGGTATATTTTCTCTATGAGAACGAGTACAATGCAGCAACAAGAAGCAGAATTTTACCGAACGATGTTTCCTGATTATAGTATTGGAAAAATGATGGCTGCCAGAGTCGATAATATTAGACTAGTAGATCACAAGGAAAATAAGATATACTATAAATTTAGTATCAAAGGCCTTTCAAGTAATATGAAGCTCAAAGAAGGAGAAAGAGTGCTATTAATTCCTCATAAAAAAAGGGACTTAAACCCTAATTTTGAGATGTACAAGTGGAGTGTTATTATTAAGTCAATTATCTGGAATTCTGATATTAATGGAAATGAGATTATAACTGAGGATACGAAAAATGATGTTTTTTCTTTATGCAAAAATGAAGGTATCCCCGCCCCAAAGGAATGGTTTATATATCCAGTGAAATTTGATCCGTGGTCTACTAAATTATATAAAGCAACAAAGAGAGGACTCTTTCAGCGAGAAAATTTCGGAATGTCATGGCTAGGACATAGACTTTCTTATATCTGGAATATTAGAACCAATCCCGAACTTTTTTGGCCTTCAGAATGGAATTTCACCACCCCTTCGATTTATCTCTATGCTCCGGAATTATTAGTTAATATTAAAAGCTCTGCCTTAGTTCACGAATTACTTACTCCAATCTATCCTAAACCTGATATCTCTCAAGTGGAAGCTATAACAAATTCCCTTCAAAACACGATATCAGCAATTCTTGGTCCACCCGGCACAGGTAAATCCCAAACTATTGCTGCGTTGCTTGATGAGTATCTATGTAGACGTAAAAATATTAAAACAAGAATTTTAATTACTTCTTTTTCTTATGCGGCACTTAGAGTAGTGATTGAAAAAATAAGGGAAAGTAGGGACAAAGATGGTAATCATACTCTTTCCTCTCAGACTCAGATAGTTTTCTTACGATCAGAAAGTAAAGGTCCAATAGAATTAAAATCGGGGTACCGAAACGTTGATGACCTTGTACGAAGACAAGGAGGCTCGTGGAGATGGAATAATCAGACTCATATTATTACAAATACCCAACATTTAGAGGAGCAATTAGAAGATACATGCATACTATTTGCCAACGCACATCAATTATTCCGCTTAACAGAAAGGGTAGACGATGATTTTACATTCGATCTTATATGTGTTGATGAAGCTAGCCAAATGCCTGTTGATCATTTCATGTCAAGTCTTCAATTCATTCATAAACCTTCATTAAAAATACTACTGCCTGAAGGATTTGAAACTCCACGTTCGAAAATTACAGACTTAGCTAAAATTGAACATTTGTCTTTAGATCAGGAGAATAATATCGACGCCCTTACTAAAGTTGTTATTGTTGGGGACCATAATCAATTACCACCTGTACGGACCATTTCTCCACCAAAAAACCTTGAGCCCGTATTGAGCAGTTTATTTACTTATTATGTTGATGGCCACCAGATACCAAGTAAGCAGCTTAAAATTAATTACAGATCTCATAAAGATATTGTCGAATTTACGTCCTCTTTGGGTTTTTACAAGGGATTAGAAGCACATGAAAGTAACGCAAATCAGCTTTTAGATGGTGATATAAATAACGTAAAAGAAACGTGGTTAAAGATTGTACTATCTCCTAACAGAGTAATATGTTCAATTACACACAAAAGTAAGTTTGAAATTGGAATCAGTATGCTGGAAGCGTACTTAGTAAAGAAGATAATCTTAGGGTATTATAAAATGATAAACCCTAAAGATAAGGTTGAGGAGACAGAGTTTTGGACAAAGAAAGTGGGAGTTGTCGCCCCTCATAACGCCCAAGGAACTACCATAATCAAAAGTTTATATCAAGAATTAAAATTGATCACCCATCTTAAAAAAGAGATTTTAATGGATTATTTAAAGAATTCAGTATATTCAGTGGAAAAGTTTCAAGGCTCTGATCGGGATTTGATCGTCACCTCA
Organism: Promethearchaeota archaeon; assembly: GCA_019057775.1. The sequence goes on from JAHLWT010000248.1 coordinate 52,847, forward strand.
ATAGGTCTTTCAGATGTAGATAAAATTAGTGATGAGGCTGATTTCATCTTTAATATTAATCGGTTTAATGTCCTGACTTCACGGGCAAAACATAAGTTAATATTTATTGCCAGTAAAGAGATTCTTAACTATATCCCTGATGATAGGAAAATTATTGAGAGTTCCTCAAAATTTGGTTTATACGTTAATAAATTCTGTAATAAGCGCCTTAATCTTAAAATAATAAATGAGGAAGATGAAAAGAAAAAATCTCAAAAGATTAAATTCAGATTTAAACAATAAATAAGGTTAGAATTAGTTTGAAAAATGTAGAAGATTTCCAATCAGAACTATTGATTGATTTTAGAAAATTATTTTATGATGTAACTTTTTTTTATATTGAGGATACTAATGGATATTATCGAGGACCAATATCAAAAAGTAATTGAGGCTTTTCCAAATACGATTCTTGTAAATAATTTTATTTCCCATCTTAAAATTCCATTAATGAATGAAGTTTTTTTAGATATTGATTATTCTAAATATCCCAAAAGACCTAAAGTAAAATTGACAAAAGCCGATGGACAAATATATAAAAAAGTAGATAGGATGATCTCATCTTTAATGAGTTGGAAAAAGAAAAATACCATCTCTATCGTAGAACTGATTACTGAAATTTTAGCATTTATTGAGGGTATGCGATCAAATACAATAACAATAAATAAAGATTTAATTAATGGTATATTAGCTTTGTGTCGAGAACATCATCCAAGAGAAATTCTAGGCCTCCTAAGGGTTGATAAAGGTATAGTTACTGAATTTATTTTACCACCCGGAGCAGTAACATCTAATAAGTCAGGAGTATATTATCCTAGAAGAATACCGTCGGACCGCTCACTTGAAGGAACCGTCCATTCTCATCCTAATGGAAATCCCAACCCCTCCCCAACTGATTTAAAGAGTATTTTTATGAAAGGAAGGTTTCACATCATTGTTGCTTATCCTTATGTTGATTTAAACAGCGCTAAATGTTTCGATCAAAAAGGAAAAATAATTAAACTTCAGATTATAGATTGATTCAATATTAATATCTTTATATTTAATTAATTGAGCTTCCAAAAATGTTATTACAAATAAAAAAATTCTCAGCAAAGCTTTTACGACCATTAGCCAAGAAGCTAGTTAGAGTACCGGCAAATGTTATTACACTTTTAGGCTTGTTATCCGCTGTAGTAACTTTTTTTGGATTCATATTCAATTTCTTGCCAATAATAATTATTTTTCTATTTATTACTGAATTTTTCGACCAATTAGATGGTGTGGTTGCTCGGCTTCAAGGTCCTACAAAATTGGGTGCCTTCTATGATTCTACATTAGATCGAATTGGAGATTTTTTCTTATTTTTTGGAGTAATTCTAAGTGGGTATACAAGTGTAATAATAGGTGTTATAGCATTAATGGGTGCTTTTCTTACTTCCTACACTCGAGCGAAAATTGAAGCACTTGGAGTAGACAATATGTATGGGGTTGGGATCATAGAACGCACTGATCGTGTGCCAATATTTTTTATTGGCGCCATTCTACAAATCTGGTTCTCAAAAGCTATTTGGTGGACAATGGTTTTCCTTGTAATTTTTTCAATAATTACTGTTCTTCAGCGAATGATATATGCTTATCGTAAATTTTCTTCAAAAGAGGAAAAGGATGAAAACAGTTAATAATGGAATATATTTTATAGAAATTTTCAATTCATGCAATTATTATTATTCCCACTAAAGTTCCTTTAGGAATATCTTCTGCCTTAGCTCTGCTAGCGATAGGAAAAATATCCCAGCCTGCTTGAGCAATCATTTTATAAACATCGATCCCTACTGCTTCCATAGAGGGTCTTGCTCTTAAAGAAAATCTACATCTTTTACCTTCCATTGCTATACAATTCTCTTCTAATCCACAAAACGTATGTCTACATGAACCTGCTGCAAAGCCAAATGCTAAATAATGACCATCATAGAAAGCGGCAGATTCAATATCACCAACAATCTTGTAAACCTGCTGAAAAACGGCGACCCTTTCTTTTATTGTAGCTTTATCTCTAATAATAACTTCAGAAGGAACATCAATACTGAAAAAAATTGCCCATGAATATTTTTCTAGATATTTCCTGAGTTCTGCTGGTTTCAGAGTATTTGGGGGACAATGAGCTCCTACACCATATCCAAAACATCTAGGAACCTGACACTTTAGAATCACTCGGTCATCTACAGGGATCTCTTCAGTTTTAATAATTTTAGCCTTATTGGCTCCCAATTCGATTGCTTTTTCTTTATAGCTTTCAAGATCTTTTTTGAGAGCAGTCTCGTCGAGATCAAGAGATATTTTTCTGATTTTTTTACTCATATATTTAGCTTACATGTGAATTAATTTAAAAAGATAGTTATAAGATTTTAAAATCAAATTCTGCTTGATTTACAAATTATCTAAAATTGTTGACGACCGAATAAGAAAATATTAAGTCCCATAATAATAGTTGTTAAAGAAACTCCAAGTGTTAAAGCCAGAATGACTGGATTTAATGATTCTATGTAAATGGTAGGTAGAAGAATTATGGATGATAATTGACCCCCTAAATAAACTGAAAGAATGGCTGCAACAGGGATAGATGAGACGAGGACTCCAATTAAAATCCCAATCGAACACGTAATTGCCATTGCAGAAATACTAATAATTAAAGATTCAAATGTTTCATTCAAGAAGTATTCCGTCAATCCAACTGTAAATATATCAATTATCATACCCACAATAAGTGAAATAATTACTGCGATAATTAGACATAAGAATACACTAAAAAATTTTGCTAAAAGGAGACTACTTCGTTTTACGGGTCGAATTAGAAATAATTCATAAACATGCTGATTTTTTTCACTGACAATAGAAGTACTAAGCATAACAGATGAAAGAGTTCCTCCGATACTTGACACAACCATCCCTACTAAAAATGAAATAGGTAACCCTTCTGTATCCGGCTGTAAAAAATGTATTATAAAAGATAATAAAGGTAATCCGAACCATAAAACAATCATTACTTTTGATTTTGCATATCCCATTAACTCATCAAGGAAAAGTAATCTTAGGCTCATTCAACTTCACCTCTAACATATTTCAAATAAACTTCCTCTAAACTCGGTTCTAAAACATTAAATTTACGAATTTGACATTTCTGATTTGAAATTTGGCCTAAAATCTGTTGAATAGCCTCATCTATATCTACATCAGGTTTTAAATGAATTATTTGCTTAACTAATTTTACCTCTTCAATATAATCTACACTTGAAAGTTCTTTCAAATCATGGCAAAGTGGAGTATTTTTAGCCACTACAATCTCTATTAAGTTACCTACATGGAAGGCACTCTGAAGCTCCTCAGGAGTTCCTATATTTAGAATATGTCCTTTATCCACGATTCCAATTTTACCTGCAATATCTTGGACATCATTTAATATATGTGATGAAAACAATATCGTTTTACCCTGTTTAGCAAGTTTTTTGATAATTTTTTTGAATTGAAATCTCATTGTTGGATCTAATCCTGATAATGGTTCATCTAAAACCAAAATTTCAGGTTCATGTAGAAGTGCCTGGCCCAATCTTAGTTTTTGAAACATTCCCCCCGAGAGATGAACTATTTTTTTATATCTTACGTTAGAAAGATCTAATAATTCTAAAACTTCTTGAGTTCGGGTTTCAAGAGTTTCAGAACTAAGCCCAGATAAGCGACCAAATGTCTTAAAGGCATGGTCCACAGTACGCCATCCCTGAAAATGGGCTTCTTGTGGATGATATCCAATTAAATTATATAAATCCTTTCTATTGGTTGCTATATTTTTCCCATAAATAAATACGTCTCCTGTAAAATCTCTAATCAAGCCTACTAATATTTTTATCGTAGTTGTTTTACCAGCCCCATTTGGTCCGATATATCCAAATACTTCTCCCTTCTGGATTTTAAAAGAAATTTTATCTAAGGCTTGTATATCTTTATACTTTTTAGAAACATCCCGAAATTCTATACAATCAACAGATTTCATTATTGAAATATAAATCCTCTTTTTTATCTATTCTGAGTCTATAAATTGAAGATCCTATAAATAATTTATCTCTATTGCTCGTTCTATAAAATTATATCAGAATATATGATGGAATCTTTATTTTCTAACTCTAGGTGGAGGAACAAATACTTTTCTCATTCCTTCTAACAATGAAATTGCATTTTCCGAGCAAAAATGAGCACATACACCACACCCTATACACCATTCAGCATTTCTTTCAGCTTTATCCTCAGCATTTAATTCTATTGCATCTATAGGACATTTTTCTACACATGTACCGCATCCATTACACAGCTCTGTATCAATTTCAGAAATATAATTTGTCCAATTCATTAACGGTAATACCCCTTCTCTCCACATTTCGAATGTAGCGCAACAATCTTCACAACAATTACATATACTTGTTTCTTCTTTGTTAATATCTTCATGAGGATGAAAAGCCTTGTGAACAAGCCCAGCTTCTTCAGATTGTTTCATAATTCGTATAGCTTCGTCTTTAGATATCATCCTAGCAAATCCCTGTTCACTAGTATACCGTGCTGATTTCCCAAATGTAAAACAATTTTCTCTCAATTCCGTTTGTTTACAAGGATTTCCTAATAAATCTTTATGGTGTCTACAAAAACAATGTCCAACTGCGATCTCATCAAATTTATTAATAAGTTCCTCTATATCTTGTGTGAGAACAATAGTTTCCTCTGGGACCTCTATTTCTTTATTGATTGAAATTTGGATTTTATCACCTGTTACAGAGTTTTCTAATATCGGCATAGTTCTATCTATTGGTGGAAATTTTTGGAATACAGGTAACAGTGCATCATATTTGTCTTGTACAATCTCCTTAGTTTCGTCAAATAATTTCTTAAAGAGATTTGCTAATCTTTTATTTTCTTCAGAAACTTCAAGTTCAGACATAAAAATGTACTCAAAAGGTCCAACCATCATTAAAGGGAGTAATCTATAAATCATAATACCTTTAGAACTAGGTTGGTTGAAGATAACGCCCTTTTTTGCGAGTTTTTCGACTTTTTTTAAGATTTCTTCTTCAGATAACTTACTTCTTTTTTTTAACTCTTCCATTGTCTGTGATTTTTTTAGTTTAAATGCCATTATGAAATTCAATTCATCCTCCTCGATTAAATATTTAAGAATCTCTATTAATGTTTCATTTACTGGAAATGGAAGCCTTCCAGCCATGGCAATTACTCGTGCTACCTTCTTATATTTTTCGTCAATCAATTTCAATCTTATTCTATTTAGTTTTTGAGTTAGTTTTCAATAATCTTTGAATATTTATTTCTATTTTGGAACTTTAAAAAAAGGACTAATAATAATTACTTGGTTAATAATTAATGTTAAAATTATTTGATCTCCTAATTATGTATTGTAATAAATTAAGTAAATGTTTTTTGTGTTGAAAAATAATGGTAAATTGTTTAATTATTGGCCATGGAGCGAGAGAACATGTTATCGGTGAAGCACTCGTTAGAGGAGGCGCTGATTTATATGCCTTTATGAGTTTTAAAAATGCGGGATTAGAAGATTTAAGTAAAAATATAAAAATTCATTCTGAAACTGATTTTAAAGAAATTATTGATTTTTGTTCAGAAAAGAAAATTGATTTCACTGTAATTGGACCTGAAGCTCCTTTAGTAGTAGGGATCGTTGATGCGTTGGAAAAAGCAGGTATTCCGTGTGTAGGACCTAAAATCGAAGCAGCTCAACTAGAAGGATCTAAAGTGTTTACAAGAAATTTACTTGAGAAATATAAAATCCGTTCAAATATTAAAAGCAAAATGTTTGATTCAATGGAGGGATTAGAAAACTATATTGAAACTATGGGAGACGAGAATATCGTTGTGAAACCTGATGGTTTAACAGGAGGAAAAGGCGTCAAAGTTTATGGAGATCATCTATTTTCACGGCAAGATATTATAGGGTATTGCCAAGAGTTAGTTAGTCAAAAAAGCCGATTCATCATCGAAGAAAAGTGCGATGGAGAAGAATTTACATTACAAACGTTTGTAGATGGCAAAAATGTCATTGGAACCCCCTTAGTCCAAGATCATAAAAGAGCCTACGATGATGATAAAGGGCCAAATACAGGAGGAATGGGCTCTTATTCTATGGAAGATCATCTCATGCCCTTTATTTCTCAATCAGATGTTAATGAAGCGTTAAATGATATGAAGAAAACAGTAGCAGCAGTTAAAGCTGAAACAGGAGTTGAATATAAAGGTTTCTTATACGGTCAATTCATGAAAACAGCCACAGGTATTAAGCATATTGAATATAACTCTCGATTTGGAGACCCTGAAGCCATGAATGTGTTACCCTTACTGAAAGGTAATCTTGTGGATATATGCTGGGCAATAATCAATGGAAATTTAAAAGGAAATTTCGAATTTGATAAAAAGGCAACTGTGTGTAAATATCTTGCTCCAGAGGGATACCCTATTAGCCCAAAGAAAGACGAATTAATAAGTGTAGATAAAAATAAATTAGAGAAACTTGGTGCCAGATACTATTATGCTTCAGTATATAGGAAAGATGATATGATTTATACAACTACATCTAGAGCGATGGGAATATTAGGGATTGCAAATTCGCTGGAAGAGGCTGAAAAAATTGCGGAACAAGGTGTTGGGTGTATCACAGGGAAGTTATTTCATAGAACCGATATAGGTACTCGAAAACTATTAGAGAAAAGAATTAACCATATGAAATTTCTCTTAAACAAATAATAAATTCAATTTTTATAATCTATAATCATCAAATTATTAGTATTTTCATGATATTATTTTCATGAACTATGAATTGGCATGAACAAAATGCTGAATTTAACGCCTTTATAAAACAACTTTTTCATAAAAGTGATTGGCAAAAAAGAGCAGAAGCAGCTAGACAGCTAGGATTATTAGAAGATGGTAGATCAATTAATTTACTATGTAGAGCTCTAAAATCAGAAAAAGATTATGTAGTTATAAACAAGATAATTGAAGCCTTAGGTAGGATTGGAGATGGAAGAGCTACTCTTCGAATCATCGAAAAGCTCAATGAAGAACAAGAAAAATTAGAAATGGATAAATATCGGATTATTTATATTTTAGAGAGTCTCACAAGAATTAAAGATAAAAGAGCATTAAAACATGTCAGCCGATTTTTAGATTATCCAGATGATGAAATACAAAAATTAGCTCAAAAAACTTTTGATATAATTCAACCAAATTGGAGAGATATGATAAAAAGAGCACGTAATAAACCAATAGAAGATATTTTCAAATTTTAATGAATTAGAAATTATTTACCTTAATATCAAAGCACTTTTCTTATGTACTAATAAGTTCTTAATAAGAAGTTTATTAAGTTATTCTAACCGCTTATTATTTTAAAATTTAGATATTTCTTTTCTTTTCACAATAAAGCATGAATAAAAAGAAAGTTTGTTGCTGGGATCTTGAAGGGCCAATTAGCGTACTTGATTTCGCAGCAGAAATAGGAAAAATGTTACAAAAAAAACCGAATTTGAACCTACAGGGGTACGACATGGGAGAATTCTTCTATATGGTCTCTAATTATGATGATTATCTAATTGATACTCCTGGTGTAAAGCAAGAATTAGGTATACCAGAATATCAACCGGGGGATACACTTCGATTGATGGCGCCTTTTTATGTTGCATCCTTTACTGATGAGGAATTAATAAATTTAGCACAAAGTAATCTTGGGTTATTACCAGGTTGTAAAAAATTGATGGAGATTCTTCATAAAGAATGGGACGTATATGTTATTTCAACGAGTTACACGCATTTTGCTCTCAATGTAACAGCTGCTTTAGGGATTCTTAAAGATCATGTGTATTGTACTGACCTTAATATTAAGCAATTGAAAGAAGATCTGACAAGCATTAAATTTACAATAGAAGTTCTAGTACATGACATCTTTCAAAGGTATCTTAAAAATAATAGAGAATTAAATTCGGTAATTGATGATTTAAACAATTTTTTCTGGAAAGGGATGGAATCCGAATATACTTTAATTATGAATAAAGTTAAAGTTAGAGGAGGTAAAAGAAAAGAATTAGCTGTAGAAGAAATCGCAGACCGAACAAGAATTCCAATTTCTGAAATGATCGCCTTAGGAGATTCTATAACCGATATTAATATGCTCCAGAGAATAAAAGATGAAGGTGGGGTTGCTGTATCTTTTAATGGTAATAGATTTAGCGTAGAAAGGGCAACTATCGCGATAAATACACCCAACAGTTTAGGTGTACTACCTATTTTTCAAAATAAAGATATAATAACCCAGTTTTTAACGGAATGGGAAGAAAACTTTGACATATGTCAAAATAATCCTAAAAATATCAATAAGGGATTAATATCTGAAGAATGCAGGGATTATTTCATCAATACTGGATTTGTACCAGAAATTGTGGACTTAACTAATAAATCAAGAGAACAATTAAAAGGGATTATCCTAAACCAAGAAAAAACAAGGAAAGTTGTGAGAGGATGGGCAGGAAAATTAGGGTGAATCAGAACCTAAGGGAATAAGATTTATTTTGATATTATTCCAATTTTATTTATAACATGGATAATTTTTTCTTTTTGTATAGTTGTGTAATTCAAGTTCTAATAATTTAAATAAGGTAGATATCTGAAATGACAAGTATTTTTAAAAATCCTAATAAAATTGGTCAACTCTATTTAGAAAAAAGTGATGACCTCATATTTATTATAAATGAAAACTCCATCTGTGAATATTCTAATTCTAAATTTATAACTGGAATGAAGAACATTAACGATTTTATATTCTTTGAGGATTTCAAGAAAATGAAATCATTAATTAAAACTATTTTTAAAGTAGGTTATGGAAGCGAAGAAATTCGATTTAGAGAAGCCAATATCCGCGCAAAATGGTTCGAGATTAAAGGCTCAAGATTTACCAATGATGAGGATGATAAACCAAAGGCTTTTCTTATTTGTAAAGACATAACGAAGTTCAAGCACATTGAGTTCGAATATGAAGATCTTCAAGCTAGATTTGGTGAATTGGCAGCCACTTTACCAGAAATAAAATATTGGAAACTTCTTCAATCCAAAGATGGTTTAAAAGCTGTTCAGAAAACAATAGAAATGTTAGAGTTAGTTATCGACCATATACCTCAGTTTATTTATTGGAAAGATACGAATCTTGTTTATATGGGATGTAATAAAAAATTTGCTTCAATAAACAACTTAAAAAACCCTTCTAGTATTATTGGAAAAATCGATGATGATTTAGATTGGTTTCAAAATAATATAGAAAATATTCAAACTAGTGAGAGAAATGTAATTTTAAATGATACACCAGAATATAATGTCATTGAATCTTTAGACCTTTTTAATGGTGAACAAGCTTGGTTTGAAATAAACAGAATTCCCTTACATGATGCAAAAGGTGAAGTTGTCGGTTTACTCGCTACATATGAAGACATAACAATAAGAAGAGTAGGAGAACAAAAATTAAGAGAGTCTGAAAAGAAATATCGTTCAATTTTAGATAACATTAAGGAAGGATATTTTGAAGTCGATTTAAAAGGGACTTTTACTTTTTTTAATGAATCTTTCTGTGAGTTAATTGGAGAGACCAGAGATACTTTAATGGGAACGAATTATCAAAAATATGTAGATGAAGTAAATAAAAATGAAATGATTCAAATTTACAACGAAGTTTATAAGACTGGTAATCCAAACAGCGACTTTCAATTCCAATTTTTTAAGAACGATGTAGAACAAATAACGTGTGAATCTTCAATTTACTTACGTTATGATCTAAAAGGTAATAAAATTGGTTTTAGTGGATTAGCTCGCAATATTACAGAAAAATTCTATTTACTGCAAAAAATAAAAGAATCTGAAAAAAAATATCGACACTTATTTGAAACTTCTACTTATTCAATTATATTAGTGAATAGGCGAGGAGTAATTATTGATTGCAATCCTATAACAGAGAAACTATTTGGCAGAAAAATAGAAGACCTAATAGGTAAAAGCTTTATGGAAGTAAGAATTAAACCTGAGAAAATGTTACCATTATTTCAACAAAGATATAAATCAATTCTTAAAGGAGAGGTTCCAGGTCCTATTGAAGTTAATATAAATCGTTCTCATGATGGTTCTGAAATGTGGATAAAAATTGACGATTCATTAGTAGAAATTGGAGGTGAATTAGTTTTTCAGGTGATAATTCAAGATATTACAGAAAATAAAATAGCTGAACAGAAATTAAAAGATTCTCAAGAGGAATTAAAAAAATTAAATCAAGAATTAGAGCAAAAGGTAGAAGAAAGAACAAAGGATTTTATAAAATCTGAACAGCAATATCGCACTACGATTGATTCATTAGGGGATCCACTTCATGTTGTCGATAAAGAGTTAAGAATCATTTTAATAAACCAGAATCTTAAAAACTGGCTCGCTGAATTGAAGCTTGATAAGGAAATTTTAGGAAGAAAAATCTCTGAAGTCTTTCCATTTTTACCTCAAAAGGTTTATGAAGAATACGAACAAGTGTTTAATACGGGAATACCACTGGTCACGATAGAAGAAACCTTTTTACCAGAGCATAATGTTATCACTGAAACCCGTAAAATTCCAATCTTTAGTGAAGGAAAGGTTAACCAAATGATCACTATCATAAGAGATATCACTGACAAAAAAGAAATGGAAAATCAGTTAATTGAATCTGAAGAAAACTTTCGAAATATGATTACTAATTTAGATGAAGGCTATTATAAAGTAGAATTGGGTGGTAAAATATTATATCATAATCCTGCGTTTAGCAAAATTGCTGGATTTGATCCCTCTGAAAATTTTATTAACAAAAATCAACCTTTCATTTGGCAAAATACTGAAGATCAAGAGAGATACAAGGAAGAATTAATGAAAAATGGATTTATACGAAATTTTACAATACCAATAAAAAGGAGAGATGGAGAGACAATTGTAATACAAGTAAATGCGCATCTAATACGAGATGAAAATGATAAACCTATAGCAATTGAGGGAACGTTTGCAGAGATTACTGAAAAATTTAGATTAGCGCAAGAATTATTAGAGTCTGAAAAGAAGTTAAGAGAACAGAACATTGAATTAAAGAAGTTAGATGAAGTTAAAAACGACTTTGTTACGATGGCAGCGCACGAGTTAAAAACTCCGCTAATATCAATTTCTGGGTATACAGATTACATCTTGATTAAACATAGAAGCCATTTAAATGTAGAAATTACAGAAGATTTATTAACAGTTCAAAGAAATGTTAAACGATTAGAAATATTAATGGATCAACTGTTAGATGTCTTGAAAATTGATGAAAACGAATTAAAACTTCAAAAACAGCAAGAAAATGTCAGTATGATAATAAATGACTGTTTAGATGAATTAAGTTATCTGATTAATGAAAAGAACCTTGAAATTATCTTAAATATTGATCATGAGATTATTTTAAATATTGACGAGACTCGTATTTTTGCTGTGTTTACTAATTTAATTTCTAATGCCATAAAATTCACTCCTGATTACGGATGGATCGAAATTGCTGCAAAAAAAGTTAGTTCTCACTACATTTTTGAAATAAAGGATAATGGAATTGGATTAACTGAAGATGATATTAAGAGATTATTCAAGAAATTTGAAAGGATTAAATCCCCCCTCATTAGCAAAAACATTAATATTAAGGATTCTGGAACGGGTTTAGGTCTATATATCACTCGGGGAATCATAACTGCTCACCATGGTGAAATTGAAGCTCAATCGGAAGGTGTAAACAAGGGTTCTACCTTTTCTTTCACACTCCCAATTACATAAGCTTTCAAAAATAAATTAGACAAATATTATCTTAAAATAAGCTTAGCATCTATTTCCCCCAATCTTTTTCAAAAATAAATTGGACAAATTTCAATAATAAATTGGAAAAAGTGTACTTTTTTGAGAAATAAACTGGAAAAAAATTTGTATATTATCGAAATTGTATGCAGAAAAAATATATAAGGAAGATAGATCAACAGGTACAGGATTTTATTAGCTATTACTCGGGAAAATTTCTGTTATTAGTGATTCAAGCTGCGGACTTTCCTTTAATTCAAGTACTTGGCTCGCTTCATAATGATCTTCGAGACTCTGCCATAAAGATGAATTATTTTGCATTTCCTCTATAAATTTGATAAGTTTTTGTTTCGCTAAATAGGTCTGCCCTTTAAACAAATAACAAAAAGAAAAAGAGCTGATCGATTCCATAAGCATCATATCATCACCAAATTTAGCTCGATCGAGCCCTTTGGAAAAAAATTCGGTACTAAAAGAGGTAAAAGCCGATAAAAAGCTACTGAAAAGATCTTCGTCAATCCTCCACTCATTTGAAAAAGAATAAGAGAAGACGAGAACTCACCCTTCCGAAAGAATCAAGAGCACCGTGGATTGTTCATCAACCGATTCAGGAGGCTCCACAGCACGTTTTCCTTGGATACGTTCTAGAACTCCATTCGTTGATGCTAATTTAATCCTTTCTGCTATAGGACCTTACTTCTTTTTAATTGTATCCCAGATGTCTACTTGGTCTAACAATTTATCAAGTTCGCTTGAAATCCCCCATGCTAATAAGTTAAGACCATGTAAATCAGCGATACGTTGCGCTTGTACCATTAATCTTTTCGCTTCCTCGATATTCATTTGAATTAATGTTAATTTCTGTATAATGCTATAGTTTTTATTATACAAAGTACATGAATATTTGAATGTACATATCTCTTTTATTAGTTGTAAAGTTTTAAAGGTAATCTCAATTTATTATTCAAATATACTAATAATTTAAACAGTGAAGGAATCTGGTAAGAAACTTTATTGAATATTCAAAATGGATAAATAGAAATCAACACATTTTCATAGAAATCAGTGATAAAATATGGGGATTTGCTGAATTGGGTTTTTATGAATATAAATCTTCTGAGCTCTTAGCTAAAATTTTAGAGGAAAATGGATTCAAAATTGATATGGGAGTGGCCTCAATGCCTACTGCTTTTGTTGCGTCTTATGGTGATGACAAACCAACTATTGGAGTTTTAGGTGAATATGATGCTTTACCCGGTTTAAGTCAGGTCGCGGAGTATGCAAAAAAACCTATAATAGAAGGAGCTCCAGGTCATGGCTGTGGACATAATCTTTTAGGAACTGCAGGAGTAGGAGGAGTTTTAGCAGTTAAGAAGGCAATTGATGCAGGAGAGGTTAAAGGATCAATACGATATTATGGTTGTCCTGCAGAGGAAATCTTTAATGCAAAAGGATACATGATAAGCCCTGGTGGTGTTTTTGAGGATATCGATATTTCTATAACATGGCATCCCGGGACGATTAATGGCCTCAATGTTCGATCTAATACTGCCTTGAATTCAGTCTTTTTTAAATTCCACGGGAAAACTGCACATGCCGCAGCCGACCCTTATAATGGTCGTAGTGCTCTCGATGCAGTGGAACTGATGAACATTGGTGCTAATTACTTGCGAGAACATATGATTTCTGATGCCCGACTTCACTATGTGATTACTAAAGGCGGTCTTGCTCCCAATATAGTTCCAGCTGAGGCAGAAACATATTATTTTGTAAGAGCTCCTGAAAGATATCAAGTTGATGAACTTTATAATCGTTTAATAAAAGTAGCTGAGGGAGCAGCATTAATGACTGAAACACGATTAGAAGTCGATTTTGAAGGTGGTATCTATAACCCAATACATAATGACATTGTGAATAATGTAATTTATGACAAAATGAAGCAATTAGGACCTTCGCAATTTAACAAAAATGAACTAGAATTTGCTCAAGAATTAAAAAAGACTGTACCTCCACTTGATAAAACTGAGATTAGAAAAATCGTCCCTCCTGATATGCTAGACACAATACTGAAATCTTTCTCAGAACCACTCTTTTCTGATATATTTCCCCCTTTTGGAAAAGGAAAAGTCGCGTCTGGCTCTACAGATGTAGGAGATGTATCATGGTATACTCCTTTAGGAGGGTTTAGTACTGCTTGTCATATAGTTGGATCACCCGGTCATTCTTGGCAAAATGTAGCGACATCTGGAATGAGTATCGGCCATAAAGGTATGATTAAGGCTGCTCAGATCATCTGTTTGACTGCCTTAGAATTTTTCAGTAATCCTTCACTGGTAGAAAAAGCACGAGAAGAATTCGTTAACACTTTTAAAGATAAAAAGTATAAATCTCCTTTCCCAGAAGGTCAAAAACCACCATTTCACCGTTTTAAAAACATTTAGAACAATATAAAAAATGAGTTTTAAGGATGATCCTTTACTCGAATCATAAAGTTTTACAGTTAGATTGTATTAATAATAAATATCATAAGAATTTTAATATCTAAAAAGATTATACACAACAATTAAAAAGAGGTATAGCAAAATGAGTGATGAAGGAGAAGAAAAAGATAATTTCATTGAAAAAATTTCAGCAGAATGTAGTCAGTGTGGCATTTCACCGGAGGATACATATTTAATGCCACACTACCGAAGTGTCGCGAATAGCGCACAACCTGGTGATGTATGATTTATTCACAAATTTATTCGAACAAGTGCCTTTCTTATTATGCCTTTTCATACATATAATTTACTCCAAATATTTAAATAGGTTTGGAGATAATATGAATTTGGAAAAGTAGAAGAATCGGCATATTGAAAAAAGCGTGGCTTTTTAGTATTTCCCTGTTTGTTTACTTTCCTATTTTTGATTATAATTAATTATTTAAAAAGTCATAATGAATACATAAAATAGGGAAAAGTAAAGGAAGCACTTTTTACTTCCGATTGCTAAAAAATAAATAATATATTAGTAAAAAGATTTGTTCTTCTAAAATATTAATGCCCACTTTAATAATTGCAGAGAAAAATAAAGCGGCAATGGCTATTGCAAGTGCACTAGGTTCATATTCTAAAATAAATAAAACAAAAGTAAATGTCTATTATATCAGAAGTAAAGATATTTATGTTGTTCCTTTAAGAGGTCATATACTTGAGTATAGAAACACCGAAAAGTATAAAAATTGGAGATCCCCTCCTCCTCGTGAAATAATTATAAACCTAAATTCCATTAAAAAAATGCCTATTAATTATTCCTTCCCTTACATAAAAACTATTAAAGAATATGCGAAAATATGTGATCATTGTATTATCGCGACGGATGCGGATATTGAAGGATGTAATATTGGCTTAATTGATGCATATACTTTTATTAAACAATCAAATCAAAATATAAAAATATCTCAGATGTGGCTCAGCTCTTTAGAAACGAACGAAATTAAAAACAAGTTTAAGAATACGATCTCGCCCAAATGGAGTTGGGCACAAATCGGTGAAGCAAGGGCAATAATTGATGCAATTATCGGTTTTTCAGCAACAAGAGAAGTAACAAACACATTACGACCACTTCTAACGAAATTAAATAGGAAATTTGTATCAATAGGGAGAGTTCAAACATCTCTACTTTATTTGATCTATTTACGAGATGAAGAAATTCAAACTTTTATTCCAAAAACTTACTGGAACATAGTAGCAGGTTTAATCGAACAAAAAATATCTTTTAATGCATTTCACGATCTAAATCCTTTTAAAACAGACAAAGAGGTACAAGCAAAAAATATTTATCAAAAAATAAAGAATGAGAAAATTGCGAAAATAATTAAGAATACTAAAAGTATCATAGAAAGAAGGCCTCCTGCACCCCTAAATACGTCGAAGGTGTTAGTACTTTTAACAAAAAATTTGCGAATTAGTGCGAGTCTTGCTCTAAAAACTATGGAGAGTTTATATCTAAACAAATTAATTTCATATCCGCGTACTGATAGTGATAGGTATAAATCAGATTTTGACCATATTCCATATTTGCACAAATTTTCATCTCACTCTCAATATGGAAAATACACTTCAGATTTATTCAGGGAAAAGAGATTTAAACCAACGAATGGTAGAATAGATGCTGGAGACCATCCTCCAATAACACCAATAGAAAGTGTAGAACAGACTAGCCTTAAATTCGAAACTGAGATACAAAAAAAAGTGTATGATTTAATAACTCGACACTATTTAGCCCTTTTCGGTAAAAATGCTGAGGAATCTAAAGCAACCTTAAAACTATTAATTAGAGACGAACCATTTTCATCTCAAAGAGTAACACTTGTTTATGATGGATTTTTAGAGATCGCACCATTTCTTAAAAGACCTTATGATTCTGAGATAAAAATTGTTGGAAATGAGATCCCCGTAAAAGAAATTCTAATTAACTTAAAACAAACAAAACCACCACCACAATATTCTGATACAAATTTATTAAAATTGATGGAAAGAAATAGATTAGGTACTAAATCAACGCGCCCTGGTATTATTGAGATATTGATCAAACGAGATTTAATTTACCGTAGTAAACGTCAATATTTAATCACAGACTTAGGTAAGTTTTTGATTAATAATTTAAAAGTCATATGGCTACCTTTTCTTAAACCAGAATTTACAAAAGGAGTTGAAGAACTATTCAGTGACATCAAAGAAAATAAGAAAAGTATGAATGAAGTAGTCACTATTGTTAAAAACGTATTCTTAGCGTTATTCGATAAATTTCTAACAAGCAAACCAAATATCCTCTTAAAAATTGATGGTTTTCAAAAACAAAACAGTAGTACGATGAATAAAAACTATAGTAAAAAGTTTCCTTCTACTTCTGCTCACTGCCCTGTTTGTAAAACCTATACAATGAGACTTGTTACACCTTATAAAAAGAGGAAATTTCTTGCTTGTGCAGATGAAAAATGTAAAACCTATTTATCTGTTCCAAAGAGAGGAAGAATCCAATTATTAAAATCAGCATGCAGCATCTGTGGTTTTGATATTTTTAAAATTTTTTATAGAAAAAATAATAAAACATTGAGTTACTACATGTGTCCAAGATGCTGGAATGAAGGTTTTGATAAAAAACACACAGATATGGGACTAAGTAGTAAAGGTTTTTGTTCTAAATGTACAGATTTTAAAATTACTCATGACCAATGTATAAAAAAATAAAATGTTATTTAATCAGAAATACATTATTATTAAAAGAATAAAATTATGGATTAGTTTATATGAACAAATACGCCTTTTTATCATTGATACTTACACTCGTTTTATTTTTTCTACAGTTTATTCCAATTGGGATTTATTTTCAATTGAATAATCCTCTTGTAAACTCATACACAAGAATCCCAATTCAATTATTCACCTATGAAGAAATTCAAATCTTCTTTTGGGGAATTTTATCTAATGGAACTTTCAGATTATGGTTCGATGTAAATTTCTTAACTGGCATATTTTTCTTAATTTTTACTCCTATAGCAGCAATTTCTAATTTATTTGGCTTTTGGAGGGAGAATAAGACTGGAAAAAGATTAGTTAATGCTAATTTTGTACTTCTTTTAATTGTGCTCTTATACAGCATTATTGGAATTCCTGTATATAGTGATGAGATAATTGGAATTCAGTTTGAATATTTTGATATATTTTATTACTTAAACTATGGATTTTTTATTTTATTAATAAACGTAATAATTGCTGGAATTGGTTATATTAAACACCCAATCCAATAAAGGAGGATTCAAAGAAATGGCAATAAAAAAAGGAATTTTTGCAGGGATAATCGCCTTATTTTTGGCATTCATTGCAGTAATCCCAATTTATCCCCCAAATAGTTGGGTATTAAGTTTTAAGATTTTTTCATTTGAAAATACTGATTTCTATTTTTGGGGGTATGTAATAAACGGAAGTCAAGCAGTAACTACTACTCTTGGTTTTCTTCCAGAAAGTCTGATTTCTGTCTCTCTTTGGTTAAATATCTTATTAATTGGCGTGAGTTCTATTATGGCATCTACCAAAAAAGCTACGTTCAATAATTCATTAAAATTATTTAAAATAAATATCCTAATGTCAGTCCTGTTTTTGACTCTCTTCAGTTTGATCATTTTCTTCATAGGGTTAAATGATCCAAGTTCGATTCTAAATGTAATCGGGTTTGGATATTATTTTATTATAGTAATATTAATTTTAAATATATTTGCTCTCAAAACACTAAAAAAATAGTTACTTGTGTTTAATATTAATTCCGTTTGTTTGTAAAAACCTTTCCTAAAGGAAATTTTTTGGGTCAAATCTGTATGCTGCCCTTGTTAAGCCAACAAACGAATCAGATATTTTATAGAACATGTTTCCATTGACAATCTTTTTCTGTAAATAATTATTTTTAATGGCATGATTTAATGAGTGAACCATAGTACCTAAAGTCACAGCTCCAATAAAAGAATGCTGTTTTTTTGTACTTCTTATTAAATCTAGCTCTGAATGCCATTGACCATCAAGAAGTGCAATTAATATATCGTTTTTTATCTGTGCCCTTATATCCTTAATTTTATTAAACAAACGTGAATAATTGGGTTTATAGAATTCTTTTCTATTTAGTTCTTCCATATTGCAATTTACCTTTATAAGAAGTGATTTTAATATGAATAAAGATTGAAATTGGTTATTTAATAAAATATGTTATCCCCATATTACATACGTATTATATACCGTCATTTCAGATTCAGAGTAGATTAGAGGGTATTCCCCCCTCTTTGATATACTTTGAGCGAGTGATCCAATTTCTTGAAAATTCTGGGATCAGGGCTAATATAGAACCACCAATCCATACTGAGAACGTTCTCTCCATAGGAGCAATGATTCTGATAACTTGACTCTTTTTTTTCCTTCGTACCAATTCTAATTCCAATTCTTGATATACCCGGGATTTTAAATTGGGAAACATACTTGAACCACCAGAAAGG
Organism: Promethearchaeota archaeon; assembly: GCA_019057775.1. The sequence continues at coordinate 71,820 of JAHLWT010000248.1, forward strand.
AAAATGTTATTCAATAGGACAGGTCGGATATCCAGATCGCAGGATTCAATCACATCTATGATTGCTGCAGGTAACTTTTCAGTTTCTAATTCTGCGGAGGGATTAAATAATAACTCAGGTACCGTAAATCTTTCCTTACTAAGAGTTATCGTAGAACCATCAGGTAGAGAGTATTTTTTCTCATATTGTTCAATACGTTTTAAATCTTCTTTATAATCTAATGAAACAAAACATGCCTTTTCTTTTAATGCCCTAACTAATTCTCTTCGAATAGAAGAATCAACTGACCATCCGATAGATTCTAAAATTTGTTCCATATGTTTAGTTAATACACGTCCACCAATATCTAGAATTTTAACAGCATGTTCTATTTTATAGCCTTCATAAATCGGTACTATTCTAGTATTACTATCTCCAATTTCAACAATCAAGCCTGTTTGAAAACCCCCAGAATATAATGTAAGCATAGAATCTAAAACTGGATAAAAGGCCATACATTGATATTGTTCCAGAAATAGCTTAAATATTTTTTCTAAATCCTTGTATGGGAATAATGGATGCACAGCAAATAAAACATTAACTAATGTAGGATCTACTCTGAGATTATAAAAAATATAATTAATAATATGTTCAAAATAAGTCCAATCTTTAATTATCCCTTTCTCTATAGGATGAAAGATTTTATATAACCCTATGGATTGAATCTCATCTCCTACATAGAATTCATTTACCCGAGATTCTCTCGCTTCATAATCAACTCCGACACTCTGATATTTTGGCTTGCCAACCATTGTTAAAAAAACTTGACTAGGAGAATCTTCGCCCGCAAAACCAATTTTTGATGAAAATTGACCAATATCCAAAACGATAGTTAGATTTCCCATAACATGAGTAAAGTAATCTTATCCTATATTTAAATTTCGAGATAAACTAAAATAGTATTATAATATAATTTCTTCAATTTCTTATTAATTTATATGAATAATATCTGTATGAGAGTTAAGATTGAATGGAAATAATGTAAAAAAGAGCTATTTGAATTATAGAAAATGAAAATTAGTTGTTTTTATTCTCCTCTCATGATTTTCTTCAAACGATTCAACTCATCTAACATCTCATCGCGAAGAGAACCTAACCCGCCTCCTGCTTCTGGTGCTGTGGCTGGTGCTGCGGGTCTTATTGCTGATGGGGGGGCTCCTGGTGCTTTAGGTGGTTCTACCCCTGGAGGTCCGCTAGGTGCTTTCGGGGATCCTGCAGCTGGTGGTAATTTAGGAGCTGGGGGTAGACTAGGTTTTTTAGGAGGTCCTGAACTCGG
>JAHLWT010000249.1 GCA_019057775.1 Promethearchaeota archaeon
TCATTGAATTTTAAAGAACGAAAAAAGAACATTGTAAAGCCGAAACAAAAGGCCATCCGAAAGTTCTGATATAGACTTTTCGGGGCGATTTTTATGTTTTTAAAAAGAATGGATATGTTCTAATATGGAGTGGGATATGATTTTTAAAATTTTGGGATCTGTTTTGTTTTCAGTTGGCGGTGCTGGTGTTATATTTTGGGCACTATCTAGCTGGCTAGGTAAAGTTTGGGCTAATAGGATATTAGAAAGTGACAGAGCAAGATATAGTCGTGAAATCGAAGGTATAAAGAAGGATTTTAATAAAGAATTAGCTTATTATAGAAACCAACTAGAACTTGCCAGATCAGCCTTGTCTAGATATTCGGAAAGTCAATTTAACTTGTATAATAAATTATGGACTTCTTTATGTGATTTAAAAATTGCTGGTGATAAATTATGGGAAAAAGTAGATATTGATAGCTTATTAAATTTTTCAAAACAATTACGAAAAACAAAAGAGTATATAAGGAAAGGTTCTTTGCTAATAGAGGATGATCATTATACCCAATTGGCAGCCTTGCTTGATAAATTTGGTGATTATGAATTTGGCAAGAAGAAATTGATAGAAATCAGGCGCGAAAATGCCAGTGCAAATGTACATACACGAGCTATAGCAGAATACACCGTTGTAGAAGATAATAAGGTACAGAAACAAAATTATGATAGGCTACTCTCAAAAATAGACGATTCTTTTAAAAAACAATTGAGAGGTGACTTTGAGAGGATTACCCCCTCGCGAACCGGAGCGGTTCGGAATTAGTAATTAAGGCTAAAGAATTTAGAGTTTCGGGTACAATCATCTTAGATAATGAGGATGTTTAAATGCAGTGGAAGCTACAAAAAGATATGGATGTTGGAACTAACAATCCTATTGTTGCACGATTGACAATTGGCCTATTTGACATAATAAAGTTTTCTTCCCTTTCTGATGAAAAAAAGGAAATGGTAAAGTCTAATTGTTATGAGATTATGAAGCTGCTAGTTTTGGCTGAAAAGGTCGCAAAACCAATTATTGAAGAAATTACGAAGATTATCGAAGATATTAGAAAAAATGGAATTAAAACTCAATCAAATGGTCAATGTATAAATGTCCCTTCAGCAACGAAACTGGGGGAATCAAGAGCGTTTATAAAATATGCCAAGCAAACATTGCAAAAAGTCACTGAAAATATTAATATTATTTATGACAAAAAGTATAGAGGGCCGTACTTTCATAAAATTCGCGACGATTTTATTTTAGAGTTTAGTAAAAACTTTGTTGTAACCAAACTTTTAATTGAAGATCAAGAATGGATTAAGAAAATAATTGATTTAAGAAACGAAGATGAGCATCCAAGGACAGGTAAAGCTTTTTGTAATAATTTTGATATTAAAACAGATGCAGGCGGAAAATTTGTTGTAATTCTGCCTACATTTTTTGAAGGGACACAAATTGGTAATGCTTTAGAAGTATATAGCCACAACTTGCTAACTTTTACAGAAGAGATAACAGCATATTCTTTAGAAAAGTTTTTTCCTGAAATCACAACTATTTATGAATTACCAGAAGATCAACGCAATCCTGAAATGCCGATACGATTTAGAATAGGGTTAAAACAGAAATAAATATTATAGTTTCTATAACAAAGGTCTGATTAAGGAGGGATGAAAATGGTTAAAGTGAAAGATGTTGAAACAGCAACCAGGAATTACGCTAAAAAATCACTAATGACTTTTTTAGAGGGTGGAAAATACGCTAAAGATAAAAAGCCTCGGAGCCTAAACTGGATAATTGGTATTATAAAAAGCTCTGGGGTTAAAGAGGAAAGATTAGAAAAAATATTTAGCGAATTAGAAAATTATGGAGACAGAGATCTTTTCAAACTTGTTTTAGAAAAATGTAAAAAAGAAAGTTTGCTATGAGGGAAAATATAAGCGTCAAAGCTATTAGGAAAAATAGCCAGTCAGAAGGTTGAAAAAAATAATCTATGGATTTATTTTCTAGAAAACTAAAAATTATTACATGGCCAAGAGATAAATATAAAGATGAATATTTAAAATTGGCTAGTGAATTAAATTCTGTCGAACCATATGCATTATTTATCGGTGCAGGTATATCAAAGAATCCATATCCTGATTGGCGGGAGTTAGTAGAGTTTATTTCTTCTGAAATATCAGTTAGGCTTACAATTGAAGAGGAAAGTGATAAGGCGTCGTATGGACCACAGATATTGGAAAAATGTAGAGCCAAGGATCATAAACGTTTTTATTCAATACTAAGAGAAAAATTTAGCCCCAAGGGTAAAATAGAATATAAACCTTTGCATTTAGATTTATTAACTCTTCCCTTAGTGGGGTTCATAACGACTAACATAGATACCTGTTTACTTAAAGCGGCGACACGGCTTACTGGAAAAAGTAAGTTAAATGGTTTTTACTACTACCCAGATCATCTGCCTTCCGCTGAATTAAAAAACCGAAATTTATTCCACATACACGGAGTTGCAATAAATCATAATGATGAGGATACAATTGAACGTACAATTTTGACCGGATCTGATTATGAAAATGGCTATCCATGTAAAATTGAGCCATTCTTATTGTCTGCCTTCAATGATGTTTGTATTGTATTCATTGGATTTTCACTAAGAGATCCAGCGATTCAAAGGGTTCTTGAAATTTGCAAAAAATATCAGGAAGAGTTGGAAAAACTAACTATTTCTCGGACGAGTAAATCCGTAAATCGTTATATTTTCTTACAATCAATTTATAGAATAGATTCAGAACGCAGAATTATTAGCAAGGACGAGCAAGCAGAAGATAAAGTAGATGAGAAATTTCTCAATACTTATAATCTGCATGTCATCCGTTATCACTCTTATTACATGGCTGAGCACACGGAATTAAATAACATTATAAATAATTTAATAATCAAAACAGAAAAAACAAAATTCGGAGGCTAAAGTTATGGAAAGTGATTTTTATTCAAAAGTTAAAATAATAGATGACCTTAAATTAGCTCTAATCCCCACAGAAGATGAAAAAAATGAAATACTAGGAAACATAAGTTCATTTGAATATTATGAAAGATATTTCTTTCAGCATTTCGATAATGAGAATTGGTTTGATTACTTAGAGCGAAGTAAAGTTTTTGATAATATTAAGGAACCCCGATTAACAGAGGACGGCCAATATATCCAATTTCCTCGTTGGTGGCCAGGGGAATATTTAGTTAAGGTCGTCAACAAAATTCCGGATAAAGTTTTTAGAGTATTGAAGAAGGTAAAAACAGATAATCGTTCCGTGCTTGATGGTTGCATGCACGCGATTTTAAATATGCCTAATGGATTTTTGGTGAAAAATAGCAAGGAAATAGTGGTCTTAATCGATAGGTGGCTTGACTCAAAATATATTGGCTTTATTCATGACAGGACAATAGAATTGTTCAGAAGGTATGCTGATCTGGGATTTTTTAAAGGAGCATGCGAATTATTAAATATTCTGAGTAAAATTAAGAAGGAGAGAGAAGAGGATATTAGATTTAGATTTGAGACATATTATTATAAAGAATTAGTTAAGAAGCATCTGCCGAAACTTATAGAAAATAGTCCTGCCGAAGTTCTAGATATTATTGAGAAACATTTGAAGGATGCCCTGTACAAGGAAAGCAAAGATAAGAGTTCAGATGATTTCTCGTCTATTTGGCGACCTTCCATAGAGGATAATCCGCAAAATTGGAGGCACGATGAGATAAAAGATATTCTCTCAGAAGTTTTAAGAGATACCTTATATAAAATTTCCCAAATACAGGCTCAAACGGTTAGCAAAATTATTGAAAGATATTTAAAAGAACACTATTCAATTTTTAGGCGATTGGCTATACATATCATAAGAATAGGTAATTTCAATGACTTGGCAGAGACCTTACTTACCGATAGAAACAATTTGGGAAAGTCCGAAATCTATCACGAGTTCTTTAAATTGGTGGGAGATAAATTTGGAATATTGAATCCAGAACAGAAGAGGCAGTTCGTGAGTTGGATAGTAGAAGGTCCCATTAAAGAGAGGACAGAAGATGAGGAGGAATTTAAGCGTTATAAGAGGCCCTGGCAGGCAATACGGTTGTTGATGATAAAAGAGTATTTGGATATAGATGAAGATTTAGAGGAATTTAGATATTTACTTGATGAGTATAAAGATGAATTTGTGCTAATAGAGCACCCTGCTTTCTTAACGTACCACACGTCTCTGGTTGGCCTAACAAGTCCATTAACTAAAGAGCAAATAGCAGAAATGACTCCTAAAGAGTTTATTCAATGGATTAAAAACAATCTTCAGCCACCATATGAGATAATGGCACCTTCTCCAGAAGGGCTGTCAAGGATATTTCAGGAGGTTGTCAGAGAAAATCCCCAGCCTTACGCAGCTGCGGCAGAACAATTTTTAGATGAGAAAATTTGCCCAGTATATCTCAGCGGTCTTATTAGAGGATTGGAGAATACTGTAAAGGAAGGTAAAAGATTTGAATTAGAATCTGTGCTTAAATTTATTGAGGACCCTCTAAAGTTTCACCCAGAACCTGAAGTAAGGTCAAAACACGATGAGTTCAATATTGGCCGATATACTTGGTTTAGAGGGGCTATATCCAGTTTCATTGAAACATTAGCCAAGAAAGATGAACTAGTTTTGAGTGAAGATATCATGAATAGAACACAGAAAGTTCTCGTCCAGTTAATAGAAAAAGAAGAAGACCCTACTGAGGAATCGGAGAAAAAATATGGACCAAATAATATAGATTACGTTACTTATTGTATTAATTCCAGTCGAGGCAAAGCAATGCATGCCTTGATGCACCATGCCTTACGCAGAGCACGAATGCGACCAGAAGAAGAGAAAAGGAAAGAAGAAGGTAAAGGACCGTTTCCGCCCGGAGAGAGAATGGATTTGTATAAGGCTTTCTTCTCGAAAAGGCTCGATGATGAGACTAGCCCCTCAGTGCAATCAAGTTACGGCGAATTTTTGCCATATCTTTTCTATCTTGACCAAGAATGGGTTAGGGAGATGAAAGAAGAAGAGAAACTGTTTCCACAATCCGAAGAAAAAAGTAAGTTCTGGGAGGCACATTGGCAGAGCTATGTTGGATTCAATGACTTTTATGGCCAAATATACGCCCTATTAAAAGAGGAATATAAAAGAGCTGTTAGTAGATTGGTGGATGGTGAAGAAGGGAAAAAGCAGCAAGAGCGTTACGGTGAGCGGTTGGCTGAACATCTAATGATTGCTTATTGGAAAAAGTTGGAAGAAATAGGAAAAGATGGAGAAATGCTGAATATATTCTTTAACAAGGCGCCTGTAAGACTAAGGGGTCACGCGATTTGGTTTTTAGCTAATGTGATTAAAGAGGTTAAACTTTCGAAAGAGTCAGATGAGTGGAAAAGGCTCAAGGCTTTATGGGAAAATAGAGTGAGAAAGGCTAGGGATGGAGAATTAGCTCATTTTGTAAGATGGCTTAAATATTGTCCTGAGGATCTAGACGATATATTTCATCTGGTTAAACCCATAATTCCTCATTTGCATTTGGGTCACGAAGAAAAAGATTTGTTAGAATACATTAATGAAAAAATTGAAACTAATCCAAGAAATGCTCTTATTTTCATAAATGAATTATTTAACATAGAAGAATCACTCATACATATTCATTTTAGACTCGACTTAGTAAAAACCATCTTAACAAAAGCCAGAAAATATAAGGACCTCCATGAGGTGGCTAGTAGGGTTAATCAAGCGATAAACCGGCTCGGTGAAATGGGATATTATGACCTTAGGGACTTGCTTGTGGAAACATAATAAAATATATTGCAAGAGATAATAATTAATTATACATTGTAGCTGTTTTTGGGCAATATATTAGCAAAGCAAAGAGAAGAAAGTAAAAATGGATAAACAAGGTAAAAAGATTTTCATCAGGACTTTCGGATGTCAGATGAATGATGCGGATTCGGAGGTTATGGAGAGGCTTCTGGAGAGGGAGGGGTATAGGAAGATAGACTCTCCTGAAGGGGCAGATGTCATAATTCTGAATACTTGTTCTGTCAGGCAGCATGCTGAAGATAGGGCACTGAGTTACCTGGCATCCTTGA
>JAHLWT010000250.1 GCA_019057775.1 Promethearchaeota archaeon
TAAAAACCAACAACAAAAGGGATCAGGCAAAATGTAAAACCCTTACCCTCCTCTCTTTTCAGGTCAATAAGCCCCTTTTTAACCATCCCTATCAAAAGAGATTTAACTTCAGATTCACCGGCATTGTTCTTATCTGCAATTGTTTTGACGGATTGATACTCCAGGCTTAAGGTAGAAGCCAGTTTTGCTTCTTCCGGGGTAAAAAGTTTTGCCAGTAATTTTAACTCCACTCCGCTTTTGGTTTTTGGAAAACCGTTTGGTATCTGATCCAGGCGATCGGCAAGTTTTTGATATATCTTATTCATACTATATCCGATTTATAGAATTATTGTAAGAGACCCATATTTTCATGAATATGTCCACTAAAGTCCGAATTTCCCTAATGTTTGTCGTCACGAATTTTAAATTTGGAACGAGGTAAGTTGAAATTTTATTGCAATTGGGCACAAACGAGTGGCTACATGCAACGTGTTGTTTTTATTTTAACTATAGTTTAACTCGTTTTTGGTTGTAATGATAAAATTACCTTAATCGTACAACAAATCCAAAAACAATTTTAAATAAACAGATCTTTTCGACTCTGACTTCCCTTTGACAAAATCTGAACAAAGCCTATATTTGCGTAAAATTCGTTTAAGCAAGTGATACATAAATAACCGAATAGTTACAAGTTTTTAAATATATCAGGAAATGCTTGTAAATAATAAAAAATGGTATGCCCTTTACACCAAATCCCGTTGGGAAAAAAAAGTTTATGAAGATTTACAAAGCAAGGGTATTGGAACCTATCTCCCTTTGCTTAAGACCCTGAAGCAATGGAGCGACCGGAAAAAATGGGTGGAAGAACCGCTATTCCGGTCATATATTTTCGTCAATATAACCCTTAAAAAATACGATGCAACCCTCAAAACCGATGGGGTGGTGCGTTTCATTACTTTCCAGGGTAAAGCCGTTCCCATACCTCCCGAGCAGATCGAAGCAGTTAAGGCTTATCTGGATGAAGAAGACAGAATCTTCCCTGACGAAACCGACTACCAACCCGGCGATAATGTGGAAGTAGTCAGGGGCCCCATGCGGGGGTTGTCCGGTATGCTTGTAGAGGTAAAAGGCAAACAACGTGTGCTGGTAGAAATTGAAAACATAGGAAAACACCTGATCATCAACATACCCAAGTCAATACTTGAGCAAGTATAACACTCAGTATCCCAGCCTTACTGTCCCCTTCATAGACCCTGCCCCACCTTCGCATACTACGGCGGGCAGGCAGGTCTTTTAGACGCTGGCAGGTCTCACTTAGTCACAAAGTCTCTTCCTCTCCAAGTCTCATCGTCTCCCAATCTCAAAATCCTCTCCTCAAGCAACCTTATCTAATCTTTTTTAGTCCTGATAAAAAGATCCCTTAATCATAATTAGACAAGGGATTTTTTTCTTTTGTATATTTAGACCATGGAAAAATTCCTCAAAAAGAGGTTATTGTTTATTCTTATTGATCTTCTCATTGTAGGTCTTTCTTACTTTGTTGTTGTTTGGATCAAACCGGGAGAGGATGTTCCATATCTTTCGCGGTATTTCTTTTCCTTTGTCGTTTTTTTATGTATCTGGATCTTTGTTTCTTCCTTCTTTAAAAAATTTCAATACAAGGAAGATTACGATTTTAAAACGATTCTACTTCCTATACTCATCAGCAATTTCATCATCCTGGGCAGTGTTTCTCTACTGATGTTTCTTCTGCGTATCTCTTTCTATTCCCGGACTATTGTTTTCGGGACCATTCTTCTGGCCACCTTCCTGGAATTTTTCTTTACCAACATGTATTACCTGTTTAAAGCCGCAGTCGTATACCAGAATCCTCCCGATCATGAATACGCTGCTCTGAAAATATTACAGGAAAACGGTAAAATAAACGGAAATAACGGGTCAATCCTGCAAACACAAACCGGTGATAAATCAAATTTTCCTGAATCCATTCAACAAACCATCATCAAAGAATGCGGAGAGGACGGTTTTTCGTTCATCAGGGAGAATAATTGCAGCGTTTCGGATGAAACCCTGGTTGTTTCAACAACAACAGCCTTTAACATCGAAACCCAACCGTTAAACAAATTCAAAGGCGTAGTTAATTTAAGGCGCATTAACGATATCCGGTATCTCAACAGGTTTTTTGAAGCCGTCAACACAAAACTTCCCAAAGAAGGGACATTTGTCGGATGCGTTGAAACCAAAAACCTGCGTAAGAAAAGAATTTTTAAAAAATATCCGTTCCTTCTTAATTATTTTTTCTACTATTTACTTGATTTCCCTGTAAAAAGGATTTTGCCAAAATTCAAAATGACACAAGGTTTTTACCATTTTCTTACCCGGGGACAAAACCGGGTGATCACCAGGGCTGAAACACTGGGAAGATTGATTTCCTGCGGGTTTGAAGTGATCAATGAAGAATATATCGACAGTCTGTATTACTTTGCGGTGAAAAAAATAAAAGAGCCTGTTTATGATCTTCATCCAACCTATGGTTTGTTCGTACGGTTGAAAAGGATCGGGAAGAATGGTAAGCCTGTTAAAGTAACAAAATTACGGACCATGCACCCTTATGCGGAATACCTGCAGGATTACATGTACAACATGCACGACCTGAAAGAAGGGGGGAAGTTCAATCATGATTTCAGGGTTTCCACCCTGGGCAGGATCATGCGAAATTTGTTTATCGATGAGCTTCCTATGCTGTATAACTGGATTAAAAGAGAGATGAAGCTTGTTGGTGTACGTCCTATTAGTGAGCATTATTTTAAACTCTATGATAAAGAAGTCCGGGAAAAACGTATCAAATATAAACCCGGACTTATCCCACCTTTTTATTTTGACCTGCCGAAAACGCTTGAGGAAATACAGGCCTCAGAAATGAAATACCTTGAGGCTTATGAAAAACGTCCGTTCAGGACGGACTGGAGGTACTTTTGGCGTGCCTTATACAACATTATTTTCAAAAAGGCCAGAAGTCAATAAAGAGTGGCAGTAGCAGTGGCAGTAGCAGTGGCAGTGGCAGTGGCAGGAAAAATCAAGAAATTTCTTATTTTTATTTAAAAAAGAAAAAATGTCACAAGGTTTTAAAGATTTAAAAGTTTATAAATTGGCATATGAAGCAGCCATGAAAATCTTCGAAATCAGTAAGTTGTTTCCAAAGGAAGAAACCTACTCTTTAACAGATCAGATCAGAAAAGCATCAAGATCAGTGTGCGCCAATATAGCTGAAGGATATAGAAAAAGAATTTATCCGAAGCACTTTACCTCAAAAATAAGTGATGCAGATGGAGAATGTAGTGAGACTATGGTTTGGCTCGATTTCTCAAAAGATTGCAACTATATTTCATTAGAAATACACAAAGAATTAACTTATAATTACGAGGAAATTGGTAAAATGCTCGGTGGAATGGCCCTTCATCCTGAAAAGTTTTTACCAAAATAACATTTCACATTAATTTATAAATGATTTAAATTCGACTGCCACTGCCACTGCTACTGCAACTATTAACATTTGCATATGAAAAAAACTTTGATCCTGCTCCTTTCAATTTTTCTTTATTATTCACTTTTCAGTCAAAAGGTTTATCATCACATTTCTAATAAAAATATTTATTCCTTTCTGGATGAATTGGCTACTGAGCACATCATCAGCCTTAATTCTGCTGTTAAACCTTATTCCAGAACCTTTATTGCTGACAAACTTCAGGAAGTATCTGACCAGAAAGAAAATCTAAACCAACAACAGCTAAAAGATCTCGAATTTTACCTGAAGGATTTTAATAAGGAGCTCCTGCCGGATAAGAATTTCAATAAACGCCTGGATCTGTTTTACTATAAAGATTCTCTATTTACTTTCTCTATTAATCCGATCGGAGGGCTTCAATACTGGACGAATAAGAACGGCTCTGTTTACCATCGCTGGAACGGGGCGGAGGCGTTTGCATACATCGGGCAACACTGGGGGTTCTATGCCAGCCTGAGGGATAATCATGAGAATGAGATACTTTCAGAAGATCATTTTCTGAACCAGCGGATGGGAGGGAATTATAAAGCAAAATACGATTACAGCGAGATGAGAGGAGGGGTTACGTATTCCTGGAAATGGGGAAGTCTGGGTTTAATTAAGGATCATTTTGCCTGGGGAAACAACCATAACGGTTCAAACATTTTTTCCGGCAGAACACCTTCCTTTGTTACGTTCAATCTGCACCTAAAACCGGTAAAATGGCTGGATTTTCATTATGTCCATGGAAGGATCATTTCTGAAGTGATCGATAGTACACGGTCTTATTACCTTGTTAACAATTATGGATTAAACTACCGGGAAGTTTTTTTTCATAAATTCCTTGCTGCAAATTTCTTTACGATTACCCCTTTTAGACGATTTAACATCTCTTTTGGGAATTCTATTGTCTACAGCGATCTGGGTGTTTATCCGGCATACCTGATCCCCATTTTCTTCTACAAATCCGTTGATCATACTGTAAACTCAGGGATCGACAATCAAAATTCCCAGATGTTTTTTGATATCAGCTCCAGGCAAATAAAAAACCTGCATCTGTATGCCGGCTTGTTCATCGATGAAATTGCTATAGGACGTATGTTCAAACCGGATGAACATTCCAATTTCTACAGTGCAAAGGCAGGCTTTACATTGAGTAATTATCCGCTTCAAAATTTTTCATTTACCGCGGAATATACACGAACCAACCCGCTGGCTTACAGGCATTATGTGCCAACCATCACTTTTGAATCAAACCGGTTTAACCTTGGGCATTATTTAATGGATAATGCAAGGGAATTCTATTTTGCTATTGATTCCAGGCCTATCCGGGGTCTAAACATCCATCTTTCATACACTCATGCGCAAAAAGGACCTGATTACACCATTACAGGCTCAGACCGACTTGGATTACCCTTCATGAAAACGGTAGAATGGGAAAATAAGACACTGGCTTTAAAAGCCAGTTATGAGGCAATTAATGACGGGTTTGTTTTTGCCGAATTCCTGTTTAGGGACATTACCGGGGAAGAAAGTTACACTCCGGAATTCTGGTATGGGAGGACGAGTACGGTTTCGGTGGGAGTAAATTTTGGGTTTTAGGATAAATAGAACACGGATAACGCGGATTTAACGGATATACACAGATTAAAATCCGCAAAAATCTGTTTAATCAGGGTTCCATTAATTCCTTTTCAAGAACAATTCTGCGGTTTCATGGATTGTATCCACTATTGTTCTAAACTCCATCCCTATTGTATCCTTAATCTTCTGATTTGAAAAATAAACTTTCCTATGCCCTGATCTGGCTGACTCCCTGGTAACCAAAGTTTGTTTATTTAAAATTTTACTTCTAATCCAATCCAGTCGCCAGGCTATACCTGTAAGGAAGGGGGTCGCATGAATATTTGGTGGTTTTTTATTAAAGGCATTGGCAATTTTTCCAAAAATCTCTTTGTAGGAAAGATTTTCAGAGGAAATGATATATCGTTCTCCAATTATTTCACCTTCCATAAGTTCAATCATGGCTTGTACTACATCCCTGACACCCACAAAACCGGTTACCCCTAATGTATAAAATTTCAATCCATCCAAAACAGACTTCACTATACGCCCGCTGCTCCTGTTCCAATCGCCGGGTCCCAATACTATGGAAGGGTTTACAATCACTGCTTTCAATCCTTCTTCCATTCCCCGCCATACCTCCATTTCGGATTTAAACTTGCTTACCGAATACCACGAATGGGATTTGGAAGGTTTCCAAATGGTGGTTTCATCCACAAGCCCGGCGCCTGATTTTACACCTAATGCAGCTGTTGAACTGACAAAACAAAGTTTTTCTATCTTCGTTCCAAGGCAGGCATTTACAACATTCGCCGTTCCCCCGATATTTGTTTCGAGCATTTTTTTTCTATCCCTCGAATCAAATGAAACTATTGCGGCACAGTGATAGACCTTCGAAACACCCTGCATGGCATCTTCCAGGAAGGTTATGTCTGACACATCTCCTTCAACCCATTCGATTTTTGAGAATAATTCTTCAGGATTATTGGAATAATAACGGAATGTTTTGAGTACGTTTTCGATTTTGCTGGTTGGGCGTTTTAAAGCTCTGACCTTATGCTC
>JAHLWT010000251.1 GCA_019057775.1 Promethearchaeota archaeon
GGTTAGATAAGGACGATGCTAAAAAATTAGGTTTACCAGAAAAAGATTTTTTACCAAAGACAATAGAGGAGAAAATCATATGTTTAGCTGATAAAAATATAGCTGGTACGAGAGAAGTTACAATTGAAGTACGATTTGATAGATGGTTTCAAAAATACGGAAGGACGTCCCTTCTTTTAAAATCTAAGAACAGGATTGAAAAAATTCAAAAAGAAATTGAAAGTTTAATGAAATAATAATGATGTCTAGATTAATTGCTTGAAAGAAAGGGATTTAATCTAATTATCCTTACTTATTTATTATTAATTTTTATAAAGAATATTAAAGTCTTCATCTAAAGAACACACTGTTCTTCGAATTATTAGGCATGCTTCTTGCAATACTTTGGGGTCAACTTTATCAGGTGTGTCTAATTTAGAATGGGTATACTTACCAGCATCTCTTGTAACAATATCAATGGAATCATAACCCCTTTGGTGGAAAGGAACAGAGTCAGTATGGGCTCCAATAGAGATGTGAAATCCTTTAATCTTCACATTTTCTTCAAGAGCAGCATTTTCTATGTACTTACACAATAGAGGAGCAATTTTTTTCCGAGGTAAAACTCCACAAGATTTTAAATATTCAACTTGGTTCTTTTTTTGGCATGCACAAGAAAGCATCTCTAAGTTAATTTGAAAAATTTGACCCTTTATAAATTCTTGTTCATGATTATTCACATAAAATCTTGAACCCATTGTTCCTAGTTCCTCAGCAGAAAATTGGTAAAACCAGATGTTGAAATTGTCTAGAGTGTGTTCTTTGAAATATTTGCTTAATTCAAATACCACTGCCATCCCAGAAGCATTATCTAAAGCGCCTGGTGATTTATTATGTGTATTGATCGATACTAAAAATATATTCGAAATTGATACTAAGATTGTAAAAATCCACAACCCTGCCCCTACAACTACAAGGTCTATTTTTATGATTGTGTAAGTGCGAATGAATAATAATAGAAGAAAAAATCCAAGAAGTATTCCTCCATATAACTAAATTCTATAAAATAAAATTCTCCAAAATGTCTTAAAAGTTTGGGATTTTGAATCTAAATGGGCAGATATTACAATGTTTCCTGCCTGTTCTTCAGGTACTTTCTTTGCGGGTATTTTTACAAACACATTTGAAGCAGATCTCGTTGTTCCATAATATTCACCCCAAAATCCAGGAAATTCAGGGTGTTTTAGACCTTTAACTATTAAAATAATAAGTAAAATCATTGCTCCTGTGATAAAAACGGTAATATAAAGACTAATATATACAGACATCAGTATAAATAAAGAAAATGTCAAATTAATGACCATAATCAATTTCATTAAAGTAGTTGAGTAAAAATCTAAGAATTCAAAGGATTCTTTATGTATTTGAAAATCTGCAAATCCTATATCTTTGAAACTCTTAACAGTTAATTCTACTGCTTTCTGTTCTCCCTCGGTTCCAGCTAATCTAGGAAAACTAAAAAGTTTGATATATTCAAACAATTTATCTGTGTTAAAAAAAATGTCCTTTTCACTACTATATACTTTTTATTTTCATCAATACAATTTTTTGAATCTTCTCTTGGACAAACTCTATAATATCATCAGAACTCACAACACTGTAACTCTCTTCCTTAGCACGAGTTATGTATATTTCTCTTACTTTTTCTAGAAAAATAATATTTTCGAATTTTTCGATATTTTCATCTCCTTTTCGTGTTAAAGCTATCTCTGGATCTATATCAATAACGATCGTCAAATCTGGAAATGCTACGAATTTATTTATATTCTTTATCCAATCAACAGAAATTTTTTCAGATTGAGTTGACTGATATACGATAGATGATTCTAAATAACGATCAGATATAACTATAAATCCTTCCTCTAGTTTTTTTTCAATTTCATTATGATAATGTATGTCTCTATCAGCAGCAAATAACAAAGCATCCGTAGTTGAAGGAATTTCCTTATTTTTTAAAAACTCCCTTAATAACATGCCTATTTTGCTATTAGATGGTTCTTGTGTCAAAAAGACCTTGAAACCTTTGTTTTCTAGAAAACCTTTAAGGAGATGACTATGAGTAGTTGTCCCACATCCATCAATACCCTCTAAAGCAACGAAAACTGGCTTATGTGTCAAATTAATGCAAAATTATTTTTTTTTTAAAATTTTATTATCATCAAACCTAAATAAATTAATTATCAAAAAGGACTTATCTATTTTAATTTTAATTAAGGAATTTTAATAATATTTTGACACTAATTAATCATTTATTCTATCATCTAAGTGAAATTCCAATTAATACCAGAAAAATTAAAATGATTGAATTATCTTATTAAAAGTTAGAACGATGCTTAAAATTAAAAAATTCACGTATCCATATTGCGATAGATGTGAAAAAGAAGTCAGACCAAAGAGAAAATCTATGGATGGTATGGATATTAATGTATGGATCCTCATTTTTATATTCTCCTTGGGTTTTGGAGTTATTCCATTTCTTATATATCGCTACATTTATTTAAAAAAAAACCTTTGTCCGAGTTGTTATTCTCATGTTGATTTTTATAATTCGTCCGAAGAAATACCAGAACCAAAATCTCAAATTATTCGAATTCTTAAAAGCATCGAGGATGAGAAAAAATTAGGCGAATCAAAGGAAGTAGATTTAATTTTTTGTCCGTTTTGTCAAAAAGTAATCGATGGTCAAGTAGCGGTCTGTCCAAGTTGTGGTGTATTCTTAAATTCTATTTAAAATTCTTAATATTATTATTTCAGTTTTAAATTCTGCAAATGTCTTGAAAAATTCAAAAGGTACTTCTATAACTTAGTTATTATATCTCTAACCGTACTGTCATCATATGAATAACCTAAATTTACAATGAATGGGACTCCACTCTTTAGCCCCATCAAAAAAGCGCCGTCGTCACTCTGGTAAACGCCATAAAAATCAGTAGCAGGGACTTGACTAAGGGTGCATTCAAGAGCTTCAATTAGCGCATCCAGTTCATCCCTAGAGAAATCAAAAGGACTGCAATTGATAATTGATGTAAACGTCGCGGGAAAGATCTTCTCATCAGGAGTTTTAACTAATAACCACACTTCCACAATTTAGACAAATTACCTGATTTTCTCCAATTGGATTATTACAATGTGGACAGACTGACATTATTTGCTATTAAATTGTGTTCTTATATAAATTTAATCTAATAGCTACAGATTATTATAAAAATCTATTATAAAAATTCTGTAAGAAAAATGTTATTCCTAAATCTCAAGACTCATTGATGGGATTTAACTCTTTTTAAAATTTAATTTCAAAGATGCTTTACACCTTCGCAATGAGATAACAATTAAGTAAAATTAATCTTAAATTCGAAATATTTAAAAAAAAAATAAGATAAAATTTATCCTTAAGATTATAAATCTTTCTCTTGGACGGTTTTCCGATTATTAGCCTTAGTTCTTACTATTGCTTTATCGAGGATATCGATGATCGCATTATTAAGAGCAGGTCCGTCAATCACGGCTCCACTTGTGTTGCAATCCTTGCCTTTAATATATTCTCGAACTTTACTTTTAACAAAAAGAGTTTCGACAGCGTTTTTTTTAGCCATTTTTTTATTCCTCCAATAATGATTTAAAACGATTTAAATAAAGATTATATTTTAAATATTAATCTGTATTTCTTACTTTTAAACTTTAAGATCAGATCACAGTAAATGATGAATATTCTCGCTCTAAATCCAAATTTATCTTCCCATAATATCAATTGCGTATCTACTAATGAAATCCTTCGATGAAAACATAAACATTAATTTCGCGTACAGCAACTGCTGGAGTAATAGAATTAAAGACACGTTCGAAATAGACGAGTTTGAACACGATTTCAAAAGCATTACGCAATACTTAGCCAGATTTTCTTTTGAAGAATAAAAATATATAAGAATGTGAATATTCATAACCTTAGAGTATATATATTTTTGATTGTGATATTAATGACTACTAGAAATGCTGTAGGTTTTTGTCCTCGCTGCAATCAACAGGTTTTATTAACTCGTAAAGATATCGATGTTTGTCTTGCTATTGTATTATTAATCTTTACTTTAGGAATAGGGTTGTTAATTTATCTCGCAATTTACTATAGTAAGGCCGAAGATAGATGTGTTCATTGTGGGGCACAAATTACTCGTTATAACATTCAGAGTTCATACATCCCCTCTCAAAATCAATTTCAAAATTCGATTCCTTTAGAAGAATCTGAAGAATCATTGGTAAAAGAAGTGAAATATTGTTCTTTTTGCGGAGAAAAAATAGCATTTTTGGACCGATTCTGCCAAAATTGTGGAGCAAAAGTATAGAAGTTAAAGTCAATACTACTTTTTTTATTTGTTTACCTCATTTTTAATTCATATTCTCAATTAAAAATTGGTCTAAAGATCATTTTAGTATGTTCTTGGATATGAGTTATTTAGAAATAAATCAAATAAAATACAAGGTAAAAAAAGAAATGTCAATAACGATGTATTGTCCAAAATGTAAGACAAATGTTTTGACTACACGAGAGGATTTCAGAATTGGCTTAGCTATTATTTTAGCAATATTTACAGGCGGTATAGGTTTATTAATTTACTTGGCTATCTATTTGGATAAACAGCAGATTTTTTGTATACATTGTAAATCAGAATGTCAGATTCGACAAGAAGATAATCAATTAATTTCAAATTATCAAGTAATCAATAACTCTAACCAAAGTCAATTAATGCTTCAACCTATAGAGAAAGTAACTATTGAAGACAAATCAAAATTTTGTTATAATTGCGGCACAAAATTATCTGAAAGACAAGCAAAATTTTGTCCTCTATGTGGAAGTAATATTGAATAGTAATCAAATTTTTTTTATTCTTTTTATTCTTTTAAGATTTTCATAAATTCATAGAAATATTTATAGGAATTTTTAAAATGGTTATCTGCTTTAGAGTATTCTAGTCCTTCAGTGAAAAATTTATTAAATCCCTCAAGATCTTTATTCTTAATGATAGATTTATATTCTTTAATTAGGTCTTCAAATAAATCCAATATTTTGTGAAAATCAGAGTTCATAATTTGAATTTCTCCAAACATCTCCATTTCTCTTTGAATGATACTTTCAGCAAAGACTTTTTGTAATAGGAAAGTTGTCCCTGTATACTTCGTTAATTCGTTTAATGGCTCTTTGACCCTCTTAAGTAAATTCAGAAAAAGTATATTAAACATATGTGGTACTCCTAGTGTTAAAGCAATCCTTAAATCATGAATTTCTGGAGTTGTCTCAGTAATAATTAATCCATCTGAATTAAATATTTGTAGCAAATCATTTACTAGATCGTTATAATGTTCTGTTCCTCCAATTTTTACTACTATAAGCTTATAATTTTTCATTTGTTTTATCCCGGGACCAAACATTGGATGCAGAGAAAGACAATTTATAGGATATTTTTTATGAATTTCACTCATTGTTTTATAAACGTCTCTTTTTAAAGATGTAATATCAAAAAGGAGCGAATTTTTCTTCATAAGAGGTGCAATTTTCTTGATAACGTCTATTGTAGAGTGAATAGGAATAGAAACCAAGACGAAATCTGCGTTAACAATCGCTTTTTTAAGGTCCAATTCATAATTTACACCCAAATCTTCAGCAGTGTTTATTAATCTTTTCTCGTTACGAGCATTTAAAGTCACGTTAAAATCATGGTGTTTGAAATATCTTCCAAAAACTTTTCCCATACCACCAGAGCCGCCGACGATAGTAATATTATTGCCTAACATTAGTTCCTCATCATATTTTCAATTATCTTATCTTTTATTTTATCTATATTTGGTTTTTTATTTGTCCACCACTCAAAAGCTAAAACACCTTGATTTATTAACATATCTAACCCACTCTGAGACTTACATCCAATAGATTTAGCTTCTTTTAAGAGTTGAGTCTCTATTGGATTATATACCAAGTCAAAAATGAACAGATCACTATGTAAAATCTCTTTTGAAATTGGAGATTTATTTATATTAGGATACATTCCAATGGGGGTTGTATTTATCAAAATATCAATATCTCCAAGTTCCTTTTTTAAAGATTGGGTATTAAAATTTATAATTTTTATTTTATTATTTTTCTTTTTCATTAGATCTCCTGCAAGAATTCTTACTCTTTCACGCGTTCTATTTGCTATTACAAGAGAATCTATGTCTCCGATCAATGCAAAACTAATTGCTCTTGCTGCTCCTCCTGCTCCTAAAATTAATACTTTTTTATTCTTAATTTTACAACCAGCGTCTAAAAGAGCTTTTTTACCTCCCAGAGCATCAGTATTTCTACCGATCAAATCTCCTTCTTCTAATTTTATCACATTGATCGCACCAATATCTTGAGCGAGATCATCAACTTTATCTATAAAATTTAGGATGGCTTCTTTATGTGGAATCGTGACATTGAATCCTTTAATATTTAAAGCTTTGATACCCTTGATTGATTGTTTTAGTTGGTCAGGGTGTACATCAAATGCCAGATATCTAAAATCAAGCCCTAACTCCTTAAACCAGTAATTATGAATAAATGGACTAAAACTGTGAGTGATAGGATGACCAATAATACAAAATATTATAGTTTTTGCTGAAATTGGAATGTGCGTTTCCATTATTTTAAATCTATTAAATCAAAACTATTAATATCATTAAAGATAAAATGAATTTATAATTATTTAGCAAATATTAATTTAAAAGTGAAGTGAGGTCTATACAATGAAAAAAATCTCCTTAATTACCAACATTTCAACCTTCCCTATGCCTGCAGCAGTAATATCAGTGGGAATAGGTGAGGAAGCGAATTTAATAACTCTTGCTTTTGTAGGAAAAGTATGCATAAGACCACCCATAGTGGTAATCTCAATACAACCTGTGCGTCACTCGTACCATTTAATTGAGAAACATGGGGAATTTGTCATTAATTATCCTTCCAAATATCAATTAAAAGAGATGGATTATTGTGGTACGAGATCTGGAAGAGATGTAAATAAATGGAAGGAACTCCGTTTAACTAAAGAACCCGGGGAAATAGTGAAAGTCCCAATGATAAAAGAATTTCCATGGAATATGGAATGCATTGTGGAGAACAAATTAAAATTAGGATCACATATATGTTTTTTTGGAAAAGTGATGGCCGTGCACTCAGATCCTCAATACATTAAGGATGGTAAGATTGATCCTGATAAATTAGATTGCTTCACATATATATCTGGAAATTATCTTGAGATAAAAAGAGGAGCTTTAGGAAGGCACGGGTTTTCCATGAATTAATCACCAATCTCAAATTATAAATGAAAATCCTATTAAATTCAAGATGACTAAAAATTCCATTGCACTAATTGGTTTTATGGCAGTAGGGAAAACAACGATAGGTAAAGCTTTAATTCCATATCTTGGAATCGACTATAAGTTTATAGAAACTGATGAAATCATTGCACAAGAAGCAGGTAAATCCATTTCGAGAATATTTAAAGAAGATGGTGAAGAGAGATTTAGAGAATATGAGATTTCTGCTTGTAAAAAAGCCTCAAAATTAAATAGGACTGTTATATCTTGTGGTGGTGGTATTGTTTTAAACAAAATTAATATTAGAAATTTAAAGAAGAACAGTTATATCGTTCTATTAAAAGCCACACCAGAGGAAATTTATAAGAGAGTAATTGAAGATGGTAAAGAGTCGAGACCATTAATAAATAAAGATGATCCTAAAAATGAAATAGAAAAAATTCTTAGGTTTCGAAGTCAACTTTATAAGGATGCAGCAGAAATTATTATTAACACGACCGGAAAAAAAATTAAGGATATAATCAACGAGATTGTAAAAAAAACCCTTCTAAAAACCTAAATTTAAATTTATCAGCTCCTATAAATATTCATACCTAACCATATTAGGAGCTAAATTATCATGTCAGAATATAAGCGAATAAAGTGCCCGAAATGTGGAACTGACAATCCCCGCATGCTCTACGATGAACCTGATAAAACTACAGTGTTATACTATTCAATGCAGGGAACTCCTGTATATTCTCGGAAAATGAAGTGCGGAAATTGCGCTCACGAGTGGAAAAAGGAGTAACTTTAATCAGATTAAACGGGATGGTTCACCCTTATTTTTTTAATTCATATAAGTCAGATTTAGATGGTTCATACCTTAAAATTCATTAATTTTAAAATTTCTCTCATTTCTGCTATATTCATCTGACCGGGTGCTGTTTTTTCTTCAAATGAAGCATATGTAAAAAGTGAACCACTAAATACGCAAAAAATCCTTGAAAAAAAACCGATATCACCCATACAAAAAGATATAAGTTTCAATTTTTTGCTAGATTTTATTTTGTTTAATTTTAAAGGAAGCAGATTATCTCCAAAAGAATTTGCTGTAAATACTAGCTTAAAAATACTATTTTCTACAATCTTTAAATCAACTGACATTTCTTTTATCAGTTTTTTCAAGAAATTAACTAAGAGATCGTTAGCTTTAGCATATGTAGGAGTATCCTCAAAATTATGATATGAAAAAATTATAGTTACTTTTTGTGTCGAAGCTAAATGGATTAATTCTACTAGACTTTTTTGATCTATACTGATTTCAATATCTATATACCGTGGTTTTGCTTCAATTAACATTTTAAGGATTTTAATGCGCTCACCTTCATTAATGTTAGTTTTTCCTCCTTCAGATGATTTTCTCAAAGTAATTATAACTGGTATTTTAGGTTGAATGCAATTTAATAAACTTTGGATAAAATCTTTTGTAAGAAATTGAACTTCGTTGATGTAATCAAACCGTAATTCTGTTAAATTAGGGTTGGTATCTAATACCTTCTTAATTAATGGAGCATTTTCATTGATTTCTAAGGATTTTATCGGAATAGGCACACAAATTTTATATTTCATGATAGAAAAAAATCGATTCTAAAAATTATTTCAAATTTCTAAAATGTTTTTTATATCCTCATCTGTAATCTTTAATGTATCAGAGGCATCAATCTTTTTTAACTTCCCTTTTTGCTCATAGAATTCTATTATCGGTAATGCATTCCTTTCATAGGTATCTAACCTATTCTTTAAAGTTTCTTCATTATCATCGCTCCTTTGTTCAAACTGAATTTCAGCACCACATTTATCACAAATCCCTTCTACTTTGGGAGGAAGAGTATATTTATTATATAATTTACCACAGCTTTTACAGGAGTATCTGCCACTAATTCTTTTAATTATTATGTCTCTTGAAATTTCGAGAAGAAGTAATAAATCGATATTTGTTATGTCTGATAAAGCCTCGGCTTGAGGTAAAGTTCGTGGAAATCCATCAAGAATGAAACCATATCTCTTAACATCTTCCTTATTCAATCTGTCACGGACCATTTCGATTACTACGCCATCAGGAACTAGTTCCCCCTTATCCATATAACCTTTCGCTTTTAATCCTAAAGGCGTCTCGCCTTTTAAATTTTCCCGGAAAATATCACCAGTACTTATATGAACAATATCCGGTAATATTTTTTTTATTTGTCCTGAGAAAGTACCTTTTCCAGCTCCGGGAGGACCAAATAATATAAATTTTTTCATCTTTATTATTGAATATTTACTTTAATTTGTAGAAATTAAATTAGACATCAATTAAAATTATTATGGAAATTTATCCTGTAAAATATGAAAACTCTATTTTCTTGCTCAAATATTCCACTAACCGTTTCTCTCTTAAACTAAAAAGATTAGTAAAATTGCATTTTATAGAGGACCCATAATAAGAATTCCCAAAGAAGGTATTTGATTTATTTATTGATTCTAATAGTAGTCTAATATTTCCTATATGAAGATAGATTGAAATGTCATTAACTATAAGTACAGAAGTGGGTTGTTTAGTATAAATCTTTAGAAGCTTAGATGTCTTACTATAGTTTTTACAAGCATTTTCATAAAGTTCTTCTCTATTGCTTGCTTTTAATCGGGGAGGAATAATTTCTCCTTTAAAGGTTAGATTTTTACAGGTTAAGCTGTTGCCATAAAAATCCTTAATTTTACCTCCTATATTCATATTTTTAATGGTACTAAGAGGTGGAGAGAAATCTAAAATACTTATCTCATTGTGAGAAAATCTCTTAGATTCTATAAGATATTTAATAAACTTTGCCGTATAGTATGTTTTCTTTGTACCAGTTTCTCCATACAATAAAGTAGAATGCCCTATTAGCCTATTTGGATCTAGTTTATTGTACAAAGTCATAAAAATAACGAATATTTAATTTATTTTTTTTTATGTTAGAAAAAATCTTCCCAACTGATTCCAGTTTTTTCTAGAACCGACAAAAGTATATATCCCATAAGACTCCCTGGTATTGAGCTCATAGCGAACAACCCCCAATAAGTTAGATACCCTTCAATTGCAAAGAGATCACCTATTGGCATAATTAACTGTCCAATTGTTCCCCCGATAAAGATAGTCCCTAATGGTTCTAAGAATGCTGCAAACTCAACAAATCTCGGAAATTTTCTCCGAAAGAGGAATGATAATGTCCCTACTACAACAGCACCGGATATCCCGCCATGAAAAGCATGTATCGTACCAATACCTATTGAAAAACGTAAACTTGCAATACCCAAAGCAGTTATGCAAGAAAACGTGAAACCAATCAAAACACCAGTAATAGCATTTATGAGATGAGCAAATGGGTTGATTTTAGTCCCAGCTATCAAAAAATACCCAAAAGGATTAAAAGCACTCAATATTAATCCTACAGCTATAAAAATAGCCGTTGCTGCGATTCTTTTAGTTAAAATGTTATGAAAAATTCTTTTTTCAACAAGTTCTTCATTATTGTTAGCGCTATTTTCATTCATTTTATACACCACTAATGTTTATAATATTCGAATTTTTTTATTTTATTATTTTTAAATTTTCTGATAAATTTCTTTAAAATTTTATCATTTCTTATTTTAATAAAAGTTTTATTGTTAATAATCTTTAGAATGAAATAA
Source organism: Promethearchaeota archaeon (assembly GCA_019057775.1). Next base: position 11,062 of record JAHLWT010000251.1, read on the forward strand.
TGAAGCTTGGAGATCACACTATAACTCCTACAAAAATAATTTGTGTTGGCACAAATTACATGGACCATATAAAAGAAACAGGATTAGAAATTCCCAAGGAGCCAGTAATATTTCCTAAAACAATGAACTGCTTAATTTTAAATAACGAACCAATAATCTATCCTAGATTTCTATATAACAATCGGAAATTAAATAGAGTAGATTATGAAGTAGAATTAGCATTTATTATAAAGGATAATTGCAAAAATGTTCCTTTGGATAAAGTATATGACCATATCCTAGGTTATACTGTGTTCAATGATGTTACTGCACGAAAAATGCAAGTAAAAGATATAGTTTCGAAATTACCTTGGTTTCGCTCAAAAGCATTTGATACTTTTGCCCCAATAGGTCCAAGGATCGCAGAAATAAATGAAATAAACGATCCTCATAATTTGAACATAGAATTAAAAGTAAATGGAGAAATTAAACAATCTTCAAATACAAAATATTTGTTATTTAAGATCCCTGAACTCTTAGAATATATCTCAAAACTTTTCACATTAGAAGCAGGAGATATTATTGCTACAGGAACTCCAGCAGGAATTGGACCTATCTATCCTGGTGATAGAATAGAAGCTTCAATAGAAAAGATTGGAACGCTAACGAATAAAGTTATTTTGGAGGGTGAGTAAATGTTAAATATAAAAATTGGAAAAGACACAATATATCCTACTAAAATAGTTTGTTTAGGACGGAATTATTTAGATCACATTAAAGAAACTAATGCTCCAATTCCTAAAGAGCCAATTTTCTTTGTAAAAACTCTCAACACTCTAGTTACAGATGGGAACCCAATCATGTATCCTAGTATTTTATATCATAATCAAGAATATAATCGTGTTGACCACGAAGTAGAATTAGCATTTATAATTTCACAAACTTGCAAAAATATTAATTTAGAGAATGCTTATGATTATGTTCTGGGGTATACTATCTTTCTTGATATCACAGCTCGAAAAATGCAAATTAGAGATAGAAACATAAAATTACCATGGTATAGAAGTAAAAATTTTGATACTTTTTCTGCGATTGGCCCAAGAATAGTCCCCAATAGTGAGATTGATGATCCTCATAATTTAGATATTCAACTAGAAATCAACGGAGAAATTCGACAACAATCAAACACTAAACATATGCTCTTTAAAATCCCCGAAATTTTGGAATACTTATCGAAATTTGTCACTTTTGTAGCTGGTGATATTATTGCAACAGGAACTCCTAGTGGGATAGGGGCAATTCAGCCCGGAGATGTCATTAAGGCATCCATCGAAAAGATAGGACATATCGATCACGAAGTCTTATTAGAAAAAGTGAAATAGTATCACATAAGATGTCATTTTTTTTTTATTATCCTCACAAATATAAAACAGTAATATCTTAATAAAAAATAGTAGACAAGTATCACAATAATGCCAAAAAAAGTAATTATAGCTTCGGAATCTGTATTTCGAAGAATATTTATAGCTTCAATGCTATCATCTCATAAGGATATAGATGTAATTGGCAGTACAAGAAATTCAGATGAATTTGTTGATTTAATTAATAAACAAAATCCAGATGTTTTTGTATTAGATATCGAAGTTAAGGATAGAGCTTGGTTAGAGCCATTCAAAAGCATCATTAAAAGTTTTAAATTTACTACAATTGTGTTAACTGATGTTGACCCTAAGAGTGTAGATGTACTTGATATCCCTTTTATTTTAAAATCTTATGATTATGTAATTAAACCAATGGGTATTTGGAAGGAGGAACTTCCGAAGATTAGAGAAAAAATTATCTCGAAAATTCTTACGGTAGGTATACCGAGCACACAAAAAATTGATAGTAAAGCAAGGCTATTAGATAGAAATAAATTCATACGAGAAAGTCAGAAACTAAGATCGAAAAAAAAAATTGAACCACCAAATAAAATAGAACATAGAACTGAACAAATTAAAATACCAAATAATGGAGAAAGAGTTGATTTAAGATCTGATAAGTATTTTCTCGAACTTTCACCCGTTTCTGGAGTACAAATTAAAACGAAGATTATCGTAATTGGTGCGAGTGTTGGTGGTCCCAGAACTTTGAGAACGATTTTAAGTGAAGTTCCTAGGAATTTTCCAGCACCAATTTTGGTTGTTCAACATCTCAACCATGTATTTATGCGCCAATTTGCTACATCTTTAAGAAACATTTGTAAGGTTGATGTTAGAATTGGAAAGAATTATGAGGAAATTCAACCTGGAATTATTTACGTTTCTCCAGGATCAAAACATATGCAAGTCACTGCAAAAAATAAGAAACCTTGTATTCGAACATTTGAAGGTGAACTTGTGAATTTTTGTCGTCCGTCTGTTGACGTTTTGTTTTATTCAACAGCACGGATATATAAAAGAAAGACATTAGGGGTTTTGCTTACCGGCATGGGAAGAGATGGAGTAGCTGGACTTAGGGCAATCAAATTAGAAGGAGGTAAAACTATAGCGGAATCAGAAGAAACAAGTATCTTGTATGGAATGCCAAAAATCGCAGCTGAAACGGGTGTAGCGAATTTAATAATTCCAAATTATAAAATCATAGAAGAAATGATTAAATTTGTTAACTAAAATTTAAAAACTGAAATAAATACTTTATAATAATGTCGTCTGAAATTACTGAAACAGTAAAAAACGAAATATTTAAACTTATTTCAACACCTGGCGTTGAGATTGAAGATATTGAAAAAAAAGTAAAACTAGATTATAACACAATTATCAAAATACTTGAAGATGAGTATTTTAAGAATAATTTGAAGTATGGACGTAGATTATGTTGCAGGTTTTGAATTATCTTTTTCTTATCCCGAAATTTTTAAGGACTTTATTATCTTTTGTTGGAATATGAAATTTAAATTTTTTTAGAGTTTAAATATTGATTCTTTTACTTATTTCAATTAACTTCTTTATTAACGAGTTTAAGATATATTTATTTTCTTCAGCAATTTTTTGATGAGAAATGCTAAATAATGAATGGCCTTGAATATTCCCCTCTTCTTTAAATTCATTTAGGATATCAATATAAGCTTGGGGGATTTTTCCCACTTTTTGCTTAAAATCTGATTCTTCTTTCATCGAATTAAAATTCTTCTTCAATACTTCAAAAGTTAAAAATCGTCCTAGATCCTGATTCCAAAATTTTTCAGGAATCTGCATTGTATAATAGGACCTTAAACAATCAATTAATAAATTTTCTAATAATTTTCTTATTAAAACATACATTCCTGTAAAATATTTCTTTCGATAGCTCCCATTAATTTCACTTCTTATCTCGTTATAAAGATCGCTATTAAACTGAAAATTAAGATCGATTATCTGATCATAAACAAGAGAAATATCCATTGATTTTGAAGATTCAACGATATCAACTATTTGATCAGGGAGAGAAGTTTTTCTAAAATAATTTGATATATTTACGTTTTGTGGTAATAAATTTGGTTGATTCAAAAATTCTGCTAAAAATGAGGCTATTTTATTGATTGTTGAGGAATGTATTTCATTCCATAAATCTTTTCCAGCACCCCAAAAATTAACATAAATATTATTATAATCATGAAATTGGGGGTCGTTTAGGTTGAAGGAAATATATACCTTCACTTCGTTATCTATTGTTGGTTCTAATGTATGAATGTCATGATATTCTATTCCTAATCCACTATAGGACGCTCCCCTACTTCTCAACATACCAGTATACTTTTCTAAAATATATTCAGTGTTATCAATTAATTCTTTCATAGATCCTTTCTTTTGATAAATTTTTATTGAATATACTTTGAAATGATTTGCATAATATTCTAGTGAGAGATCATTAAGTATGTTAATTAATAGTGGTGGTAAATCCTTAATTTCTCTTATGATATATTGACATATATGATGTAAATTCCGTTTAAAAGCATTCATTGGAAAATGATTATTCTCTGTACATTTTAGGACAAGATAATTAAGAAACTTAACTTTTATATCTAATTTTAACAAATTTATTCCATTTTTTGACAATATTTCTTTCGCTTTTTCTAATCTTTCATTTAACACTCTATTTAATAATTCTTGTCGAAGATTATTTTTATCATTAGATTCAGGATCAATTTGATATAAAGGAGTAACAAAAAATTCTATAAATTCCTCTGAAATAAAATTTAAGATTGACATGTGAATATATAAGATTAATAATTTTAAAATGTCTTTAAATTACGAATTCGTAATACTATTCTGATATTCTAAAACTAAAATAAAATTGTATTTGTGGAATTGGTAAAAAATTGGAAAATTTTAGATATGAAAGAATTATATTAGGTACTTGAAAGTATCACCACATTAAATTATCAAGTAATAAATTGACGAAAAACCAGATTGCCATTAATAAAAAGAAGCTCAAGACTCCAAAAATACGTAAAAGCGCAGAAAAAATTTCAAAATCTGATAATTTATTAACTTCTATTAAATCGCAAACTTACTTTTCCTTTTTCAATTTTTCTTTTATAAATCCTCAATTTATTTATCTTTAAAATTATAAGGAAAAAGTTTGAATAAAATGACTGAAATTGAGTATATTGAAAAAATTAATCCTGGTTTCCAAAAAAAACAATTCATGCAATTAGATTTGCTATTTAAGATTTATAATTTGAGAAACACACGGAAAAAGTTAAGAAGAAAGCTAAAATTTCTAGAAAAATCGATGAAACGAGACAGTAATGTAAACTTTGCTAGAAAAATTGAAGCTTTTAAGGTTATATCTACAGAAAATAATACTAAATTTAAAGATGCTATGTCAAAACTTGAAAATTCATATAATATTTTCAAATTTGCAAAGGAGCTTGAAAATAATAACCAATATCTAACAAACCTCAATAAAAAACGAAATAAGCGCCATTTAGACCCAAATTCCTATGAAATGACTAAGGGGTATTATCTTCAGAAAATAATTGATATAAATGACAATGTAAAACATTTGAAAGATTTAGCAGTACCGTATTTCCAAGAATTAAAAGATGAACTAATTATGCTTGAAGATCAACGTATAAAGTTAATTACGGAAAAGCTTAAAAAAACCATAGATAAAGATATGGTTGCTCAGGAGAGTAAAGAAATAGAAAAATTAAAACTTCAAAAAGAAGAAAAATTAGCATTTCTTACAGTGGAAGTGATTGATTTTGAATTGAGTTGACTTTAAGGGATGATGAATTAAATGGTAAAATATTACAAACACAATAAAATAATAAAGGTTCTAACTATTATTGGCAGTTTTGCGGGCTTTATGTTTTGTCTTTATGAAATTTCCCGAACTACTCAAATAAACAGTTGGAGTGAAATTTTCGGCTTTAATTCATTTCTACGCAATTTATTGGGGATGATAATAGCGGCAACAACATTACTAGTATCTTTTAAACCTGATGATCCGCTACCTTGGCATTGGCTTCTTCTTTTACCTCTTGGAATAAGTCTCACGTTTTTAAGTTATATTTTGGGAGGAATCTTAGTCATAATAGGTTCTGTAATAGCCTTATTAGATGATATCTAAATTTGATTACATTTCTTTTTTTCACTTTTTTATTTTTTGTTTATATATGCTCAAGAAATCTTATAATAAAAGTTAAAATTTTATCAGAAAAATGACAAAAAAAGCATTATGTAGAATATTGAGTTGTCTTAGTATTATGATAATGGCGAATCTGACAATAATCGCCAATGTAAGTCTACCCGTTAAAAACAATATTATCACTAACACGAAGTCGATGATGCAGAATAATGATAAAGTTTCTGAAAGTCTCTTAACACTTTCTCCATCAAATAATTATGAAATAATTGAAGATATCTTCACACAAAAATTAAATAAATACTCCTCATTAGGATATTTTCCACAAACTTTTGAACCCTCTTTACAAGCTACATATTATGGCCTTTACATTCTTGAATCTCTTGATCTACTAGAACAAATCAATCAGACAGATATATTAAATTATATCATGTCCCATTACGATGCAAATTCAAATTTGTTTATGGATCAATACGCATATAGATATTTAGACCTTGATTTTTCCCAATGTTATTATCCATTTACATCAGTACTTGAAATAAATTGTTACGCAATATTATCATTGGAAATTCTCCAAAGATTAGATCTGATTAGTATTAATGAATCAATCAACTTTATTTGGAGTTGTTATAATCCGGAAGGTTCAAACAATGGATTTATCGGTCAACCTTATAACTCAAATTTACTTAAGAATTATAAGATTGCTACGATGGATAATACCTTTTATGCCATCGACACTTTAGAATTATTAATGATGGGTGATTGGAGCGAATATAGCAATGAAAAATCAAGAATCAGGCAATTTATTATTGGATTGCAAACAACAGATAATATTGAGTTCGGAGGCTTTTTTAATGATAATGATACGGGTTTTGATTCTCTTGGTGCTTTCATGTGGGAACCTAATTTGATCTCTTCTTATTATAGTATAAAGAGTTTAGACCTACTTGACTCTTTAAATTTTATAAGGCCTAATGATTTCTACCAATATTTAGGTGGTCTTTATGATAATAGTGATAATTCCTTTCAAATGTATTCTGTGCAAGGTATGGAACGTTTATTTAATATTATAGCCACTGCATTAGGGTTAGAGTTATCATACATAACTGGATATACAGGTATTAACAGGAGTGATGTAGTACAATTTCTAATCTCTAATCAAAATAGTGTTGGTCATTGGAATTCTTCGAACTATTATAGAATCCATGAATTAATTGACATGTTTCAAATAATTCGTTGTTTAAAAGAATCTGGGGAGATAGATCAACTAAGTATTCAAGAGAAAAGTAAAGTATCTGATGCATTATTTCTATATAAACAATTTAAAGGTTTTTCACTCATTTCTAATGATTACACATCAATTAACCTTGTTTATTCCATGATAAATTCTTTTTACTCCTTTAATCGAATAACAGAAGTAGACATACAAGGATTTTACAATTTAATAGAAGATTGCTATAAATATTTCGGTTACTTCAACTGCTATCAATTTTCGGCAAGTGCAAACTGGAAAAATTATGTTGGCTTTAGATCATTTCCTATTGAGTATTATAATCTAGGGTCCCATCTTTTTACTGAGGAAACCGATGGACTTTATAATCATAAATTTAATTATAGAGCGTTAAACTCACTGCAAAAGATCTCCAAATTAGATAATTTTGGATTAAAATACAATTTAACGGAAATTATCTATGATACCATGAATTCTCAATTCCTAGACCCAGATTTTGAAAATTATGGAGCCTTTTTACCATCTTCGATATATTCTCTACGAACTCCTGAATCTAAAAATAATCTCATTTTTTTTGAAAATAGTTATTTTGCTATTAAAACACTTGAATTACTCGTTGATTTTTTAGATCTTGGTAATGTCGCTAATCTATCATTTAATAAAGGTGCCTTATATGGATATATTCAAAGGAATATAATTGAAACTGATTCAGTGTTATATTTTAATCCACAATATACATCTGATCTTGAAACTGTTTTACAAAACACATATTATATGATTTATGTTTTAAAAACTCTTAATTTATATGATCTAGGATTTCAAAAAATCAAGGAATTTGTTCTACAAAACATTGACTATGAAAATATCAAAAATGTTTATTTTTCTTATAAAATTTCAGAAATTTTAGATTTAGAAATTGAATTTAACGCAAATTTAACTAGTAATTTAGTTGGTCAGTTATATTTAGAGAACTTTGGTGAGTTTTTTGAATCTCTAGATTATCAGAAGATTACACAAGAGGCTTTTCTCTGGATATGTGAAATGGGAAGAAATGATGATTTATATATTACTTGCGATTATGAGAAATATATTTCACTTAGTAGCGTTAACACTATTATTATATCATTTAGTAATTTAATATTCAGAGAATATGGTCAATTCACTTCCGTCACTTTTGAAGGGCTGCAATTTGGAACACTTCATCTTGAAAAACAATTTGATAAATCATATAAGATCAATTTTTTGGTGCCTGAGGACCCTGACTACTACCCTTGTGTTACAGGAGATATTTTAATATATGATCACTCAAAAATTATAGGGAAAGTTCCGATTTTATTCTATACGATCTTGGAACAAACAATTGGATATCATATAGCTGAATCTGATAATACTGTAAAGTTTGATGTGAATATATCTCGTAAAATTTCTTCTGATTTTAATGCTGTTTGCAATTCAACTGTTCAAGTACAAGTTTTGATAAATGACTTTCATATTGAAACTCTAAATTTTACTAGAAAGGATTTTTCATATTATTCGGAATTCAGTTTTGCTCACAAGTATATCAATAGTGGTTATTATTACTATAACATATCGTTAGTTGACAATTTTTTTCCAGAGGGTTTATTTATATTTGATTATGCTCCCAATCAAACTGTTAACCTATTTTCTCCTGAACCCATTCCACCTCCTATAAATCTCCCTATAGAAGTTAATGGAATTATTTTATCTATTTGTGCTTCAATAATAACTTTTGTTGTAGTTGCAATAACTATTAAAATTGGAAGAGGTGTAAAAGAAAAAATACATAGGGGTGAATATATCGATAAAAGAGAAAAAATTCATAGAAATCGACCAAAGAAAAACTATTCTGAAGATATTGAAGATTCATTCTTTGAATTTTGGGATTAACTACGGTATAAATCAAATCTTTTTTTATTCATTTTCAACAGAATTTATTAGATAATCAGATGAGGTTTGGTTTACTTTTTAAAGATATTTTTAAATTTAACGTTATAGATTGACGTAGTTAGGCAATTTTATCTTGATTATTAATAAGAGTAATACAAGGTATAGAAGAAATTCAAGGTTTAAGTTAAAAAGATATAAATTATTCTTAACGATTTTTTTGATTTACACATTTTTGCTTCCGTTAAGTTTGGGCGCATATGGGAGATTAGAAGGTATAGTTGGTAATGATGATCGTGTAAGAATCACCCCTACAACTTCATACCCTTGGAGCGCAATTGTTAAATTATACATGACTTGGGGGGAAGATACTTTATTTGCTACTGGAGCCATGATTGATGAAAATCATGTGCTTACTGCTGGTCATTGCGCATATTCACATTTACATGGAGGGTGGGCGGACTCAATAAAAGTAGTCCCAGGAGAGGATAATGGCCAAGAAATTTTTGGTCATGCTTGGGTGATTAACATACGCTGCTATTCAGATTGGATAAATACTGCTAGTGTCGCACATGATTTTGCTGTTTTAACACTAGATTCCAATATAGGACTACAAACGGGGTGGTTTGAATTATATACAACCTTTTCCACCAACTCTATCTATATGGATGTTTTAAATACCGCGGGTTACCCTTTTGATTTAGATGATGGTAAAAACATGTATATGACTTATGGTAATGGTATTTCCGCTAATGAGTATAATCATTGGTATTATTTAGACACAATGGGGGGTCAAAGTGGCAGCCCTATTTGGGTATACGATGATATTAATAGGTATATCGTTTCAGTGCATACTAATGGAGGAATTAGTAATAATTTTGGAACTAGAATAGACAGAAGTAAATTTGATTGTATAAACAATTGGTTGCTTGCTGATGATTTGTTAATTGATAAACCTGATATAGCATTTGAAAGTAATAGTTTTTCGGGATTTAATCCTGCCATTGGTGGTCCTAGTTTAACGAATTTTATAGTGTGGTGCAAAATTCGCAATTTAGGAACAAAAATAGCAAGTTCTTTTACAGTTTCTTATTTTGCATCGACGGATACATTTTTTTCTAGTCAGGACTACTTATTAGGGAGTGATATTGTTTCATCACTCTCTCCTACTTCCTCAATTGAATCCTCATGGTCTGGGATCTTGCCTGATAATATTCCCAGTGGAGAATATTATATTGGTTGGATTATAGATGTAGAGAATAATCTTGATGAATTTAATGAAAATAATAATTTGAATTACGAATCTACCTCCAAATTAATTATTGATGCTACACCACCATTGAATCCTACAAATTGTATTCAATTAAATGGCACGACTAATAATAATATATTACAATATTCGGTTAGCAATCCTAATTTTATTTGGAGTGGTGCTTCAGATAATCATTCAAACATAGCAGGATATTATTATTATTGGGGTTTAAATCCTAAGGGGATATCAAGATCCTTCACAGTTGCACCAGAATATAATCCTCCAGCTGTAGATAATGGTACTCATTATTTGAGAGTGAGTACGGAAGACATCGTTGGGAATGAAGCATCATGGATAACACTATATATTTTTAAATATGGGATTAAAAATGACTTTCCCAATGACAGTCCTGATGATATTCCGATTGATGACGATGCTCCTACAGAATTTATTGATAATTCTTCAAACACTCAAAATGACCCTCCTGAAGATGATTCCAATGAGGATTTACCAAATGACTCTAATAATGCTGATAAGAGTAAGGATACTTACGATATAATTGAAATATTCTTCATATCAAGTTTAATTTTTAGTGTTTTATGCCCTTTTATCGCTTTTTTAATAAGACGTTACCTAAGGAGATAAAAATTAATTTATCTCTTCTTAATAATTCGTCTATTCATTTTCATGGGATTATTAAATGAATTAAACTAAGAATCCGAAATTCGATAGGGCGAGGACGAAATCAGAATGTAAGAATTTACAATTCCAAAAAAACCTTGACCAGAAAGATCAATGTGATCGCTCCTAAAATCCAGGGTGAGGTCGGAGTCACAGTTAGATTTTATATCTTCCTCGATTACTAACTTTCTTCACTTTTTTTAATGGTTTGGATTTAAGAATATTTAAAAAGGTAGGTTGTTGGAAATAAGTTAGATAAGTAACCTCATTTAAGTTTAGAAAAAATTAAATTGTTAAATTATTTTTTAAACTTGGGTTAACACTAAAGAGTAGAATGGGTGATTAAAATAGACATAAACCAAAAAAAAATATTAATTTTAATCTTTGCATTAATTTTTAGCACTGGACAATTTATATTCATCTTTTTAGTCCAATCTAAAGTTATCTGGGAATTTAGTGGAGTCTTTAGCGGGTCTTCTCCATGGGGTGGAGAATTAACTACTAACGTTCCTTCAAACCCTTTATCTTCCAATAAATATGTTATTGAAGCAAGTGGATCATTCACTTTCGTAGGTTCGGGTGAAAGTGGAAGTGTTACTTTTACTCACGTTGATTCTAATCAAGTTTTTTACTTTAGTTATAATCTTGGAGAAGGACCGTTTATAGGGACCGAATATGAAAGAAAAACTTGGACTTTACCCCCAGGAGAATATAATATAATATGGTATAATTCTGATGCACATCCACATTATAAACTTATTGCAGTGAGTTTCTTTTATCCATACGATGAAATTGTAATTCCTATCTCGGGATTTTTGGCTCTTTTCTGCGCAATAGGAGTAATTAGTCTAATAATCAGGATTAGGAAAATGTCTTGGTAGTTTAAGCCTTTCAATAATATTTTTTAGTTTTTTAAAAACTTGCGGTCACATAATGATGATACAGGGTTATCCTTATTTTGCGTTAAAAAAAGTATTTGACACCCTAGCCAAGAACTATGATATTACTCTGTTGGATATACCTGCGGGGCTGGAACAATTTGCTTGAAAAACATGGAGGAATGTTAACGGATTTAGCAATTGTTACCAATCCATCGAAAATGAGGATCCATCCTTGAATGCATTCGCAAAAAGGATCGAAGGAGTATTCTTGCAAAAATAATGTAAATGAAGAAGTTGCAAATACAAAAAGTGGTTAAATTTAATAATTATTGAAGGTGTAAACTACACTTGAAAAGGTTGTCCACACTTAGTGCAAATTTTAAGATCTTTTTTCATTTCAGAACCGCACTTAATACAGTATTTGAATTCATCAAATGATATTCTCTTTTGTACCTGTGGTTGGGGTTTTGTGGAGGCATATTTCTTAGTCCCTATCCCTTTAACCTTATTTTTTATAGCACTTGCAAGCCAATATTCGAGAATCCAGACGACGAAAAGTGTTATCATAGCAAACCATGTTCCAATTGTTTCTTGTCCATTCAAATAGAAGAGTCCGTAAACTCCAAGAGCAACAATACCTGCTATGACAAAAGCAATAATATCTATAAAACGAGCATGTGCCATTTTTATTATCTCCGATTTTTTTTTTTTGAATTGTATGTGAATAATACTCTTTTTATTTTACACAATTTTATTTTTAATTCTTGTCAAATTATTAAATTCTTCAATACTGGTCAAAACTTATCATATGGTTTTATTTTTCAATTGAAATTGTTATATTGAAATAATTTCCGATTTTAGATTAATTTTTGCTTCGCTTGATGGTTTTGATTGATTTTTGCCATACTGATTTAGGTATATTTTCAAATCGCTTTTTATACTCCTTATAAGAAGGTTTGTACCCCAAAGATTTCAATTTAATCACTGTCTTCTTTACCATTTCTTCTTCTCTTTCTTTTATTAAGGTCTCTAAGTTTAACTCATCTAAATATTTATAGGGGTTTTCCTTTCTAGTTTCGGCTTGGGGATCATATGTAGCTAATAAATTAATACTAACAAAATCTCCTGCCTCCCTCGAAACCATAAAAAGCCTCAATTTTTTTTGGAAATATATAAACGGCCAGGGGACGTAATATCCAGTAGCTTGTTTGCAAATAGGAGTAGCACATATAAATGCTAGTCCGTAATCGCTTAATAGCACATGAGTTATCCAACTATACTGACCTGTCTTATTTTGATACCTAACCGCCTGTATAGCTTGTGCTGTTGCTTCTGTACTTACAAGAAGTTTATCCCTAACCGGAAATATAGCCCTTAAATTAGAGGAATTGAGAGGAACAATCATTTTAACTCCAACTCCAGAGCGATTTGACAAATAATTATTATATATGTTCTTGATCTTATCTGGAACTGTAAAGTTAGGATCTAATTTACTTGCTATTTCAAATAAGGCCATTGCGAGATCGTACTTTTCCCGTTTGTTAAATAAAATATTTGCGGTATAATAGTAAATTTTAGCATTTGCATGATGAGTCATTGAGGATAATCCCTCTTTATTCACAATCGGGCTTACATAGGATGCTTGTATTATACACATAAGTGCCCGCTCGTTTTGTTCATTGTTCATTAATTTAATGGCTTCTTCAATCCAAATATCTGGTGAATTGATATCTGAGGGAATTTTTCCCTCTTTTTTGAGTTTTAGCAGATTAAGCTTAGAAGATGCTTGAAAAAACTCTTCGGGTCTCCCTAAATTAGATAAGATTTGAGTTTTTAAGCTCAATGCATCAAAAAAATCTGGTGAAATTTTCAGCACGTTATTAAATGTCTCTAAAGCTTCGAGAACTCTTTTTTTTTTATATAATTTCTCCCCTTTTTTCATTAAGGATGATATTTGTTTTTCACTCATTTGTTATACATTACCTTGAATTTATAATCTTTAATTATCAATATTTGATATGATTTTTAAAGTTTTTAAATAAATAATTGATTGATAGAATCTTATGATCAACGATCATAGTAAAATGGGCATCTATAACATGAATGGACTTATTTTTTTATAAGGGGAACCACGGGCGAGGGAGATAACAATTATTGGGAAGAATAGGGAGCATGTTATATTTTTGTTGCATATAATATAGGTTAAGACAAAGATTGATTAATTTTTTTTTTAAATATGGATAGTTGTTGAAGAGTTAAATGATCGAAAAAGGTAAGGACTCTTCAATTTGTTGTAATTATTGTGGATGGAAAATTCCAAATAATGTTATAAGAATAATTAGTGAAAGCGTAGAATCATTATTTTGTGAATTTTGTGGAACGCAAATTAAATTAAATATCAATTCTAATAGGAGAAAATATGACAAGGAGAATTTAAAGGATACAAATATATCAAATTCCTCAGGAAATAGTAAAATTAAAAAATCTCAAAAAACCTCTGTAAGCCTAATTTTAAGAGATGAATATTTCCCCAGAATCTTTAAAAAGAATCTAATAATTGTTATATCTCGTTTAATATACACTTATATAAGGGAATGGGAAAAAGATACAAAAACCAGTGCTAACCGAGATATTATTACAAAATCTTCTATTTATAACCTGGCTTGTAAAATAAAACCAATAATTGATAACAAAATTTCAAACAATTTTCTAGGAAATTTACATCGTATTACTATTGAGGAATTTGAAGATTTGTTAAGAGTATTACAAAATAAATTACACACTGATGAACTTTACTTAAAACATTTTAAATATTTTTTGCTTTGGTTAATTAAAACAGTTATTAAGATAAAGCTTGAAATGTGGGATAGGAAGAACATCCCACCTTTTCACTCAACAATTCTTAAGGACTTAAAAGAATATAACTTTGATTTTTCTTGTATAACTTTAAAAAAAAATGAATTTAAGAGAAAAATTTTAGGAGAATTAGATGAATTATCTGAAAAATATGAGAATTCGGCCATATTAAACTCTATATCAAAAAAGATTCTCGCTGATGTGTTCTCACTTCCTAAAAAATTAAAAAAAAATGATTTACCTTCTGGATTTCGGAGTAACCCAAAATATCTTGCATCTGTGTTAATTTATTACGGTTTAAGGCATGAAGATTATAATTCTCAACATCCAGAATTTAGACTCTATGGTGTTGGTGATTATATTAGAAATAATTACACAAATAATAGCACAATGAAAAGGGCGATGACCACTTTACCTTCAAAAGTTTATGAATTTTTGTCCGAAGGGATTAAAGGTAAAATTCTATATTTTCCAAGAGGAAGGAAAGAAACTAATGAGGCAATAAAGAAAAAAGTTAAAGATATAAAATCTATGGGAAAGAATAAAGAATTTTTCGATAATCTTAAAAAATCTATTAGGAAATACTGTAAAAATCTAGATGATCCTGAAATTTTATACAATTTAACATTAGATATTTTAAGAGACTCATTACAACCACCGAAGAAATTAAACTATTTAGAGTTACTAGAAAAAGTTAGATATAGCTTACCTAAATATTATGCAGTAGGTTTTATTTTTTTTGCTATCAACCACAAGTCCTATAAGGATATTACTATAAATAT
The DNA here is from genome assembly GCA_019057775.1 of Promethearchaeota archaeon. Next base: position 26,242 of record JAHLWT010000251.1, read on the forward strand.
TACCGCGTTTTCAAATAATTATTTCAAGGATTTTAAAAAATCTAATTATTCAATTATATCAAAATTATACAATTATCTTAGTCAACAAATAAGAAATAAAATCAATTACTCACCTAAAGAAAGGTTTGACTCAGACAAGGAATTTAATGAAAATTTAGTTTGGGAGCTTTTTTCTGAATATTTAATCATTTTTGATTCCTCTATTCATAAAGATTTATTAAAAAATGCAAAAGAACTATATGGTATTGCTAAGCTAAATGGATTTAATCCTAAATTATTAAGTTCTAAAAATCCTAAATATTTAGCCTTTACTCTAGTGTTTTTTAGTTTATTAAATTCAGATTATGAACAAATAACAAAAGATCAACTTTTTGAAAGGTTTAGGGAAAATCATTTCGAAATAAGTCATACAATAGCAAATAAAGATATCAATATATTTCATTTTTTCGTCAAGGATTCATTAATAAGGTCTCCAAGAATGGTTACAGATGAGTATTTTTTTAAAGATAAACTAGAAAGGCTAAAAAGGAATTCCATAAAAGAGAAAAGGTTTGATAATGAAGTATTTTACGATTTAATCTTAAATACCTTAAAATTATATAAGAATAATTTTGAAAAATTTGTTAGTGATTTAACTTTTATATCATCGCAAGGAATAAAAAGGACATTGGAGAGATTATCAAATCCCAATGTATTTGATAAGGAATTATATTTGATGAAATTTCTAAAAGATTATAAGGATTTAATTAAAAATTTAAAAGTAAAGTCAAAAGAAAAAGAGAGTCTATTAGCACTATTAAAAAAATTTGAGCAGAGGAGAAAAAAGTATTATAAGTATGAAGAGAATAAATCCAAAAAAAAAGAGAGAGAAAAAGAAAGATATCTGAAATATGGAGATTTCTTCTATTCTCATAAAATAAGAGTTGAAAGATTCCTTCTGATGCTTGGGTTTAGTCCATATGATGGTTTTGATTTATGGAAAAACAAAATCTATATAAACGGAAAACACAGAATATATGCTAATTTTCACCATTTTCGTTATAATCCAGAAGAACAATCTAAGGGTGATCTTCTGTTCATACCAATAAAACCACCAAAAAAAGTTAGAACTGGAGACTATTTAAGTAGAATTTATTTAACTCATAATATGATCTCAGGTTTAGAAGGAAATATAAAAAGATGTGACATTTCAGATGAAACAAGATCAAAAATACTAAAAAAGCTTCAAAAAATAGAACAATCAATCGAGTATAATTCTCTCATCTTGGAGAAAGCTATTTTTACTCAAAATCACAAGGTTTTGTATGATTTAAAAAATTGGTCTGAAGAAGATATAAACAATGCAATAAACAGATTAAAAGATACTAAATTTACTTGGGCAAGAAAACTGGAAAAATATCTCCCTACTGCAAATGGTTATGAAAATGAACGAATTAATGCTAAAGAAAAAGATGTAATAATTAAGAGAATTAGGAAAAGAATTATATAATTCTGGAAAAATTTTTTAATGTTGCTTTATTCTAAAACTTACTAAGTTTAAAAAAAATATTATTCTAAGAAACTTAGGACGCAAATTAAAGCGGCTTCAATATAAAAAAGATATTGAAATGAGTTATAACACTTCTAATTTTGCGTTCTTATTTTTTAGAGAATTATTTGAGTTAAATTAAATAAAAAGAAATAGTGAGAATTGGTGAGTGAAAAAGGAAAAATAGTTGTAAAGGCTCTTGTGACTGGTGGGAGTGTTTATAATATTTAATCATATCGATTAAACCCCAAACGCATCAGGAGGGCCGCCTATAGGTCCCGCAGTTGGACCAACGGGTATTAATATTAAAGATGTAGTGGACGAAATCAACAAGCAAACAATTATCTTTAAAGGCTTAACAGTACCAGTGAGAATTGAATGTGATGCTGAAACAAAACAATTTAAAATATTCATCGAAACGCCCTCAACAGCTTCACTCTTGCTTAAAGAAGTAGGATCTGAAAAGGGAAGTTCTTCGAGTTCAGAAGAAAAAATAGGTAACTTAACACTTGAACAAATACAAAATGTTGTTAATGCTAAGAAAGATAAGTTTTTAGATAAAACTTATAAGGCATCAATAAAAACTGTTTTAGGTACAGCTTTATCAGTGGGTCTTACTGTGGAAGGAGAAGATCCTAGAATAATACAAAAACGAATAGACAATGGAGAATACAATGACAAAATAAAAGGTGAATTGTAAAGATTGAAAGTAGATGATAAATTATTAATGAGATCCCTCAATGCTGCAAAGGATCTTTCGGTAATTAAAAAAGAAGGCTATAAAGATAAGATTAGAAAATTTGATGAATCAATCGATATCATTATAAATATAAAAGATGTGAATATGAATGAACCTAAAAATAGAATTGACAAGGAACTTATCTTAACACATCATATAAGTGCATCTGATAAACCAAATATATGTATAATTGCATCTGAGGAAATATTACTAGAAGCTAAAAAACTAGGTGTTGACACACTCGATTCTGATGGCTTAATCAGTTTGAATAATGAAGAGAAAAAATACAAAAAAAAATTTGCAAAGAAATATGATTTTTTTGTTGTAGAAGATAAGATGATGAGAGATGTTGCACGGTACTTAGCAAGGTTTCTTGGACCCGTTGGTAAAATGCCAAAACCATTTCCTAAAGGGTATGGAATAATTTCAAGTCCGGAAGACTTAAAGACTGCATTTGACAGATATAAAAGAATTATTCGCATTCAGATGAAAAAACAGCCTATAATTTTCGCAACAATCGGGAAAAGGTCAATGGAAGCAAGTAAGTTATTTGAAAACATTAAAGTAGTTGTGAATTTTATTGCCGATCAAATGCCGCACAAATTTAACAACTTTAAATCGATGTACTTCAAATCAACAATGGGAAGGCCAGTAAAAGTAGCGGAAGAATTCCTAAAAACTATTGAGGTGTAAATGTATGATCAAAAATAAGCATATATCACAATGGAAAATTGATGAGATTACTCATTTAGTTGAGTTATTAAAGACTCATAAAAATATTGCTGTTATCGAGGTTGCCCATATTAATGATATGCAAATCCAAACAATAAAGAAAATTCTCAGAGGAAAAGCTATTTTTAGAATGTCTAAAAAATCTCTTCAATTGCGAGCAATTGAGAAATATAAAAGTAAGGTTAAAAAGAAAAATCTTGATAAATTAGCAGAAAATATACCTGGACAATCTAGTTTAGTATTTACTAACCTAGATTTATTTGAATTAAAAAAAATATTTCTTGAAAATGAGTGGATGGTCCCGGCAAAACCAAATGAAATCACACCTGTAGATATTTGGGTTCCAGGGGGAGACACTGGATTGCCAACAGGTCAGGTAATCAGTGAATTAAACATGACCTTACGATTACCTACTAGAATTATGAATGATACTATACACATACGTGAAGATACAAGAACCCATAAAATTGGTGATTTAGTTACTGTTAAGCAAGCAGCAGTACTGAAAAAACTAGGAATTGCTCCAATAGAATCATTGATTAAAATTCATTTCGCTTGGAATGATGGTGAAATAATCCCCGAAGAGATTCTTTATATGGATATTGAACAATTTAAACAAGAGGTTGTTACAGGATACCGAGAAGCATTAGCTATTCTATTTGAAATGCCATTTTTCCAAGAAGATTTGTTGGAAGAATATATACAGAAAGCTATATCTCAAGCAAATATTGTAAATGCTATTGTTTTTGGTGAAGGTATCCAAATTACTGCTGAAGAAGAAAAACCCCAGGTTGAAGAAAAGAAAGAAGAAAAAAAAGATGATTCTGAGAGTGTAGGAATTGGGGGATTATTTGGTTGATTATTAACCAAATTCTAAATGATGTTTACAAAATTATTAAAAAAAAAATAAAAAAAAAAATTAGAGGTTAAAAAAAATGGAAAGTATTTATGCCGCACTTTTGCTCCATAAAATTGGAAGTGGTATTACAGAAGCGAAGGTAGAAAAAGTTTTAAATGCAGCAGGCGCGAAAATTGATAAAGAACAAATCGTCAAACTTATTGCTGGATTAAAAGACACAGATATTACAGAAATCATAAAAACAGCAAGCACAGCACCAATTATGGCTACTCCCTCTGGAGGGGCTGGTGAGGAGAAAAAAGAGGAAAAGAAGGAAAAAGAGGAAGTAAAAGAGGAAGAGCCAACCGGTATTGGAAGTCTCTTTTAGATGAGAGAATAGAGTAAAAGTAACACAAAATTGAAAATTAAAATAATTAATATCCAAGAAGAGACAATTAGTCTTTTTTTTATTTATTTCTTTAAAATATAATGATCTAAAATATTAGATAAACAAGAATCACATTTTTATCCAATTAAAATCATAATCCAAATCAAAAACTTTTTTTTAAATTCATTTTTTTCTAAATCACATTCAAGTTTAAGAATTAGTTTATAATTATTTGATAAAATAAATGCTATTATGGTAGCTCAAAAAGACTCCCGTTGTTGATCAATTATGGCTGGTAAATTTCTTAAGTTCTTTTCTCCGTTTGTTAGGGTAATGCCAGAGATAAAACAACCTCAACGTGAAGTCTCGTTTAAAGAGAAATTTATCTGGACTGCTGTCGTTTTAATTATATATTTGATAATGTCTAATATACCACTATATGGTGTAAACCTTGAAGAATCAACTGATTACTTTTACTGGCTGAGAGTTATTCTTGCAAGCCAAAGAGGTACATTGACAGAGCTTGGTATTGGACCTATAGTCACTTCTGGTCTTATCATGCAATTACTCTTAGGATCTAAGATTATTAATGTAAATATGGCTGATCCATATGATAGAGCTATGTTTACTGGAGCTCAAAAAGTACTATCGGTATTTTTAACAATATTTAATTCAATTGCCTACATAATGGGAGGTGCTTTTGGCCCTTTAACAGGTGAAGGTGCTTTAGGGATATCAGGAATATTTTTCATATTCTTTCAACTACTATTTGCGGGTATAATTATTATTTTATTGGATGAAATACTTCAAAAAGGATGGGGTCTTGGAAGTGGAGTGTCCTTGTTCATAGGTGCTGGAGTTGCTGGTCAGATTTTTTGGAACTCTTTTAGTTTTATTGTCGCTCCAGATAATATCCCAAGAGGGATTGTGATTGCCTTTTTTACTGTGTTATTTGATGGTAAGTCTGATACAAATCTTGATGATCTTTTAACAAGAGGGGCTTATCCCTCATTACTAGGAATTGGAACGACTGTATTTATTTTCTTATTGGTAATTTGGTTCGAATCAACGAGAGTAGAAATACCGCTAGCATACCGTGGGTACCGTGGATTTAAGGGGAAATACCCCATGAAACTGCTTTATGTGTCTAATATCCCCGTCATCCTAGTTAATGCTTTATATGCAAATATATTATTCTTTGGACAATTAATAGCAGGTCCGGATGCGGCCATACGTGCTACAAATGGAGGATTTATCAACGACTTCTGGATCGACTTAATTGGGGTTTTTGTAAGACAAGAAGGAGCAGGGGGCGTAACTGGTGGCCAACTTATACCAAAAGGGGGTTTAATTTGGTTAATTACTCCACCAATGGGTCTACTTGATTTGAGAACTTATCCTTTAAGGGCTGTCTTCTATCTGATAGTATTTACTTTTCTTTGCATAATGCTCGGCCGTCTCTGGGTTGAGGTCTCAGGTCTAGCTCCAAGAGATATAGCCACCCAAATTCTTGATTCAAAAATGCAAGTTCCGGGCTTCAGAAGCTCCCCGAAAATAATTGAGAAAATTCTAAAGCGCTATATCCCTACTTTAATAATACTAAACGGGATCATCATTGCATTTTTAAGCTTCATGGCGGACAGTTTGGGGGCTCTCACCTCGGGGACAGGGCTACTATTAGCTATAGGAATAATTCATAATTATGCCGAGACGATCAGTAAGGAGCTAGCTGCCTCACAATATCCAGGAATGCGAGCAATGCTCGGAATGGATTAAAGAGGAAAATTGGATATTAGATACTACATTTCTAGAATTTTTATCTTCAGATTCAAATATTTATTGTTAAAATAAAATTAATCTGGAAGTGTTATACAGTTATGATATTATCTTTTTGAGAATCTCTTAATTCTTTTTTAAATACAATTGCGTTTGATGTTAACGGTTCTGAAAACAAATATCTAAAAACTTTATAACAAAATTAACTTACATAAAGTAGAGAAATGATAGATTTAATTTTTAAAAATGCATTTATAGATTTGGTTGATTCTCCTCCAGGTTCTATGTTTTTTGTATTATTAGTAGCAACAACCACAGCTCTAATTAGTACAGGTTTAACAAAGTGGTTAGTGGACACTGAAGAAGTTAATCGAAAACAAAAACAGATTAAAGCACATGAAGAAGAGAAAAAAAAGATTGTTGATATGGCTGAAACTGATCCAGAGCGATATAAAAAGGCTCGAAAACGCTATGAACGTAAAGATCAAATGTTAAAAAAAACTCAACAAAAAATGGCGATGCAACGTTTAAAACCTACTTGTGTAACTTTCTTACCTATGATAATAATATTTTCCGTTATTAGAACGATATTTAGTAATAATCCAGTAGCTCTCTCACCTATGCATGCGAATGATTGTTTCATGATTGGGGATTATATAAAGGCAGGGAATAGCATTTGGCTTAATTTTACCGCATGGTATTTCCTCTGTTCCTTAGGGATTAATACAATGGTTCAAAGATTATTAAAATTGCAAACTCAAGCTTCTGGAGGCATGGGCGGCATGTTCGCGGGCCAGAAAGCGAAAGCTTTAGAATTTCCAGACGTGTGAAAAAGAATTTATCCTATTTTCTTAGTAGAAATATTATTTTTTATTTTTTAAATCGCTGGACAGAAAGCAAAAGCTCTAGAATTTCCAGATGTGTAAAAAATAAGCGCAACGGGAGGGATTTTCGTTCTCCTACGAGGAGTATGAAGGGTTTCGAACCCCCGCGTGCATGAACACACTGGCTTTCTGGGATGATGTTCCACTCCAAGCCAGCGCCGTACCAGGCTAGGCAACCGTTGCTATTTATTATAAAAAATAGAAAGTAATAAAATTGAATTAATTTTTTTTATTTACTTTATTGGAATTGAAACTGGTTCATTCATTTTCTTTTCTAAATTTGCCTTTTTAATTGCGGTTTCGATCTCCTCGTGTGAGGCTCCTTTTTTAATTTCTAATATCTCTGCTATTGGTTCAATATGGTTAAAGTTAACTCTTCTTCTTCGAACTTTCAAACCATCAATTAGTAGGTAATTTTTATCAATGATATCTACAATAACGCAATGATATCCAGCTTCTCTTCCTAGGGTTTTTACACATAATCTTCCTATATCATATACACTCATTTATAATTTGTCACCAAATCATTTTTAATATGTTTATAATACTAGATTTTTTACACATCCAGTAAAGATAAACAATTTATTTTATTTGAATAAATCACGCAAAAAATAAAATTTTTATGATTTTTAGATCTTAATTGGTAATTTTAGTTTTTTCAAATTGGAGTATATTTCATTTAAAATCTCCTGAATAGTCATAGTATCAGTATCTAAAATAAGGCTATAAATCTCTTTTACTCTTTTATGGTCGTTTAAATCAATATCATATAATGTATTAAAGCGTTCTAATTCGGAATTTTCGCGTAGAACTGTCTCTTTTAATTTTGCTTCATATGAAACATTATCCCTTTCTGCCATTCTTTTAACTCGGATTTCTAATGAACAACTTAAAAAAATTTTGAAGTCAGCAATTGAATGGAGGATATATCCACTTAATTGACTATCAATAATAATATTGCCTTTCTCTGCAATTTCTATTATTTTCCTATCTAATTTTCTATCAATTTCAGGATTTTTTTCTGCATATTCAGTAAATTCATTCAATGTCATATTGATTTCTTTTGCGAGATCTCTAAATGCTTGCCCGGTGCTATAATACTTAATTCTCAAATTTGCCGCAATCAATTTTCCTATTGTTGATTTACCCGTTCCGTGAAGTCCCGATATTGTTAAGATCATTATATAATTAATAGTATTACTTAATATAAATAATAATTAAGTTATGACAAGAAGGAATTATGAGTCTAATTCTATGATCGAATTACTTCGCAAAAAACAAGTATAAATTAATTAACTCCTAACAGCTTCTTTTAATAATGTTTGAAGACATTTAGCACAATATCGTCCGCTTTCCATTCTATTTGTTCTTCTTGCAGTTTTATTAGTTTTTTTCATTTTTGAAGGTCTTAGTCTTGGAATTGATTGAAGCGGTTTTTTACATATTGCACAGATTCCTCTTGTAGGCTTTCTTCTCCAATAGTGTGTAACATTTCGATTTCCTGGAGTTCTTATTTTCTTTCTAGCTTGAGCTTTGGATCTTAATCCTGGACGTGGAATAATGATTACCTTTTTTTCTTCTGAGATGATAAGTTAATTAATATTCTTCTAAATAAATGAAAAAATATTAATTTTATTGTTTTACTTAAGGATTTAGATCTAATTTAGTTTGAAATTCCTTAAAAATCATATATAATTCATCAACAACCTTCTCTCTAAGTTTAGTTTCGTATAATAATTTATCACGATTATTTGAAACTCTTCTCTGTATATCCTCAAATTTGATAACTAGATCTTCTACTCCAGGAAAATTGCTTAAACCATTATTTAATTCATCAAACAATCTAAATATAAAATCTTGATTTTTCAAATCGTTCAATGTTAGTGCATCCATGAGTGTTATAAAAGATGCAGTAATTTCCGAAGTGAGACCAGGTAAGTCTAGAATATTTAAGTTTTGCTTTTCTAATTTTTCATTTGATAAATTCAATGATGAGACTCGAGTTATTAAATCAATAGTATCATTAAATTCTTTAGATAGTTGCATTTTTTCTAATAGCTCTATCAGAAGAATATTATTTTCTTTTAAAATAAGTTTAAATTTAAATAATTTATTTATTGTATTCTTAAGAGCTTTCTTGAAAAAATTTTCATTTATTTTTCCTTTTTGAAATTTATTATTTAAGTTGAGTATTGACTTTATTAGAGAAAATAGTTCAGCCTCTATTTTTGTTTCAATTTCAGAGTTAAAATTACTATCTTCTGCCATATCAGATTTAATAGAAATAGTCGAGATTTTTATATACCATTTGGATTACGAGTTAATAAATCTAACCAAATAATGTTGGTCTTAAAAAATAAAATAATATCGCAACAATAACACCGATTATTATAGTAGGAATTAACACCCGAGTAGTAGAAGAATTACTTAACTCTCTTATAGCAAGCGTCATTAATATCGGAACCCACGTTGAAATAGTAATTGCATCAATTATATCTACCACAGCCCAAGTAGGGGAATCAAAAAGCAGATCAAGTCCTCCTGGCACTGTAGATGGGAGCCCAATAAGAATAATTAAGGATTTAATGGCATTTATTAATAAAAAAGGTGTAAAAGCACATAGAAGCATCTTTGTTTTATAGGCCCCTTCTAATCGTAACATTGTACCACCTTTATAGATACTAAAGGGACTAATATCAGCTTCCTTAAATTTTTTTTTAGCTTCACCTATCCCTTCAAACCGACTTTCTAACTTTTCTGAAAAACCTACTGCTTTATTAGCTCCTTTTGTGAATAACCAAATTAGAATTAAAAAATAAATTGATTGAAAACAAAATCCAAAAATGAAGAAAGAAGCAAAAAAACTCAGATTGTATAAGAATAGAAGTAAATCTCCACTTAGAGTGGATGGAAAGCCAAAATCAATGTGAGAAACAAATGCTAAGCCCATTAGTCCATATAATAATGAACAGAATAGCACAATCAACCATCCCGGGGCTTTACTCCTTTTATGATTTATGTCATGAAATGCTCTTGGTGCATTAACAAAAAGATAGAAGATCTTCTTAAACCAAGGCGAAGGAGCTACCCATTCTGCTTCATATCTTCTAAAGAATCTAATAGTTTCAATTCTTTCGACTTTTAATCTAAAACCGCAGAAATTACAGGCAAAACTATCAGCAGTATTCTCGTTTCCACATCTAGGGCATCGTTGGAATGCTGCGACTGTTCGAGACATTCTTACTATAATATTTCAATATTTTTTATAATGATCATATAATAAATTAATCTTATAAAAATCTCTTCCAATTTTTTAATCCAATCCGAATTTTAAAAGGTATATTAATTTAAAATCACGTTTTAATTCTATAACGTGGGGAATTCTATTATTGAATGATTTTTTTCTTTAGTAATTTTATAATTTCTATTAATAAACAAATTAGTTAATTCTAAATTGGTTTTTGTATGATTTGTTATTTCTTTCACCTTTATTTTTGATGGTCCTCTATCATATGCCATGATTGGTATTAACTGATCACTTAAATAACTATCAACGGGAATTTCATTCTTAATATAATTTATCATAATATTAGCTGCCTTTTTCCCTAGATTTTCTGATGTAATCTTTTTATCACCCAGAATTGTTCCTGAAGAAATTACAGCACCAGTATCGGAGCATGCCCATAAAGAAAGACCGATACCAGGACTCAACGATTTTACATAAGTAATTTTAATTTTTGAATCAAGATTAATGTGTTTTTTTACGTGTTTCATAATAGTAGTACGTATTCTTTCACCAATATTTCTACCTTTTAACTGTTCCGTAATAACGATATCACCATGAATTAGGTCTAAATTGCCCAAATCAGTTAAAAAAATTGGTTTAAGCTTATTTGAAGGAGGTAAAATCGTACATTTTACAAGTGCACCCCCTTTCGGATAAAATCCATGTTTTTGAATTTCAATACTAATGCTTAATCCTACCCTTTTAAAAATTTGATAAGTTACTTCCTTTAAATAATTGAGACTTGGAGCCCAATTTCCGAATGTGCCTCCTCCGTTTAATGAGATTTCAATCTTTTGTATTTTAGAGAATCCTAAACAGGCTATTTGAATCGGTTGAAGCAATAAACCTAAACTTCCAGCTGTGCCAATTTCAACCTCTACGTTAGTTTTTATAATGTTTTTTGGTTCGAATATGATTTCAGTCGTTCCTACCTTACAATCTGATAAACTACTCTGTGTTAAATCAGACAATGTTCTTAAACCCATCAGATGCTGTAACCGTAACCCAGGAGTAGAACGGTTTGCTCGAATGTTTCTAATACGGACAGATTTATTAAACAGAACAGAGAAACCTGCCCCAACTCGAAGTATAGAACCTCCTCCTTCTCCAAAAGAACCATCAATTTCTAAGTATTCGCCTATTGTCATAATTCATCTCTTTAATTGAAAGATCTTATCGAGCAGTTCCATTAAATTCTTCTATTAATTTAACTACTTCTTTTGGCACTAGTAACTTCCAATTTTTGTTATTTTTTAAAATTAAATTTCTAATGTTCTTTCCATTATACTTTTTTTTGAAAATTACACTTTTCTTTTCAATATTAATATTTTTATTTAAAAATAATTCTCTGACCCATGGACTATTAGAAAAAACAGAATTAAATTCTCCTACTATTGAGATAACATGATCTATCCATTTTTCCGCATCAAAAATATCAGGAATTTCATAAATTTTATATTTTTTCCTCCCAATTTTACGTTTATCTAACGCAGCATGGAGAAACTTTTTTCGTTCTTCACTTGTAAAAGGATCATTTAATGTATTAGATAATTGAGAGCTACCTATTCCTATTTTCAAGAATTTGCAAGATCTTAGAATACTCATAAGAACATAAATATGACCATGATGCAAAGGTTGAAATCTTCCAATAAATAGAAGTATCTTTTCTTGACGGGTTTTTCGTTGGATGCTTTTTTCTTTAATAAGGTGGTTAACATCAGTATTTAATAGCTCCCGCCACACTTTCTTAGTTGATTCAATATTTTTTTCATTTTCTAATAGGATTTCAAGTTCAGCTCTATTATAGAATTTACTATCTTTAACATCTAATTCAACAGGATCTGGTGTAATATTTGATCTATAATCAACAATTCCAAAGAATATGTATGCAACTTCATCATCTTCAATAGATAAATTATTAAATTTCATTCTTAGTATTGCTTCTGGTGGAATACCGAATTCTTCTTCAAGTTCTCTCATTGCATTAATTTTAATTTTATCTAAGTTCAAATTGCTCGACCAAATTACATGCCCCGAAGAGGAATCAGTAAAATACCGAGGAAATGTTTCTTTCTTGCTTCCACGCCTCTGGACCAAATATAATATTTCTCCTTTAGGATTTTCTGAAATAACAAAAAACCTTGTGATCAGATGTACTGTTTTTTTAAGATGAGCTTCTTTTCGACTTAATGGGAATAAATATTTAGAGATTTGTCCTGAATGTAAATATTTAATGTCTTCAGAATTAATACAGGCTAAAATCTCATCTTTCATTTTAATTCTCTTTAAAATTTAAATGTTATAATATCTCCTACTTTAAAATCTAATTCTTTAGATGCATTTCCTTGATTAATTGAGAGTTCAAGGAAGCTTGTAGACCCAATAACGATTAAAATAGAGTTCAATGGTACATTTGAATAGTGAGTAGTGAAGATACATTCATGTTCACTTTCCCTTATTTCTATTAAGATCTTTAACTCATTTTTTAGTTCCAAATTAAGATTCTTAATTTTATTATTGACAACGGGTATATTGGTAGTTCCATTACCAAATGAATCAATAAACTGGATTATACATTTTATTTTTTTTTTACTTGGAAATATTTTATAGAATAACTTATGCTCAATTAGGTTATTAAATTTAAAATCAGGCCCAAATCTACTTAATGGAATTCCATTAGAGATATGAGCCCCTATGGGTGCCATGATGTCTCGTCCGTGAAATGTTTTTGAAGTAGGTTTATTGAAAAATTCCTCATTTTCAATAAGTATGCATTCAGTTATTTCAGAAATATCAAAAACATTTGAAAAAATCCCATTATTTGGACCAATAAAATAGAAATTTGCGTCTGTTTTAATACTAATAATTTCCCTTGAACTGCCTACTCCTGGATCAACAACAATGATGAAAATGGATCTTTTGGGAAAATGATAATAGGTACTTTTCAATAAATACGATGCTTCAATTATTGAATAAGGAGAAACTGAATGTGAGATATCTACTATAGTTACATTGGGATTAATTTTCAATATGATTGCTTTCATCGATGCGACGTAATGCTGCCCTTTTGTTCCAAAGTCCGTTAATAGTGCTATGTTGGATTTTTTATTCAACTCAGTCATATTTTGAAAGAATTAAGGAGTTATATTATTAAAAAAATAAGAAATTATGGTAGATTTAATTTCATTTAGATTTCTTATATTTTTGGTCTACTTTATAAAAATCTTCTAAAGCTTTTGATTTTAATCTATATTCCTCTTCCATGTTAAATTGTACTAATCTTTTGGATATTTCGCTTGCTTTTTTATAAGAAATATAGGCAGAATGAAAGTTTTCACTTCGAAGTGCTTGTCGAGCTTCCTGAACTATTTTTTCCCTTTCTTTAAACAAATTAGGGACTTGCTGAGAAAAAGCTCCTTTTTCTTTTAATGATGAGGCAACATCCATGATATATAGACCCTCCGCTATTTCAGCTGCTTTATTATAGAATTTTGCTGCTTTTTCGTAATCTAATGCTTTGCTTGCGCTCTCAGCGGTTTTGTAATATCCTGAAATTTTTTCATGCTCCCCATTTTCTACTTTTTCTAATAGTTCTTGAGCGATTTTTCTTTCTTTTTTACCTCCACTAAGCATAAATTTCGTTACATTAATAATACTATCTTTAAGTGCTTCTGGCTGAAGAATGTCGATTAATGGTTCTAGATGCTCTAAATAAATATCCTTAAGAATTAATTCAAATTCTTCTTTTGTTTTATTTAAAATATTAAGACTTGGTATTTCAAAAGCTTCTGCAGCTTCCTTAAGGGAGGATCGGAATTTTTCGGGTGAATCACTTTCATTCATCAAAAGTCCTAGTATTATTCCAGACGCTTTCCTAGTTAATTTTCCCTTGAATTTGTGAAAATAGGAAAATATTCGCCACCCCTTAAGTTTCAATAAATTATATTGATTTTTTGAATGATCAAGGTGTAATCGTAGGAATAGATCATTAGAGATTTCAAACTCCGATTTGGTTTCCTTGAAATAATACCCCATTGTTTTAAAATCAGAATCTGTAGGAAGAAGTATCACAAAACAACCTGTTGGCATATATAACTCTGGCACCTTTTATTTTAAAAATTACTATATAAAGATAATTAGCTTTATATTTAAAATTAATAAAAAATTTATTGGTTTGCGCTTATTGACTCGCGCTAATAATTCGATTGGTTTCTTCTCGTATAGATTGAATAATGTTTAATAGCTGAGCAAAATAAAGATTATCTGATACAGTTTTTGATGCTTGTCTAATGATCTCGATTGCCTTCTTTTCTTCTTCTGCAATAACTTCAATTGATTTTTTATCCCACAACTCTTTTACTTTTTCATTGAAATCATCAGATAACTCCTGTAAACTTTTACTAGATTGAACTCTAAATTGTTTTAAAACTTCTACAATTAGTCTAATATTCTCTGTCATCGCAACTGTCTGTTCAGAAAAATTTTGACTCATCTGATTGATAGAAGTACTCATTTGGTTAACTTGAGCAATAGTTCCATCCAAGGAACTCATGATTTGATTAATTTTCTTAATCATTTCTTCTAATAATTGTTCTGCCATTTTTTTTATTTACCTCGTTATTCTATTATTTCCTCCTCTTCTTCTTTAAGAGATTCTTTAAGATTTTTAACTGAATCAATTGCTTCTGATAACAATAAGTTTACTGTATCTTGATTAAGAACACTCTCCGATAATTTCGCAAAATCCTCAAGTTTTTCGGTTAAATTGGTAAGAGCATCTAAGCCTAAACCTTCCTGAATCATCCTCAATTCATTGTTTGTGCCCACACCTATTTCTTTAATTGTATCGATATGTTTTGTTTGAGTTAAATTAATTTCATTAGAAAACTCATCTAATTTTTCAGTTACTCTAGAAATTTTTTCCTCAATATTCTCATTTAATCCATCTAATGAAGTTTTTAATTCTTGTATTGCTTTTCCTAGCTGTGCAATTCTTTTATATATGTTCTGCAATAAATCAGTGAGCATTTCCGCCGTTTTCTTCACCTATGTTTGCGTATTGATTAATTATTAGTTATATTTATTACTTCAATTATAAATATAACAGATTACTCTAATAAAAAATCTTTTTTTTACTGAGAGAGTATGTTAATAATACCATGAAAATGAATTTATTTATATTTTAGCTTATAAGAGGTATTTAATCACAATACTGACTAAAATCAATTTATTGTTTGATATAAAAATATTATGGACCCGGGGGGATATATTCAAGAAATGCGAATTGCCTCTCCCTTTGAACCCCCGATCTCAGGCTTTTACTGGATACGGACAATTTTTGTTTGATGTATGTCCGTCGGTCATTTATAAGACCTGCGCTAATTGATCAATATTAAAAGCCAATTCTTGGTAACCAAGCTTAGCTACGGGTCCAAATAATTTTTTTCCTACTCTAGATTAAAAATGTATTAAATTTAACATTTACTCAATTCTAACATCAAATAATTGAAAATATAAATGAAAAAAAATTGAAAAAAGAATTATAAGCAAAATTAACGAATTTTATCCCCATAAATCTACAAAATTGATATAAACTCATTCAACAAATAATCTATATTGTTTTGACTATTTATTTTGACTATTTATTCATCAAAAAATCGTGAAACATCTATTTCACGTACATTTGTAGTAGATTAAAAAAAAAATGAACCCAATTCAGAAAATCTCATGCTAATTTATTTATCTAAAAAGGAACTGATTAAATCAAGAAGCCATCGCTTAATTTGAGTGAGGTTTTTGAGAAGTCCTGGAACAAGGTTTTCGGGAAAATTTTTCTCTTGGTCTAACCTCTGAGCTGTTTCCATCCATTTGTTTAAAGCTAGTTGAACTAAACTTGCACCCTCGGCTTGCATAAAAATTGGAATAACCGCCGCCGATTCCCTCGCGTCGCCAATGGCAAAATAAACTTTACGATTTAAACCTTTTAATAATGCTAAATTAGCACATTCATCGAGTTTTCGTTCAACTAATATACTTTTAAGAATCTGTGTTTTTATCTCTGTGTCTTTTGACGCATAACTTTCTTTTCTTTTTTTAAGAATTGGTTGAAATTCTGTAGTTATCTTCTCACCGGTAGAATCTTCGCTAAAATATTTAGTAACTTTCAAGGTGTTATCTAAGGCTTCTATTAAAGTAAATATTTTGGTATTTGAATACATTATAGCTTTAGAACCCCCCTGATCTTCACTAGAGGATAATCTTATATAAATATTCCTTATAGTAACAGAGTTACAAGTATGGTAAGCCAGTTCAAACAATTCCCGATGTGTTAAAGGCTCATATGGTTCTTCGATATGTTTAAATAGCCATTGGGATGTAATAACGTTATTAAACTGGTTTAAAAGACGGTTTTCCATTATGAACTCCTTATAATCGATTTAAAATTGTTTGACTTATTTTTATTAAAATATAGAACTTCTAGTTTTTATTTATTATTATTTCTGTTCATACAGAATCAAATAATTATTATTTTTTTTGTTAATGAACTATTTGATAATAAGCCTTTCCAAATCTTTCAACTGCAGAAATAATATCATTTTCGTTTGCACCAATCGCAGCGTTCATTACAATATAAGGAGTTTGATAATTGTTACAACATGTCCCAAATGCATTTTCTTTTGGATTATAAACTCTTGGTCCTGTAACTCTTAAATTATATAATGCTCCACCAAGAGCATATAGTTGATCTTCCTTTAAATTATTTAACGATATTGCAACGGCTACAGGATTGAAGACATCCAAAATTCTTTCATTAATTTGTTCTGCTACTTCTTTTAGTTTTTTTTCAAGAAGGATTCGATTCTTTTGTTGTTTTTTAATTAGTTGTTGATACCCACTATTTCCCAGTGAAAGCATTGAAATTAAGAAGTCCACTACAGGTGAAGCTGAGGCACGACCTGCATAAGTTTGACTTATTTTAGAAATATTTTCAATACGAGGTGAAGCTATTAAGGCGCCACCAACAGGAGTAAGAAAGTTTTTATCTGTTGATTGAATAATTGCATCAACTCTTCCTGCATCAATTGCAGATCTAATTAACCTCATCCATTCAGGGCTTTGAACGCCATAGGCGTTAATTACTACGTGTATAAGGTTGTTGTTATAAGCAAATTTACTTATTTCCTTTATATCATCATGCTCACGAGGAGGAAAGAAGCTTGTAATTGAGATAACAGCAAAACACTCATCATCTAATTTTGCTTTTATATCCTCTATTGGAATCCTTACCGCATCCCCATAAATTTTACCATTGATAATTTTTGCCTTAAAACCCATTAAATCAATAGATTTTAGGAGTGAATTATGATCAATTTGGGGAACTAATACTGTTCGCTTGTCATATGAGTTAGTCTCATTAAATTCTTTTTTTAAAGCACCTAAAGTTAACGATAATGACATTCCAGTACACAATGGGACTATAATTGCTTTTTCTATATTCGGTAGCCCGAATATTTTTAAGATATTTTTAGCTAAATAATTAGAGATTTCATACATGATTGAGCTTCCAGGAGCTTTTGGTTGAGGAGCTGTCAAAAAACCACTTCTTCCTACACCGTGACAAAATCCCGCAGATGTTTTTAGGTGAAGTTTTGAAGCTATTCTTGCTTCTCTCTCTCCTACTCTTGCAGCATCGCTATCTTTATCTGTATCCATATTTGAAAGAGTTTGTAGCAGAAATTCGATTTGTTCATCAGTCCAAGGTTCTTTTGGAACATTTCTCTGTTCAAATAATATTTTCATAGGTTTAAGGAAACTATTTAGTACTAGTTGCCCTCTATTAAGCATATTTTCAGGAATATTCGTATTTTTGAAGAATTCGATTATTTTATTATAATCAACCATAATTATCACTATCTCTAAATTCAATGAGGAAATGGCGGCCCTCGAGGGGAATCGAACCCCTATCCCTCCGCAGGATAACTGGGTTTGAAGCCCAGTGTCAGAGACCACTCCAACCGTCAAGGGCCATAAAAAATGATTATTTCTAATTCAAATTATTTATCTTTTCAAAATAAGTTTTTGGTTATTTTATATTGCATCTATAAAAAGAAAGAGAGTAATTAAAATACATCAGATATATTCTTATCATCTTCGAAAATTGCATTGGTTTTTTCCATAATATCGGGAATGTCTATTTGTTGTGGACACTTTTCAAGGCATTCACCACATTGAGTACATAAAGAAGCAGCTCCTTCTACCTCATCTCCGTCAGCTAGTCTTTTTTCAAAATCTTCTTGAGTTTTCGCCATTCCATTATAAAAAAATGATAGTCGACCTTTTCTTTGTGGTCCCCAATAGTAAGCTTCATTCAGTAACCTTATAACCCAAGGAATAGAGACTCCGTTGGGACACGGTAAACAATATCTGCAACTGGTACAAGAAACAAGAGTATATTTATTATAAGCTTCTCTTAACTTAGATATAGTTTGAAGTTCATGTTCAGATAAAGAATTTATTTCTGATTTATTTGCAGATTCAACATTTTCTTGAACCTGTTGCATAGAACTCATTCCACTTAAAACCACTGAAACCTCTGGATGGTTCCAAACGAAAAATAGAGCCCACTCCGGCATAGATCTTTTCACGTTTGATTCATCAAGTGCTTTTTTAATTTCTGGTTTTGTATCTAGCTTATGTTCTGGTACTGCTAATTTCCCTCCACGAATAGGCTCCATTACTATAACTGCGATTTTTTTACTCCCTGCATATTGTAAACCTTTAGTGCCAGCTTGATATTCAATGTCAAGATAATTGTACTGGATTTGACAACAATCCCAGTCGTAATAATCAATTATCTCCTTAAATACATCTAGATTATCATGAAATGAAAACCCAACATATTGAAATAAGCCATTTGCTTTTGCTTCTTCCATCTTTTTAATTAAACCAAGCCTTTTTATTTTCTCAAGTCGGTGTTTATTCAGTCCATGAAAGAGATAGATGTCTGGTTTGGTTTGTAACCTTTCAATTTGTTGATTAAGATATTCATCAAAATCATCTGTTTTTTTTATTAACCACATAGGTAATTTCGTGGTGAGATGGACTTTTTCACGATACCCATCCTTCAGTGCTTTTCCCACAATTGCCTCACTTTCTCCATTATGATAAGGATAAGCTGTATCAATATAATTAACTCCATTATCGATGGCATAGCGAATCATTTTGATTGCTTCTTCCTCATCTACTTCAGTTTGGTTTTTCATCGGAAGTCTCATCCCCCCAAAACCAAGTGCAGAAACTTCCCAATCAAGAGAACCCATTTTTCTATACTTCATTATACTCCAACTTTTAGATAGTTTAGGTTTAAAATTATTTAAATAGTAGTGTTTTGTAGTAATTTAATCTATTAAGA
This sequence comes from Promethearchaeota archaeon, assembly GCA_019057775.1. The sequence continues at coordinate 45,825 of JAHLWT010000251.1, forward strand.
ATTATAATTGAAATTTATGGTTTTAAATCATATTATACATGTATTACAGTGTCTATTAAATCAATATATAAAAAAATAAATAATTAGAAAAATGAATTATAAAATCTTAATACTATTTCCCTTTAAAAATGTGATTTTGCACTTTTTTATTTAAATACAACGGAAAAGTGATTTTATTATGATTAGTGAAACAGAATTAGGTTTAGAAAATAGTCTTCTTGCTTGTCCTTTTTTTCACTCTTGCCCACTACCTAAAATTCAATTTTTATGCAAAAATCCTGATTGTAAAAATTGTACTGAATACATTTACAACTTAGAAAGATTTAGATAATATATAATTTCGGGAAGATTTACTTTTAGACAATTCTCTTCAAGTTGAGGTTTAAAATTTGCTTGTTATTTTATTCCTATATTTTATATATTCCTTTAAATGCTTAATTTTTTCAAGTTTAAATCGTTCCAAACCCAACGTCGACATGGTCAACCCATAAACTTTTTCGATAAAAGTCGAAATCAAAAATGCTGTTGCTCCCCACACTACGTACTGTTGATGGTTTTCACTATCAATATAATTAAAATAAAAAACTGGAAATTTTCTGCTTTCGATATCAATTGCTTGCTCTCTGAAATTTGTTTTGCTAGTAAAAAAATCAATGGGAATTTTCAATATTCTTTGAACTTCCATCTCATCTCTTACCAATTTTTGATTCCTATCAATGATGCCTATAAAGGGTGTAATAATATATTGAGTCATTGTAGGAAAATCATCCAAACATCCTATAATTTTAATATTTTCATCTAAAACTCCTATTTCTTCTTCAGTTTCTCTTAAGGCTGTATCTTTCAGGTTTTTATCAATGAGAGGTTCAAATTTCCCCCCCGGAAAAGACATTTCACCTCTGTGTTTTGTACCTCTATTTGATCTATGTATAAGAATCAAATCATATGGTTTATCTTTATAAGGTACTATTGAAAAAATAACAGCTGACCTTGTAAAAAAATCATCTTTGATAGATACTCTTAAATGAGAATCACAAGGATATAATTTCTCTCTTATAAAGTTTTCATCGAAAATCAAGTTATTCTTATCCATATGTTATCGCAAAAATTTTAAGAGATTGAATATTTAAAAAACATAATATTTCATTCTAATAAAGTTTTTAGCAAGTGTTTAATTGTGAAACTTCCCAAGGAGCTTAGAGATAAAAGAGAACTAGGTGGAGCAGTTAAAAATAAAAACTGTATAATAAAGGGTTGTAGTGAAACTGCTATTCGCTCATTATCAGAAAATTCATGGAAAAATTACATTGAAAAAGCAGGTTTGAGATATAAAAAAAATTCACAGCATAAAATTTATTTATGTAAACAGCATTATAAACAGGCAAATAAATTTAGAAAATCGCAAGATAAAGTATTTCAGAAAAAAGGGTTTCTAGATAACGCTACTGCAGTTAAAAAAGGGAAATTGGGATTACTAGGGAAGTAATACCATTTGATCATAAATTTGGTTAATCAAATTAAATTGGCCTTCAATAATTCCAATTGTTAAAAGGGATAACCCTACAAGCAGAATAATCATAGCTACTAATTTATTTCTCATATTTCTCTAATTTTTAAATGTTTGTTCATAAATATATTTTTACTATAAATCTCACTTAGTTAATTTCTCTAATGTACCAATTTTACTATCTACTTTCTTAGATCGCAAAACAAAATCTTTTTCTTTTTCTTTAAATTTATCTTCAGAAATCTCTTTGGCATGATATCTCCCTTTATTTAACTTACGTTCTACTGATAGTTCTGCCTTTTCTAATTTTAATTCCTGAATCCATAATTTCATTCCTGCGATTAACTCTTTTCTTTCAGTCTCTAATTCATATTTTTCTTCCTTATACTTTTCTCTTAGCTTTTGAAATGTTTCTTTATCAACTTTGTGTAATTTGTGCTCTCTTGATAAATTTTCTAGTTGAAATACTTTAGTTTCAATATTTCTATTTATTCTCTGAACTATAAATGGTTCTTCTAAATGTTGTTTTATATCATTCTCTTCTTGTTTAAATTCACTAATCAAAGTTTTAACTGCTTCTAACTTAATGTTAATCTCTTTTTTAAAATCAAAATCATATTCGTATCTACTATCTTTAGTGGATTTTGCTAGTTCATTTAACTTATCAATTAACACTTTCTTGTTAATTTGGATATCATTAAATTCAACATATAATGTTAACTGCTGTTTTACACCATCTGGAAGTGGTTGTACATTATAATTATCTTTTTTTTTCTTGGATTTCTTTTTCTTCTTATCTTTTTCATCGTCGTCTAAAATTAATTCATTTTTTTCGGTCTGTACTTCTTCCAATTCTTTTTTACCATCTTGTTCACTCACTGTTATATCCTTTACTTCAGTTTTTTTTTCAGGTTTAGGAATATCAGTAAGCATAGGTTTTCCACAGATAATACAGAATTTATCTTCCCTTTTCGTAGGATTTCCGCAATACGGACAAAATTTTGGACTCATTCAATCATCATTAAAGATTATTATATAAATTATATGATCTGTAAAATTAGGCTAGTAATTAAAATTAATTGAGTCCGATTTTTATTATCCATCAGTTCACTATTAATTTAATAGCATAATCAATACTAATGTATATATTCTTTTGATTTTTTAATTAATTTAAGATGGAAATTGAAAAGAAAATCCCCATAAACATTGGTTTATTCGGCCATATTGACTCTGGGAAAACAGCCATAGCGGAAGTTCTCAGTGAAATAATTTCTACAGCTGGTATTGATGCTCATCCACAAAGCAAAGAAAGAGGGATTACAATAGATTTGGGTTTTACAAGTTTTATAATTGAAAATTTTTTGGTAACGCTGGTAGATGGTCCAGGGCATGCAGATTTAATAAAAATTAGTGCTTCTTCTGTAGAAATCATTGATTGTGCTTTAATTGTAATTGATATAAACAAAGGACCTCAAATTCAAACTGGGGAACATTTGATCATGGTAGAATCTCTTAGGATAAAGAAAATCATCGTTGTTCTTAATAAAACTGATCTTTTTACAGGGAATATTAATGATGAAATCCTAAAAACACGAAATTTTTTTGAAACTACTTCGTTTGGATCCACTGTACCCATCTTTACTGTATCAGCAAAAAGAAAAATAGGATTTAAAGACTTAAAGAAAGGAATATTAAAAACCATTAAAAATTTTGCAATAATAAGGGAAGATAAAGGGGATATTATTATTCCCATCGATCACCATTTTCCAATTAAAGGAATGGGTGCTATTTTAACTGGAACAGTATTAAAAGGAACACTTTCTATAAATCAAAAGTTAGAAATCTTACCATTAAAAATCTCTGGCCGTGTAAAGAACATCCAAATTTTTCATAAAAATGTAAATATTGTTAGAGCTGGTCATCGTGTTGGCATTAACATAAAAGGCTTAGATCTTAGTAAAATATTCCGAGGGTGTTATTTAACAGACAATCCAGATGCATTTGAATTTTGTAAAACAATTGAAGTTAAAGTAAATAATAATAAATTATTTAAACCTAAAACCAGTTTTGGAACTCAAATTCACGTAACATTGGGGATGGTAACAACAACAGGAAACATATATCCATATTATGACATAGAAGGGAAAAAAGTTCAAACAGTTATTTCTAACAAAGAACGAGGATTTAAAGCAATTATATTATTTAAGGAAAAGGTATTGATAAGAAAAGAGAAGACTCTAATGCTTTTAAGTCGACTAGACTTACCTCCTACTACATTAAGAATAATTGGCTCAGCAGATCTAATAAAAACTTACGACCAATCTCCAATACTTTATAAATTTAAAACTAAGAAAGGAACAATTAAAAACCCTGATCATGCACAAGGAATTATATGTACGGGTTTAGCTCAAAGCCACATTGGAGCAAAAAAACTTATCGGGAAAAAATTAGAAGCACCCTTTAATAAAGTTCTAAATACATTTGGAACGAAAGGTGTGGTGATTGTGGGTATAAAAAATAGGGAAATAAAATTAAAAAAGGGAGATTCTGTTTTTCTTAAAGAACTAAGAAGTTTTCGTCTAAAAAACATTTAAATTTTCATAATTATTATTATATTAACAGAGGTGTTAAAATTGGAAAAGGTAAAAGACTCAGAAATTGAAATAAGTCAAGAAATATTAGATGAATTAATGCGTAGTTTAGAAAGGTTGGAAAACTCAACTGATTTAGAAGGATCAGCAGTAGTTTCAAAAACTGGTTTAAGAATTGCGAGTTCTGAAACCGCTGATGTTGTTTGGGATATTTATAGTGCTAGTCCAGCCACATTAATTTCGCTAGGAGAAAAGATTAGTCAAGGGTTAGATCAGGGTGAATTGAGAGATATAGTTATTAGGGGCACCAAGGGATATACAATCATTTTGGTAGGATCTGCTGATAATAATTTCATGCTCTTTACCAATTGTAAAAAAGGATATAAATTAGGGTATTATTTCCATAAAATAAGGAAATCATTTCATGAAATGGAACCTGTTTTAAAACAAATTGAAACTAAAGATATGACATATTAAACCATCTTGTCTTTTTAAATAATGTTATTCTTTTATCAGCCATTTTACCTCAGCTCCGTCATTTAATGGATAGTCAGGAGCCGCTACATTCGGTGTATTATTATTAACCAAATAAATCCAACCCCCCTTAATCCCGTCGATTTCATTCACATATATTCCCCAACCAAAATCGACGTATTTAATAGCACACCATTTATCTAAAGCATCAAAAGCCGTTGTTTTCTCATTATTTAAAGTAAAATTTTCTTGAACTTTTATGGTGCCATTTTTATAATCAACGATTAAAGTAATGTTGTTAACACTTTCTTTAGGTGGAGTAGTAGGATTATAACTTAAGTTGAAATTAACTATAAAAAGCAATGAAAAACTGGTTATTCCGGCAATTGCTATAAAGAAAAATTTCAATTTCTTATTCATAGAATGGGCCCACTAATTTAAAAAAAATAAAAATTGTTAATTTATTATATTAGTCTATTCTTATTTTCTTGATTAAATTAGGAATCATTACTATTAAAATTGTAGCACTTATAGCAGCAAGTAAAAATAAGGGAAATGATGGAATTCCTTGTTTAGTCTTTTGAAAATTTAATTCATAATCACTTAATTGTATCTCGAGATCAGGGCCAAAAATACTCTGGACTTTACTATAGACAAGAATACCAGTTGTTCTATCATAAATCATCGTACTATTTTGATTCTTATTTTCTTGGTTAAAAGTAAATTCAACCATGTAATCATATTCATTAAAAATGAATTCTCCCGGTAAGAATCCCGTACTTAATACTTGTTCTGCGGCTAAGGTTGTTAAGTTTACTAAATTATTAATCTGAATTAGAAAACCAGAATGAAACGAATTATAACCAAGAGCTAAAGATAATCCTGCTTCGCTATTAGATACATTATAGAATGTAGTGTTAGTAACCAACATTCCAGTTATATTTTCCATGAAAGATATGTTAATGTAAGGAATAGGATTGTTAAAACATGGCGCTGAAAATGCTGAAGCATCATCATCATAAAATCCTGTAAAATTAACAACAATCTGACCACCTGAATTTGTAATGGCATCACCTCGCCGAACCCAATTTAAATCAAGCCATGTGAATTTTGAATCAAATTGCGTGACATTGTAAATATAAGTTCTATTTAATTCTAATTGTTGAGAATAATTTACAGGCATTGTAATATTTGCTCTTGTTGAATTAATTGTTAAAGAGAACAACAACGGAACTATTATAAAAATAATTAACTTTTTGCCTGAAAATTGCTTAAATTTCATCATTTTAACTCTTTTTGTTTTTCTATTCATAAATTTTTTTTTCGAATAACTATTAGGTCAAGTTACCATATCATTCCAAATATAATTCCTTTAATGAAAGAAAGCTTTTAAAGATATGGAAACTTATCCTATGAATCTCAGGCGTCTATTCTTAAAAATCTGAGTCTAGAGAGAATGGTAAATTAATAAAAATCAATTAATAATATAACTATAAAAATTTACCAGTTTTATAGTTATAACCTGGTTAAAGTTCGTAATAATCATGTAATAATTTATAATTACAAGATTTTGAAAGATAATATAAGTTGGGTGATTTGAGAATACCAAAATTAAATAAAAATAGTAATTTACTAATAACAAATGCAAAACAAAACACTTATTGTTTATTATTCTCTTACAGGGAATACGAAATTTATTGCTGAATCCATCAAGGAAGAGATTAAGGCAGATATATTGGCCATTAAACCAAAAAAAGAATTAGATCCAGAGAGTTCTTCGAGATTTTTTTGGGGGGGTTATCAATCAACCATGAAGAAAAAACCAAAACTTGAACCTTTTGATATTAACCCGCTTGATTATGACTTAATCATAATTGGTACTCCTGTGTGGGCATGGAATTTTTCTCCACCTGTTCGAAGTTTTATAAGAAACTACGATTTAAAAGGAAAAAAAGTAGCATTATGGAGTTGCAGCGCGGGAGGTACTGAAAAAGCACTAAATAAATTGGAAGAAAATTTGAAAAATGCAAAAATAGTAGGAAAACTTAATTTAATAGAACCGTTAAACAAAAATACTGAAGAGGCCAAGCAAAAAGCAGTAGATTGGTCAAAGCAAGTGGTAAATATATGATAAAAAAAATTTCACTTCCTTTCTTATTTATTAACTCTAATTAATGTTCAATTAAATTTGCCTATTTAAAAACTTAAAAAGAAAATTTTCTTGAATATTAATTTTGAGTATTTATAGAATAATCAATTCTCAAATTTACGATAAATTATATAAATCCACATGCCGATAATCAATTACAATAAAATTACATATTTGGTTAATTGAATAATGATTGAATCTGAAGACCATAGAAAAAATCTATTAAAACTTGCTAGAAGGTTGAAGTATGAATGGTACTCTATTCCTACTGAGGAGAAAGGTGAGCCTACCGAGACTTACTTAGAGTATCTAAGTATTATGTACAACTCAGAAATAGCAGAAATAATTCAAGCACTCAATTTTTTTCCTAAAATGATGTCGATTGTAAGATTTGCTAAAAAGGTTAACATGGATAAGAATGAACTGATAGAAAAGTTAGAACCTTTAGCCAAGAGAGGATTTATAGCAAATCTTGGCAAAGCTTATTCACTCCCAAGTCCTCTAATCCTTTGGGATGGTCCTTTTATTTTTAAAGCAAATTATGGGGGAGAAGACGCGAAAAAACTAGCAGAATTAGGTTTAAAATTTTTCTATGAGGGGGAATATTATAAAAAATGGGAAACAACAGCAGATGGAACCCCAAGGAATAGAATTTTAACAGTTACCGAAGAGATTGAGCCGAAAGATGAGATTTTACCTATAGAAGAGATATATAGCATTATTGATCAAAACACTGATTTTGCTATGGTTCCATGTCCCTGTCGGAATAGACAAGAAATTAATGGAACGAGAAAATGTAAAGATAAGTATCCAATCCATACTTGCATTTTATTAGGGGCGTTTGCAAAATCAGCATTGATGCAAGGTGATCCTGTTATAAAAGCGATTACAAGCGAAGATGCAAAAGAACTAAGTAAAAAGGCTTCAGAAATCGGTCTTGTTCATACTACGGATAATGTGGGGAAGAATTGTAGAATAATATGTGCATGTTGTGAATGTTGTTGTGTTCTTTTGAGTGGATTAACAAGATTTGACAATCCAAGAGCTATTGGAAAAGCAAATTATATAGCTCACGTTGATGATGATTTGTGTGAAGCGTGTGAGACTTGCATTGATAGATGTAAGTTTAAGGCAATTACAGTAGAGGGTGTAGCGAAAATAAATGTGAATAAGTGTATGGGGTGTGGGTTATGTGCCGTAACTTGTCCAAACGACTCTATTAGCATGAAACGATTTGAAAGGGAAGAAATCCCACTAGAAAGAGACGAAATTGAGATTGTAGAATAAATAAAAAAATTCTCGTTTTAAATATTATGGTAATGTTTTATTTATGATCTTATTTTTTAAATCCTGTAGGGCATTTTTCCAGGCATTTTCAAAATAGATACGTGTGCCTCACCCCATTCTGCATCTTTTCTCCAGCCTGTATGGAATAAATAGATTATCGTTTTATTTGGTTCATTATCTTTCGGAGAAAAAAATATAATCACATGTGTTAAAGGATCAGCACTATTCATAAAAGAACTAAATTCAACGGGACCCTTCCAATCAAAAGAAATAAAGCTATCTTTTTCGATTCCCGTAATTTTGCAGCCAATAGTACTATTGATTTCTATGTTTGCGGGATCCCAAAAAAGTTCATATTTACCTCCAAGTTTAGGATCTACATCTGCTTTTTGTGTTAACCAGTTTTCTAATGATTCATTGACTGTGAACATATTAAATGCCTTTTGAACTTCGCAATCTAACTCTATAGTAATATGAATGATACTTTCCATTTTTAGATACTTTCTGATTAATTACAAATATTCTAATTAATTCTTTATTTATAATTTTTTCAATTTTTTTATAAATTTCCAAAGAAAATTATTTAAAAGAAGAAATGAGATCTAGAGTAAAATAGGAAATTTAACCTATTATTGCCTACATTTTTGTCAGTTATTACTAAAAATAAAGTAGATGAAAAGAATATTGGAGCTAAAATCAGATACAGAAAATTTTACTATTCATAAGAAAGCAGTAAATTCCTTAAAACCAACAATTGAAGAAACTAAAGTATTAAATATTGAAAAAGAAAAAGTAAATGATTCAATGTGGCTTGAAAGGAGATCTTTTCGAATAACTCTAATAAGTACTTTCACTGCATTATCTGTAGTAATAGGTTATTTGTTAGCAGTTATTCCTAATATTGAATTGTTTACTCTAATTATATTTTTATCTGGTTTTATATTAGGTAATAGAGAGGGAATGGTAATAGGATTTTTTAGTTCATTCATTTTTTGTTTTTTCAATCCTTTTGGCCCTTCACCACTACCACTTTTAACTTTTCAATTATTTCACTATTCTTTAACTGGTCTATGTGGAGGATTATTAAGTAATTATTTTAGAAGGAAAGATTTTTACAAAATGGATGGGGATCTATATGTTTTCCCTGTAATGTTCATATTTGGGGTTATAGGAGCATTAATTACAACATTTTTTCAAATATTTTCGTCGTTAACCAGCGTATTATCAGTATTTGGAACAATAGATGAATTTTTACCATATATTTTATCTGGAATAATATTTACTATTACTCACATAATCGGAAATACACTTGGATTTATCTTTATTCTACCAGGGTTAATCTCTTTAATTAATAAGATGCTTTATTAAAAGTTGGGTTTTTAAAAAATAGCCAAAAAAGCTAATGTAGAAGGCAACGTCATAACTAATAAAATAATAATACAGATTAATAACCACTTTTTCCTTTTTTCCTCATCGATATAATTCTCATCTATATCATCTTCAAATAAGTCGTCTTCTATTGCCATCTTGTGATCTCTTGTGTTAAATGTTATCTAGAATAATAAAATAAGGAATTTTTTATGAAAATTATAAATATTTATTCTGCTTGAGATAGTAAAGTAATCTTACCACCAGCTTCTTTAATTTTCTCCATGGCTTTTCGCGAAGATTTATTTACAGTTATATTAATTGCTTTATTAATATCTCCTTTTCCTAACAGTTTCTGTATATTAATTTCATTCAAATTTATAGTGTAAGAGCCACCAGACTTTATAGCTTTCTTATCCAGAACGAGATTGTCAATCCTTTGATCTAAATCTTTAACATTAATTGTATTAACTTGATAAATTCTAACAAGATCTTGAGGTCTCTTAAACCCTTTCTTTCCCATATCCCAGTCAGGATCTGGAAATCCAAGTTCTTTTTGTTTTAAATAATAACTTTTTTTACTTTTCTTCCACTGCGTAGTTTTACCTCTTCCAGCTGTTTGTCCTGATTTTCTATGCTGTCCTACTTTTCCAAATCCAACTGTGCGGGTTCCTCTATTTGTAAGTATTTTTCTTCGAAATTTTCTTGTAATGGCTTTTCACCCTTATTAAATCATTTTATAGATTAATTCATTAATGTAAGAACCAGTATCCCCAAGAGTTCCCCCTTCATGGAAATGTTTTTTTATCGTTCCTTTATAGCCTTTCTTGGGAGGGTGTAAACGAAATACTGGTTTAATTTTATAGATACAATTCTCTCGATATTGAGTTTCCCCATTTAATAAGGCTTTAGCTAATTCTCTAAAACTTTTGAAATTGGTTAAATTCTTAATATGTTCTTCAGTTAGAGGGTTATTTCCTTCCACTTTCCCTCTAACTCGCAATAATCTAATTAATGTTTTTTCATCAATCTCTCCATAAGCAATATAATCTTTACACTTTATTAACATACCTTTATATGAAGGAGTTCCCCAGATAAGCACACCGTGATTGACTCTATGCATTCGAAGCATTTCTAATGTATCGCGAATTTTGCCTCTCATACCTGGAGCACCTCTAATGCGCACTGCGAAAAATAATTTAGGAGTAAAATCTATTCGCTTTAATTTTGATTTCTTTTTTGCCATAGCCATTTATACACCACTTTTATTTATTATATATTAAAGTTAAATTTATGAGCGTTTTTTAACGCATTAACTGTTGCCTTAACCAGATTTTCACTAGTTCTCGTATCCCCAAATGTTTTACTCCAAATATCTTCTATCCCACATAATCTTAATACTTGTTTAACTTTATCCGCACATGCTAAACCTACTCCCGCAGGTGCAGGGATTAACTGAATTCTTACTGAACCGCATTTTCCGCTAATTTTGAATGGAATACTATGAGTTCCTCCACATCCACATTCTTTACTACCACAACCCCTAAGAATGGGTACAACTGTAAGTTTCGCTTTATCGATTCCTTTTCTTATTGCCGGTCCTACCTCTCTAGCCTTAGATGAAGACGTTCCGATAAAACCATCCGATCCTACTAACACAACTGCTTTGAATTTAGATCTTTGTCCGCTGGCAGTCATAAGCTGCACCATAGAGATGGAAACCACCGACTCATTCAGTTGTGGGAGAAGTATATTAATAATTTGTTTTTCTTTAACTACTAGATTATTTTGGAAGATTTTATCAAGTGTTATTAATCCTTGTTTAACTAATTCTCCAAGTTTAGTCTTGGGGACCCATTCTTCATCCATATTTCTTAAACGGCTCATATTCATTCACTTTTCAGATGTTATTTTCGATCATTTTTAATGAATCTGTAAACTGTTGGCTAATTTTCACAGGATCAATTTTTTGTTTTTTTAAATAACCAGAAAAGATTTGTTCATATTTTTCTGGTTCGTTTGTTTTTAGTAATTTCGCATACTCTTCAATGTGCAAACCTTTAATTCTATTATCGAAATTCTCTGGAAAAAACTCATCTCGATAAGGGATGCTTATTCCAGTATCTATAATCCCTTTACATGCAGCAAGTATACGATTTCTATGGTAGAAGATACCCAAATCAAAAATCGCCTCTTGAATATCATTCTTTTTTGCTTTTATTCCGGCAAGATACCCTGTTAAATAAGCCGCGGGGATATTCCCAGTGCTAGCTTTCCATTTGTATTTTGAGGTTAATTCTTGAGAGTAAGCAGAAACAAGAATTTTATCCCCACCCAAAACGGATTTAATAATTTGAACTCTAATATGATTATTTGAAGCTCTGATTACAGCTCTTAATTTTCTAGACTTTAATAATTTTAATCGTTTATGATAATCTGTTTTCCCTTCAATACGTCGTCTGAAAGAAACGCGAGATCTTGGACCTTTAGCCATTTTTAACGACCTCTACCTCTTCTTATTAATTCCTTTTCTTTAACATATCTATTTAATTGAGCAACACTAGCAAACATCCCACCTTTAGCATTCCTATACAATTTTCGATAATCTGCTGTTGTTATTAATTTTCTATCTCTCAATTTTTTTAGTTCACGCCTAAGGGGCCTAATCTTTCTTATCCAAGCTCTCTTTTTTGGAGTCCTTGCATGTTTTGTTCCTTTTCTTTTACCAAGACCTCTTCCTCTTCCCTTTTTCTTCCTCTCGTGTTGTAATTTCTTACGATAATTCGAAATTCCTTTTTTATATTTTTTCTTTATTGCTCCTTGTTTTATCAAATTTCGAATATCTTCACGAGTAATAGCTAGGGATATGTCTTCTTCTAAATATGGATCAAAATAGACTCTATTCTCTCCACATTTGAGAATATCGGCAGCCATTCTTTTTTGTGGTTTTAGATTCATCTTATATTTCCTCCAATTTCATTTAATTTAATCATCCAATTCTATAGAATCTTCCAGATCATCAGCATCAATGAAGTCGTCACCTTCAGGGAAAGGGGCGTTAACCATTGCTTCCAAACTCTCTATTTCTTTTTGTGAGACGCCAAGGTTCAAAACTTTAAAACCTCTTTTTTGACAATAATCAACAAGAGCTATACGTTTTTTGGTACCTAATTTTCCTGAAATTTTAAGGGCATGTTTTCGATTATTTAAATTTTTTATATCACGTAGTGTTGTTACTCTAACTTCTTCATATCCAGAAGGATGCAAACCCCTAACTTTTTTTGGACCTCTATATCCTACGCTAGGAGATCTCACGCCAGATTTTTTCTTTTTTCGAGTTTTTGAATCAATTCCTCTCGCTTTCCTCCATGGATCCTTTACTCTCTTATATCTCCATGATTCTACTCTTCTAAAAGAGGGCCTATTTTTATTTATTTTTTTCCTAAGCTTCATTAACCTTTTATCTTGTACCATGTTAAACACCTTAGTCTAATGGATTTCCCAAGTTATTTCTTCTCCAATCATCTTTTTGTATAAATAAACTCCATCTTGAAAAACCCTTGGATCCTTTTTTCGGATTCTGCAGGCTCTCTTAATATTTGCTGCCGCTTGACCTAATGCTTCTTTATCTGGACCTATAAAGAAAACATCATCTCCATCAACTTCTACTGAAACATTATTAGAATAACTTGCTATTCTCGGAGCTCTTTCACCTAAAAAATTTTCAACATATAAAATTTTTTTTTTATCATCAACCTTAACACTACAAGGGAAATGAGAATAACAAATCTTTGAGATGTATTTATAATTGGTCTGAACACCAATAATCAAATTATTAATAATACTAGCAATCGTTTTTACTAAGGCGAGAGTACCTCTCTTAGGGAAGCTTGTAGAAAAAATAACTTTGTTTTCATGAATAGAGACTTTTATACCTCTAATATGACTAAAATCCTTTGTAATAGCCCCATTAGGACCTTTAACTTTGACATGGTGTCCTCCTTCCAATATTACTTCGACACCTTTAGGAATTTCTAATTCTTCTTTAAAAAATGCTATCTTTACCATTATATTTACATCTCATTACTATTTTAATATATATAGCATAGAGTGTGTCCACCTATTTTCTTCTCTTCAGCTTCTTTCATTGTCATAATGCCTTGATTTGTTGTTAAGATTATTATCCCTAATCCTGGGGCGGGTAATAATTTCCTTTCTAACATCTCAAATTGAGAGACTTTGTAATTCAATCTCATTAATCCAGTACATTCATTTATTTTCCCCAGTAGAGCAATTTTAAATTTTCCTTGTCGGCCGTCATCATATCTTTCAAATTCTCCTATATAAGCTTGTCTTTGGAATATTCTTAATACATGTTGGAGAACTTTTGATGCGGGCCAGATTATGACTTCTTTTTTGCGAGCTCTTTCAGAATTTTTAAGAGCACAACATGCATCTGCTAATGGGTTTACCATAAATCTTCACTCTTCAAGGTTATTTATTTTATTTTTATTCATATCTTTTAAATCCAATATCTTTTCCTATTTCATAAAAGCAACGACGGCATATATATAATCCATAACGTCGAATTACACCTCTGTGTGTGTGACATCTTCTGCATTCTCTCTGTCCTTTACCAAAACGTTTGCCTTGTGGAATTTTGTTTACACCTTAATTAAATATAATCTAAATCTAATTTTTGTACAATGCCAACTCTAAATTTTTGCTTTAAAAAATATTGAGTTTCTTCACGGGGTACATAATGGTGTTTTGGAATTTTTGCCCTTCTTTTTCTTCTAAGTTTTACTCTCATTCCTGGTCTGACAACTCTTCCAACACAGTCTAATCCCCATATTCCTATTGCATTATCATATTCAATACCAGGTATGGTAATATGTTCTGTTATTCCAAAGCCAAAATTCCCATAATTATCAAAACTTTTTCTTAAAATTTTATTATTGTTTACTATCAATAATCTTTTGAGTAATTTCTCGGCTTCTTTACCTCTAACAGTTACTTTTGTCCCTATTGGGCGCCCCATTCTCAAATTAAACTCTTTTACATTTGTTTTTGAAATGGTTTTAATTGCTTTTTCATTTGTAATAGTTGTTAATACTGAAACTGCTTTTTCTAATTCTTCTCCTCCCATTCCAACTCCAATATTCAACACTATTTTTTCTAAATAGGGTCTCTTCATCGGATTCTTCCAGTTTTCCTCAAATTCTTTTGAAAGTACTTCCGATGTTTTTTTTTTAGCCTTAGTTGACATAATTATTCACATAAACTTCTCTTTCTTTATATATTAAGCATTTTCTGTTAATTTAATTTCAGGATTTTCTTCTCCAATAACAAATGTGTAATCATATAAGGTTTCTGTATGATCTCCGTTATGTTCAATAGATACTGTACTTGCTTTTGGACCAAATCGCTTCAAAATATTTACAATTTTTCCAACTTGCCCGATATTTTTTCCAGACATGATAATTGCAATATTATTTTCTTTAAATTTGATTAATTTACTGATCTCATGGTCAGGAATGGTTATTTTTAAAACATCCATTCTTTTATAAACATCCTCTTTAGGATTTTTAGGATCTTGAACTTTAATTAAAATATTTTTCCCATCATGCAGATTTAACTGAATATGACCACCCTTTACTGTAGTTTTATTATTTATTCTGCATAATTTATAATTACTCTCATCTTCACTTATCTCATTAAGTACTATTCCGTGATGAGAATCTGGAAGAATTCTGTAGTGCTTCTTCAATTTTTCTATAGAAATTACATCCATTAAACCTACGGGATATGATTTATTTCTTACAATCTTTCCATCAACTTTGATATACCCTAATCCAATTAATTTTTTTGTCTCCTTGTGAGTATCGACAATCTTAAGAAGATCTCGTACAATATGAAGGAGAGGTAAACAAAATCTACTTGGATGAGGTCCTGGAGATGGCATTATAAAAAATTTTCCATGTTTCCTTTTAATTTGTAAATGGGCTGGGGTATTAAGTCTTTTTAATACTTTTTGCCCACCATGTCGAGTCATATCTTATTTCTCTACCTCCTTTTCTTTCTTTGGAGCTGTTAATTCCTCACGAAATCCATATAATGCTTTTCTCTCAATCATATCTGCTCGCCACGGATCCATTTTCTTCTCCTTCACGAATTTGGTTATGACTAAGTTCGATATGTGTATTGGAGGATTGAATTGAGTTCCATCTGTTTTTTCAAAAGCAGCCTCTTTTATCTTCGCTCTTTGATTCTTTGTAAGCTCAAGGACCTCCCCCTCGAAGTCAGAAAATTCTCCCTTCGTGATCTTAACGTGATCACCGACCCTAAGAGGGAGTCTTTTTATCCCGTACTCATCCCGAAGGAAATCAGCTACTCTTGTGCTAAATAGTTTTGATCTCTGATGATTTTTATAATTATACAGAGCTTTTCGTTGCTTTTTAGGTTGAATTGATTTAACTTTCATATTTATATTCCTCTTATTATATTATCACTGATGAGATTGAGGCTAATCTTGGAAACATTTCAGCTGCTTCTCTTGCAATTGGACCTCTTATCTCAGTAGCTTTAGGGTCTCCTTCCGGAGTTATTATCACTCCAGCATTATCTTCAAAGCATAATCGTGTCCCATCTAATCTTCGAAATATCATTTTCTGTCTTACTATTACTGCTTTAACAATATTACCCCGTAATTCCGGTTTTCCTTTTTTAATGGTGACAGTACATACGCTTCCAACTGATGCTTTAGGTAACCTTCTTAGCCGTGTCTTGAATCCATCTACATTAATAATTTGAGCTATTTTTGCTCCTGAATTATCAGCAATTATAATTTTTGACCCATTTTGTAAACCATAGCTAGTTCGGGGTTTTGCATATGTTTTTCTCCCCATTTTTCTTCTAGTGCCCATTTATGCATCTCCCCTCACAATTTTTCCTAATACAATAAATGCTTTTGTTTTAGAAATTTTACGAGATTCTCCAACTTTTATTAAATCTCCTACTTCTATTTCATGAATTAAGCATTCTGGTAAATGACACGCAAGTCTTGCATTACGACGTTCATACCTTTGATATTTTTTAATAAATTGAACATAATCCTGTCTAATTATTACAGTGTTTTTTGATTTTTTGTTGGTAACAATCCCTTGAGTAATCTTCCCCCTTATCCGAGTACTCCCATGGTAAGGACAAGATTGATCATTACAATCTTCAGCTTTTGTTTTTGGAGGTGTAACACCAGGGATCCCAATATTTCTACTCATCTTTTAAACCATCTCTTCTTTTTTAAACTTCTTAATCTATTAACAGGTAATCCAACAATTTTATTCCCTTGAACTTCTAAATAATAATCCTCAATTTCATTTTTGTAATGAGGTAATAAAAACCTAAAGATAAAATCCTTTTTAATATATTTTTTAATTTTATTATCCAATTCTGTAATTAACAGATTTCTTGTCTCATTAATAACAACACCGATATCCACAAATTTACTTTTATTATATTTTGATAAGGGTTTTGCTAGGACGTAAAAACCAATTAAATCATGATAAACTAAATATCTTGGATTAATCATCTCTTCTCTTCATTTTTTACAGTCAGTAATCTTGCAATTTGTTTTCTTAATAGTTTTGCTTTTCCTGGGTTATCAGCTAGACCTCCCCCAGTTTGCATGGAATAAAGTAACATAAATTCTTCTCTCAAACCTATTAGAGTTCTGTCCCTTTCTCTTTCATCCATTTCGCGAATTTTTTCAGCTGTTAATATATCCATTTTTTATTATCCATTTTTATTTTTACATTAATCTTATTCTAAATCCTGATTTTCATCCTTAGTATCAGGAATAACTGAGATTTCTGAAATGTCTTCCTCATCGACTTCATCAAGTAATTTTTTATCTACCTCACTTAAAGTTCCTTTTTCCTCCTCAATAACGTAATCTGCTCGTGTCTTCGCTAGTTCTACTTCTTTTTCTGCTTGTGCTTTAATTAATAGCTCATATTTTATTGTAATATCATCACCCATTCTTGTATCTGCTCTCATAATTTTACAAATTATACCTAGAACACCTGATTTTTGAATGCATTGCGCTACACCTTTATCGACACCTTCTTGAGATGATTGTCCTGATTTAGACATCGTTCCAGCACGGAATATTTGTGTTCTAGCACGTTGGGAAGTTACTTTACCGGAAACGATTATTTCTACCCCTCTCGCACCAGCATCCATCACTTTTCTAAGAATATAATAACCAGCTCTTCTATAATGTCTACCTCGATCAAGGCTATAAGCTAATCTTTCAGCCATTATTTGGGCGTCTAAATCTGGTTCTTCGACCTCTTCGACCTCAATCTGAGGAAGCTCCAAATGAAATTTATTTTGTAGCACATCTGTTATCTCTTGAATCCTTTTTCCCCCTTTCCCAATTACAAGTCCTGGTCTGCTTGTCTTTAAAGTGATTCTTACTCCTAATGGA
The DNA here is from genome assembly GCA_019057775.1 of Promethearchaeota archaeon. The sequence continues at coordinate 63,692 of JAHLWT010000251.1, forward strand.
GTTCTTTGTAGATCAATACCAGCAAAACCAGCACGAACTAACTCGGAACGAAGGTATTCATTTATTTGCATTAGTTTTATTCCTTGTTCAATAAAATTTTTCACTAATGGGCTCATTTTATCTCAATTATTTTAATTTGCTTAACTTAATATTATATAATAATGCTTAACTTGGGAATTCATAAATCACAATTTCTACATGTGAAAGATGTTTGAATCGTGCTGTTGACCTTCCATGCGCTCTTTCGATGTATCTTTTTATTATTCTTCCCCGGTGTGTTGCAGCATGAATGATTCTACATAAATCGATATCTAATCCTTTGTATTCAGCATTTGATTCCACGGCTGTTACGATTTCATATACCCTTGCCGCGGTTTTCTGGGGATATTTGCCAGAATGCCATTTAAATTGCTTTAAATCTTTTCGGTGTGCTCCTTTTTTTTTATGCCGTCTAAATGGGACTGACTGTTCAAGGCGAATAACTTTCTCTAAAAAATCTTTTGCTTGATCAACTTTCATTCCTTTAATAACAGCACAAATTTCTCTTGCGTGTTTTGGTTTTACTCTGATATCACGACCTGATGCTTTTGCTAACCTATCAGAATCATATTTTTGTTCTACAAATGAATAACCCCAATTAGGCATTTTATCTCAACTCTGTTAAATTATTTTATTTCAATGGAACATATTTTGAACTTCTTGTGGCCCCTATTCCAGGTGATCCGTGTTGAACTCGTCGTCTAGTTAATGAAAACTCACCTAGATAATGACCAATCATTTCTGGTTTGATTACAACTATTTCAAATAACCTTCCGTTGTATACTCCGATTTTTAATCCTACCATCTCTGGAAAGATAATCATATCCCTCACATGGGTACGAGTTAATAAATCTTTACCTCGTTTCTTAGCTCTATATGCTCTTCTAAGTCTTTCAAGCAATTTCTTTTGCCTTGGAGGTAATCCTCGTCTTAATGAACGTCTTGCTCTTGCTGGTAAAAGTTGTATAAACTGGTCCATATTCATCTTCTTCAAATCCTCTAACGTATATCCCCTGTATTTAAATCTTAATCTATCTAGCTCTGCTTTTGTGTCTAATTCTTCTTCTGAAGCTGGATCTTCCTCTTTTTTCACGTTTATTGTAGTTTCTTCTCGTTTTTCCGATTCTAACCCTTTTTTCGAATCATTTTTCGAATCTTCATCTATTTTTTCTTGCTTTCCTTCATTAGATTGTTCATCTGGAGCCATTTTTCAACCAATCTGCTTATTCCATTTATTTTCTTCTGTAATTTTTTTCTTATATAATTTATTACGGTAAGGATTTTAGTTTTATATTAAATTTTAACTTTTAGGTTAATATAGCAAAAATCATAAAACTTAAAAGGCTTAGATGTAATTTTATAGGAAATCTCGCTAATCTTTAATTTAATATATTACTCGTCTTATCAATATACTCTATGAGTGTTGTATAAAGTTATTGATAATGGTTTGGATTAAAAACACGTATTATATCTTCTTCCTCAAATTTACCATTCCATCTTTCTTTTAACACTATAAATTTATTTTTCTCTCTGTTTGGGTTAATGATAGAATGGAATGTATTGATCGAATTTTGAAATTTCGCTCCGTTTTCTACGAAATAGTATACTTTATCCCCATTTATTATAATGGGGTGACCTTCTAAAATTTCCCAATATTCATTTCTATAATAATGAGTTTGTATTGATAATCCAAATTCAGGGCGAACAAAAATCAGATTATAATTGGGATAAGTAAATTTAAAACTATACCACTTCGGGAGGGTGTCACTATATCCTTGAGGGATTTCATATCTAGTTTCAAAGAATTTCTTCTCAAAATTGATTTTCTTTGAAGACTCATATTTGTAGGGATTATAGATGACTTGATGCTCACTGATCTCCTGATTATAATGAACATGAAGAGATTTATTTCCTTTGTTTATTACCATATAATAAGAATGTGGCTTTATTCTCAAATCTGAATTAAGAATTCCTTTAGTAATAAAACTACTCCCATTAATTAGATACATATCTCTTAAATTATTTTTTTTTATTCCAATTCTTAATTCTTGAGATAAATTTCTTCTCAATATAGTGCTCCTTTGAGCTGGAACAATTTCTTCATCCAAATTAAACACTTTTTTTAGTTATTTAAATATCAATTTCTTTTAATTTTGATTCAATTTCTTCCAATGAGGGCATGGAATTTTGTGCTCCTTTCCGGGTAACTGCTATTGAAGCAGCAACAGTCGCATATTTAACAGCATTCACAATCGTCTCTCCTCCACTTAATTTTCCTGCTAAAACACCAATAAAACAATCACCTGCTCCAACTGTGTCTACAGCTTTTACTTTAGGTGCAGCAATTTCAATGATCTTTTTTTCCTTAGAGGAATAAATAATACAGCCTTCATTACCTAATGTAGTAATAATATATTTTAAGCCGATAGAGCAAATATTCTGTGACATTTCTATTATTTTTTGCTTTCTTTCTCCATTTAAATCGCGAAAACCTAAAAGTGAATGTAGTTGGAAAAGTTCACCTTCGTTTGGAATTATTATGTCTATTTTTTTAAGAATTTCAACCGAAATTGGTTTTAATGGCGCAGGATTTAAAATTTTTAAGATACTTTCATTAGAGGCTATAATGAAGATTTCATTAATAGTTTCCATCGGAATTTCCATTTGGACAACAATCGATTTAGCTTTAGTTATGATATCCGCATGAGAACGAACATTTTCAGGACTTAGTAAAAAATTTGCACCAGGAGCAACACTTATCATGTTTTCCCCGTTCTCATCAATTAATATAAAAGCAACGCCACTTGGTTTGTGAGGGTCTCTGAAAATATAATCCATGTTAATCCCTTCTTTTGTTAATTGTGAAACCATTTCATCACCAAAGGAATCAACTCCGATTTTTGACATGAATATTGTTTTAGCTCCTGATCTAACAGAAGCAACTGATTGATTCGCTCCTTTCCCCCCTAAAAACTTTTTAAATGTTCCACCTGTTACTGTTTCACCTGGCGTAGGTAATTTTTTAGAATAAATGTTCAAATCCATGTTACTAGAGCCAATAATTAGAACAAAGTCGGTTTTTTTGAGCATAAATTGAAATTGGAATAATTTTTTTTTATTTCTTTTTGTTCACTATTGTTTAATTGTGGATCATCATATTATTTTTTTTACGATTTCTAGTAGCAGTGATCGAATGGTTTTAATTAAATAATTTTTTAAAAATAATATATAAGCGAATAACTTGCTTAAAATTGAACTAAATAAAATAAACCAAAAATTAAAAAAAATATAAGAGGTTAACTGCTTTGGCAAAAGATAAGGTCATCGGAGCTATTGTCATGATAGTGGGCATTTTGATCGCAATCTTCTATACTTTAGGATCTGTTGTAGATCTCTTTATGGAAACTGTTTTAAATACAACTGGGGGAATTGATTTGACGTCAAGCTGGTTAAATTTTGATTTATTTAACTGGAAACTTATGGTTGTTGCCCCAATGTGGCTGCTTGTTATTTTAATTTCAATTATAGCTATTTGGATTGGCTATAGTATGCTAACAACTCCAGCCCCTGTTCCACTCGAAGAACTTGAGGAGGAATTGGCTGCTGAGGAAGCAGAAGAAGAAGAGAGCGAATAGAAAATTAAAATTATTATTTTTATTTTTTTTTAATCTTAAATAAAACCTTTTTCAATCAATTATTTTAATAAACGTATTAAGAACTATTTCAATTATTAAATTTATTCAATCTAAAATATCTTCTAATTTATATGCATAAATTCCTCCATCATCATGATAACTGAGGATTAGTCTTTGTTCCAGATGGAATTGAACCATATTTGTAATACTTTCATTTCTTATTCTATATACTATTTTACCTGTAAACTCATCGATAATTAAAACTTCGCCCTTAGTAGTACCTACAAGAATGAATATTTTATCACACAGCTCTATAGTATCTAAAAACTCAACATTAATACCGATTAATTCCCATAAAACTTCGAGATTTTCGTTTAAGGTAATTAGTTTTGAAGTAAATTTTAAGTTTTGAAGTGGTACTGAATTATTAAAGAAAATAAATGAATATGAACTAATAATTATTTTATTAAACTTTTGATGAGGGTAAGAATGACATTTCCATACATAATTATTGAAATCTAATGTTTTGATTTTTTTTTGGTTGTTTATTTGTATACAATATATTTTCTGATCATCCCCTCCGCATAATAATAATGGCCCTCTTATTGAGTTAAGATAAACCAAACATCGCAATTTATTAGAATATCTTTTAAACCATAACAATTGTCCATTAGAGCCATCAAATGCTCTTAAAGTCCCATCATTTCCACAAGCTATTAGTTCTTTTTTACTTTGAATATTATTATCATTATAAATTATTGCATCTCCAACCCCCTCTTTAAAAACTTGCCCCCATACTAGATCTCCATTTAAAGGATCTAAAACTCTAATTGTTTTATCAAGTGAAAAAACTATTATTTCTTTCTGAGAGTTATTGTTCGTATCATTGATTAACATTCCACTAATCGAAGCACCTAATTTGTGGTTCCAGAAAGATGCTAGATTATATGTTGAACTTACTTTAAATGTCTTTAATACCCCATCTAGCCCCCCTATAATTAGTTCATTTCTGTTATCATTATTTATATCTTTTATTTCCAGATGCTAAATTGGTGAATTTTGCGATATTACTACTTGCCGTAAAATTGTGCCACTTAAGGAAATAATTAATAATTTTCCAGATTTTGTGTGAGCAACTGCCTCTATTTGGCCATTATTATTTATATCTCCTAATTTAATGCCTAGAATTGGTTCATTACACTTCAAATTCCATAGTTTTTCAACTTTCAAGATTTACCGATAATCCAATACTAAATGATTTTAGTTAAATTTTAAGAATAATAAAATGTTGATCACTTTTCAAGAATAAAAACGAAATTTATATTTTTTATATAATTATCAAACATAGGATTATAATAAAATAATCGATAATTGAAATAATAAAAAAAGAAAGGTAAGAAAAATGTCTTTCGAAATAAAAATAGACCTAGATGCTTGCACAGGGTGCGGTACTTGCTATGAGGTTTGTCCAAGTGAGTGTTTTGGAGAACCTGAAGGAGGTAAGGTGGTCGTTATAGAAGAAAACAGAGAAGATTGTGTTGGTTGCCGTGCTTGTGAAACTCAGTGTCCTGATGAAGCAATCGAAATAATTGAAAACTAAATTTATTTATAGATTATTATTTATTTCATTTTTTTTTTTTAATGTTTTTTAGGGGAATCGAGTAGATTATTAATCTAAACATAGAATTACGATTATTTCCTTAATTAAAGTCTTAATATCCTTTAACTTGATTGTTTCATTTACCCCATGGGCATTAGATCCTCCACTTCCTAACCCGCGAAGAATTATATCATGTCTGTTTAAGATGTGTGATACAAATCCCATATCAAATGTAATCGACAATCCAATTTTACGAATTTTCTCTTCGAATGAATTAAATTAAGAAGGAGTAAAACTCAAAATTTAAGTTACCATAATAATATTCTTTCGCATTTTTTACATATTCCTTCATTAATTTGAGTGTTAATACAATTTTCGTGGTAAAGAGCATTACATGCTTGGCATTGATAGATCTTTCCTACATATTCTCCAAAATCATATCCACAATAAATGCAAATACTAGCAAAAGAAAAATTACTACTATTAACATTTGCTTCGATTATTTGGGACGTTCCTGTTAAGCCACTATCACTTGTGGCTGGAGTTATAAAATTATCTTGTTGAGGTGTTTTAACCCAGTTTTCTTCTGAAGGAGTCTGATAATATTGTTGTTGAGGTGGAGATTGAGGCGTTTCCCAATCGGAAACATATTTAGGTGTAGGTTTTTTTGAAATCCCCATTTTTTGAGAAACTTTTTCATCTAAAATATTAGTTAGGATGAGAGCGGAAGCATATTTACCCTTCGCTCCACCTTTCTGTAAATGAGTATGGCTTATCATATGTATTACTCGCCCCCCCATTTTTCCATAATCAAATTCGACAAATACAGGCGATTCACCCCATTTACTTTGAATCTCCCATGAACCAATTAAAACTCTTACAGCTTGATGTTTAATTACTTGAATAGGAAAGGATTTTGTTTCTAACCACCATCTAAATTCTTGTTTTTTAGTATTTTTCGCGGATTGTTTTTGCCATTTGCTTTGTTGAATTTCACTCAATACTCCTTCTAGAAATGGATGGTCTGGCTCAAGAATTTGACATGCAACAACTGCATCAGCTGTTTTTGCTCTATTCCACCGTATAAATCCTGGAAAAATGTTCTCTATTATACTTCGTAAAGCCCAATCAGTGGTCATCAACCACCCGCCATTCAAAACAAAGTCTCTAATTTTTGGATGAGATGCATGGGGGAGTGCATTACCAGGGCAGCCAATCAGTACTACATCATATTGAGATAGATCCTCTTTAATAACTTCTTTTTCATTTATTACTTTCTTTAATGACGCATACATGTGTTCTATTACTTTTTTAGGTTTTTCATATCTTCCATTTACAGCAAGAATTTTTCCATATTTTTCCACTGCTTGCACTACATCTTTTTTATCCAAGACTTCCATCTTGCGTTTCTTAACTTCAGAATAAAGATCTTTCCAACTCATTTAATCAGCCTTTAATTAAAATTATAAGGAAACTAGTGTTATTTTATAATTATTAAAGTTAAATTAATATATATAATTTGACTGGAAGCGATAATAATGCTAAATTTGAAAGAGTTAGGGAACCTTACAGAATTCTGGGAGTATTTCGAACAAGTTTCCAAAATCCCTAGATGTTCTGAGCATGAAGAAAGAATAAGAATTTTTATTAAACAAGAAGCAGAGAAGTTAGGTTTTAAATCTCAAGTGGATAAAGCAGGGAATCTTGTGGTGAGAATTCCTTCAAGATTAGCACAAACATCAAGAGGAGTATTACAATGTCATATGGATATGGTATGTGAGAAAAACCAATCGAAAACTCATGATTTTGTAAATGATCCATTAATATTGAAAATTGAAAAGATAGATGATGATAATTGGCTTACCGCTGAAGGAACTACTTTAGGAGCTGATAATGGAGTAGGTATATGTTATCTTTTAACACTATTGAAGAAAATTCAACGAGGAGATTTAAATTTTGACTCATTAGCATTAGATTTATTATTTACTGTTGATGAAGAACAAGGTTTAAGAGGTGCTTTTAAAATAGATGATAATTTTATTGATGGTAGTTTCTTGATTAATTTAGATTCTGAAGAAGATGATACTGTGACTATTGGATGTGCGGGAGGAAAGGTCACCTTTTATTATATAAAGGTAAATAAAATTAATGTAAACCAAATTGACGGAAAACTAATTCCAGTGAAGGTTTTTATATCTGGACTGATGGGGGGACATTCTGGAGTAGATATACATTTAGGAAGAGGAAACGCTTTAAAAATCTTAGGTGAAATCCTATGGAAGCTAAATAATAAGTATCCAATTCATATTTGCTCTATCGAAGGAGGAAATCGTACTAATGCAATACCTCGTGAAGCTAGTACAATATTTTATATTGAAAACGAGAATTTTTTAGAAATTGATTTCTATATAAAATCTATCTTCACAGATTCTAAAATAATATTCGAGAGCATTGAACCAAACTTAGAATTATCTATTCAGACGTTGGAAAACTACGAAAATAAAGAAATATTAGTAAAAAAAATTCAAGATAAATTATTAAACGTTATATATTTAATTCCTAATGGTCCACTTTCAATGCATCCTCGAATTAATGGGTTAGTGTTTACATCTAATAATCTTGGGACAATATCAACGAGAAATGATGACATAGAAATCAAATTAAGCCAAAGAAGTTTAAGTGAATATTTCAAAAAAGTAATTTGGGAAAAATTAAAAACAATTTTAGATTTGAGCGAACTAGAAATTACTTTTTCAATTGATAGTGAATATCCAGGATGGAATCCAAATTTTCAATCAAGTCTCCTTTCAAAATGTAAAGAAACATATATGGAAATGGTTAATGAAGATTTAAAAATTAAAGCAATTCATGCTGGTTTAGAATGTGGAATTTTAAAAGAAAAATTTCCTCAATTGGAGATGATCTCAATCGGGCCTACGATTGAAGGTGCACATTCTCCTGATGAGAAATTGCTTATTAAATCTGTGGAAAAAGTTTGGGATTTCTTAATCAAATTACTTACGAAATTAAGCTAAAATATTAAATTTTCTCTGGAATTAATTGAAAAACTTAATAAATTTAATTTAATACTTATCCTATAGAGTTATGCAAAAGAAACCGTTAGTTAAAGAAACAAAAAAGAAAGAAGATGTGATTGGTTCTGAAACGGTAATGGAGAAAATTAAAAGTAAAACACCATGGATTTTTGGGAAATCACTTAGAAAACCCAAGATTCACTTTCCAAGATTAAAAATCCCAAGAATTTCTCTTCCAATGCCTGCTAGATCATTAAGTATTATAGCAGTTCTAATTGCACTATTCGTTCTTCAAACTGGGGTTGTCTACCTATTGGTAAGAGAACCTCCTGCATTAGGAACTGATCGGGATGGAAAGCCATTATTTATATTTAATGATGTTCATGAAAGTTTTATTCTTGAGGGAATTGCTGCTTCAATTTTAATTATTTTTTGTTCGATGGGATTTGTTTTCTTCTATCAAGCTTCCAAATATGTATATAATAAGAAGATGGCAGTTTGGATATTAGCTATTGGAGTTATACTGATAATAATTTGCTTTGGAGGACTCCAATATATGTTAAGAGTGAAAATGAATTTACCCATTTTTGAGGGTTGAAAAACTGGGATTTCACGAAGTTATATCTTTTTTTTCTATTTTAGAGTTTCAAAATATTTTTGTCGGGTGAGTGTTATTTGTCAATTTAGTCAAAAAAAAGAAAAATATTTTAAGAAATAAAGGTAAACTTCATAACTACTAATGTTTATTGTTCTACAAATGTGTTATAGGCTGATTCATCGATTAAATTTCCTTTTTCAGATTCAAAATTTGAAGGCTCAATTTTAAAGCGCCATGC
>JAHLWT010000252.1 GCA_019057775.1 Promethearchaeota archaeon
TAAATATGGGCCAGGCATGTTTAGTAATGAAGTTGGCGAGTTTTTGCATCATCTATTTCTTGCTCCTCTCGAAACTATTAATCGGGTTTCATTATAACTGACTGGTCAGTCGAATGTCAAGAGATTGAATGCCATATTTTCCTTGACATTTATAAAGATGATTGATAAAGTATGTATAGATGTATATACAACTATAAGACTATACGGAGAATTTAACATGGATTCCAAAAAAATTAACAAAAATATCCCAATTCCTGCATACTACCAATTGAAAGAAATTATTCGTGAGGAAATTGAAAGTGGGAAATTAAAGATTGGGGAAAAAATTACCTCAGAAAATAGATTAAGCGAAATATACCAGATTAGTAGAATGACTGTTAGACAGGCAATTAATGAACTTGCCGGAGAGGGATTACTTTATAGGGATAAGGGAAGAGGAACATTTGTATGTGAACCCAAGATAAACTACGGATTTATTCAGAAGTTAACAACCTTTTACGATGATATGGTTGGAAAAGGCTATACGATGAGAACAAAGATTCTGAAACAGGAAATTAAACCTGCGAGTAAGGCGATAGCAAAAAAGTTAAATATTGAAGAAAATGAAAAAATTATATATATTCTGAGAGTTAGATATATCGAGAATAGTCCTATTGTAACTGTTAAAAATCATATACCATATAAATTGTGTCCTGATTTAAAAAACGAAGATTTAACAGATAAATCACTTTATCAAACTCTTGCTAAAAAGTATGGATTAGTTGCTTATAAAGCGAGAGTTACCTTGGAGGCCATTACAGCGTCAAAGTATGATTCGGAGCTCTTAAACATAAAAGGGGAAGCTCCGGTACACTTAATGAAGAATATAACTTATACCAAAGAAAATATAGTAATGGACTATTTTGAATCACATTTTAGAGGAGATAAGGGAAGGGTTCAGGTTGAGTTATATAAGTAAAGAAAGATTTTATTAATTGATTTAGAGCAATAATTATATTTGTCTAGATTGGATCGACATCCCAATTGTTTTGGGGATGGATTAATCATATAGTTTATTATGTAAGTGAATAATAAAGGGAGGATTTTTTAATGTTTGCCGTTGCTGTTAAGTGGCCTGGCAAGGTTGAATTAGTTGAAATACCTGAACCAGAACCAAAACAATATGAGGTAAAAATAAAGACAGAGATATCTACTCTTTGTAATGCTACAGATAAAAAATTGATTGAAGGGCATTTTCCCGGAATTAATAAATATCCGCTTATTCTGGGGCATGAATCAGTAGGTAAAGTGGTTTCTATTGGAGAGAAGGTAAGGAATTTTAAAAAAGGAGATAGACTAATCGGCGGATTGATGTTAAATCCTCCTGATCCTGATTATAGCAGTGGGTGGGGTGGATTTTCAGAATATAACCTGGCTGCTGACCACAGGGCGATGGTTGAGGATGGGGTTAACAATAAAGAACACGGCTGGGCGGAGGTTCATGAGATTCAAAACAAAGTTACCCAATCGATTCCCATTGAAGCAGCAGTGCTGCTCTGTACTTGGAGAGAAGTCTATGCAGGGCTTAGCGATTTTAATATAATAAATAATGATGAAGTGGATAATATACTTATCTTTGGAGCAGGCCCAGTAGGATTAAGTTTTGTAAAGTTTTTAAAAAATCTGGGAATAAAATTTATTGGAGTTGTTGATCCACTGGAAATAAAAAGAAAGATGGCTCTAAAGATGGGGGCAGATAAGGTTTTTGCTCCCAATGAAACTGAATTAAAGAACCTTCCGGTATATTTAGGAAATAAATTAGATGCCGTCATAGATGCTGTTGGTAATGAAAATATTATCAATACCGCAGTTTCTTTAATAAAAATGTCTGGTTCTATTTGTATCTATGGTGTAATTGATAAACCAGTTATTAGCCTCAATAAAAGTACAGGACCTTATAATTTTAATCTGTTAATCCATCAATGGCCTACAAGATCAAGAGAAATTGCAGCCCAGAAACCTCTTGTTAAGTGGATTAAAGAGGATAAGGTTAATTATAAGGACTTTATCACAGCTGAATTTCCAATTGCTAAAATTAATGATGCTATTGACTTATTAAAAAAAGGCAAGGATTTAAAGATATTATTAAGGTATTAAAATAAAAAGGAAGATTTATACATGAAAGACTTTAAAGTGGTTGTTGGGCTAACTTCGGTAGTTCATCCAAATATGCCTGGGGATGACCGAGGAATTTATAAAAGAATTATTAAATCTATGGAAGAACTGAAGGATAAAATGAATTTTGAATTAGTAACTATAAATAGACCGCTGGAATCAGAACAAGATGGAAGAAATGCCAGAAAACAACTTGAAGACAAAAATGTTGATTTTACAATGGTATTTAATGCTAGTCTAGGATTTGGCAGGGTAATTTTACCATTGGCAAAGGTGAATAGCTATCTTGGTTTATGGTCAGTACCTGAGCCCACCAAAGAAGGCGTTTTACAATTAAATTCATTTTGCGGTCTAAATATGTATGGTTCAATTATTGAAAAGTACTTTAAGGATTACAATATTCCTTTTAAATGGTTTTATGGATATCCGGACTCGGAATTGTTTTTAGAAAGATTTAGTATTACATTAAAAGCAATAAGAGCCATAAAGACTCTAAGAGAGTCCCGGATAGGATTAATTGGTGGAATTGCTAATGGGTTTGAAAATATGTATTTCGATGAGCGGGATTTAGATAAGAGATTTGGTACCCATATTCAAAGTAGGCATACAGTAGAAGATATTGTCAGGAGAGCGAAGGAATTAGATGAGAAAAGAGTAAATGAAAATTTAGAACAGATTTTAGAAGAAGGAAACTGGGATAGAGAGAGAGTGAGCGAGGGAGAGTTAAAAAAATCATCCCGAATTTACCTGGCTTTTAAAGATTTTGCTGAAGAAAATAATTATAATGCCCTAGCTATTAGCTGTTGGCCTAAATTCCAAGAGATTTACGGTATTGCTGTATGTAGTGCCATGAGTCGATTAAATGAAGCAGGCATAGTCGCTCCCTGTGAAGGCGATGTTCCGGGGACAATAAATATGTTAGCATTAAACGCTATGAGCGGTCAGAAGGCTACTATAAATGATTTAGTTGCTTTTGATGAGGATGATGTAAGTATAAATATGTGGCACTGTGGAGTTGCACCAAAAAGTTGTGCCAATAAAAATGGTGTCTGCTGGGATGAACATTTTAATATAGGTTCATATGAAAATGGTAAGTGGAATGGTAAGGGTACTATTGCAGGCTTAACATTTAAACCCGGGAAGATAACTATATTTAGAATGGATAGTAGTTTTGATAATCTTTTTATAATGACCGGTGATGTAATAAAAGATAAGAAGGCATATTATGGGTCAAGTGGTTGGATAAATAATTTAAAGGTAAACGGAAGAAGAATATCTCTGCTTGACTTAATGAATACAATACTGGTTAATAGAATAGATCATCATTATCCAATGGTCTATGGTGATTTAACAAATGAGCTAATTGAGTTTGCCAATTGGTTAGGATTAAATATTTTGGATATCATACCATATAAATCGTACATGCAAACTTATAAATAATATAATTATAAGTCGTAAAATATTGTTAATATTATTAAAGAATAAAATTATCCTCAAAGAAGGAAATACCATGACAAGTTTTATTTTATTTAGATTGGAAAACTAAAAGGGTTATTTAATAAAATTTGGATTTAAAATACGCAAAAAAAGATTTTCGCCGAAGACTTATGTAAAAACATTAAAACTTAAGTGAGGAGGTGATAGATGATGAAATAATTGATACTTGTTAAATAGCTGCATGTTAGGCAAGAGAGTTAATTAAGAATTACTAGCGAGTAGTTGATTGAAAGAAAAAAAAATTAAGGAGGTTGTTACTGTGAAAAGATTTTTAAATATTAGTATAGTAGTACTAATTGGGTTATTCTTGGCATCTTCTTTGGTCTTTGCAGCCGAGAATCCTGCACTTGGTACAGCAATAAGATCTCTCGAAAATCCATACCATGCCGATTGGGCAGCGGGTGGAGATATGTTTGCCGAATCTGTAGGGTATTCTCAGGTAATTCAAACATGTGAAGGGAGTAGTGAGAAGCAGTTTAATGATATTAAGGCCTTGGTTGCTAAAACAGGGGGAAATGTTGTTTTTTGTGTTGATCCGAATGAATCACCAAATTGCGTTCCCATTGCCAAAGCACTAGAGGAAGCCGGTGTTTATTTTGTGACATTTTGGAATAAACCAGATGATTTAAAAGTTTGGGATTATCCTCATTGGGTAAGTCATATTACTTTTGACGGAGTTGCTGCTGGGCAGTATATAGCCAGAGAGCTATTCAAAACATTTAAAACTCCAAATAAAGGAAAAATTATTGCAGTTCAAGGTATGTTAGCTAATGCTGCTGCCATAGAGCGCTGGGAAGGACTTGCCATAGCACTTAAGGATAACCCTGGTGTTGAGATGGTTGCATATGAAGCTGCTGACTGGGATCGAGCTAAGGCTTTTGAAAAAGTTTCAAGCATGCTTGTTGCGCATCCGGATATTGACGGAGTATGGGCTGCCAATGACAATATGGCTATGGGTGCATTGGAAGCTTTAAGAGCTGCTGGATTATCTGGGAAAGTAAAAGTTTGTGGCGTGGATGGTATCGAAGAGATGCTAAGGGCTATTGCTAAAGGAGAAGCAATTGCAACCGCTTTTCCTGATCCAAAATGGCAAGGTGGAATAGGTCTATCAATTGCTCTTGCCGCAAAAGAAGGAAAAATTGATGTATCTTCTCTTCCAAAAGAAAAACGCCAATTTTATGCAAAAATGGTTAATATTAATGATGAAAATATAGATGAAATTATTAATACCTACCTGGAAGGTACTCCCGAGTACGATTGGACTGATTACTGGGGTCGTTGGCTTAGAGGTATTGAATAAACACCATTTAAATTCGAAGAATGTTGACTAAAAAGAATTACCCCTGATCCAAAAGGTCAGGGGTAATTCTTTAAAAATATTTTAAAATATCGAAGAATATAAAAAAATTATTCAATTAAAACAATATTGGTGGAGATATGGATGTGATTAATAGAAAAGAATTACTAAGCAGTGATAGATTATCTGTAAAAGAGAGAGTTTTAAAGAATTTCCGGTTTGTTATATCTCATAGTGTATTTGGACCTTTATTAGCTCTTTTTTTAATAACAATTATTTTTACAATCGGTACAAATGGTTTTTTCCTCTCCTTGAGAAACATCCTAACTATTTTAAATTTATCAGGAGTGTTAGCAATAATTGCTTTGGGAGTTTCTATGCCTATTCTCATGGGAGGTATCGATTTATCCGTTGAAGGTGTTATGTCTTTAACATCTGTAATTATGGGATTTCTTGTAAAAAACTCTCAAACGAATATCGACATAGGATTTTGGGTGATACCGGTAGTTATGATAATAGGTTCTATTGTTGGCATAATAAACGGATTATTAAATACAAAATTAAAAATTCCTTCTTTTATGGCGACTTTAGGGATGGGTTTTGTAGCCCAAGGATTGGCTGTTATACTTAGCAAAGGTGCAACCATCCCTTTCTTGGATCCCCGGTTTCAAGATTTAGCAAACGGAAAACGATTGTTGGGAATACCTAATATAACTATAATTGCTGTAATTTTAGGTGTTATTTTATTAATAATGCAGAGACGTACACCCCTAGGTAAATCAATTTATGCTATTGGGGGGAATGAAGAATTAGCTAAACAATCTGGAATTAATGCGGAAAGAGTAAAAATAAGTATTTTCGGTCTTGCCGGTTGCCTTTATGGTATTGCGGCATTTTTTTTATGCTCAAGACTAAATTGTGCTAACCCAACATTAAGCAAAGGTTTCCTTTTTCCGGCAATTACGGCTGCAATTGTTGGGGGGACAGCATTAACTGGAGGAATAGGAGGGGCATTAAATGCTTTCATAGGAACTTTAGTAGTAACTGGTCTGAACAATGGTATGGTACTTATGCAAATTAATCCATATATCCAAGGAGCTGTAATGGGATTTATATTAATCGGAGCAGTTGCTATAACGATTGATCGTGAGAAGATAGGAATAATTAAGTAATTTAAGTT
>JAHLWT010000253.1 GCA_019057775.1 Promethearchaeota archaeon
AATCAGGGTGTCAAGACACTAGGTCAACCGACACCCTGATTTTATTGTTTTTCAGTGAGAATTTCAAGTGATTTCCACATGTATTCTTCTAATTTTACAAAATACTTTTTTGTTGTCTCAGATAACAATCCAAGCTATCGTTACCTAAAGTGCATAGTACCATTGATAGCCGACGTACAGACACGGGTTATTCCTGAATAAAACATATGAAATTGTACGTGTATGTCCCTTTTATCGAATCCACCAACTGGCACTATTACTGGTTGCCTCAGTTTATAAACCAACCAGTTAGCCTCAAGTGGGCAACTAATGCTAATCCAATCTAGGCGTGATGGTTTGACCAGTGGTCAGCCAATTTAGTCCTAATGGTTGTAAAATGGGCGAGTGGTTGCAGAGTGTGCCTAACTGGAATATACTTCATTCACCTGAGTTATTAGTCAGGAGTGAACTATGCCTCGGAGAAGTAAAGGCAAGCATAAGGGAAGATTTAAGCTTCCGAAATATAGCACGCCAACTCAAAGCAATAAACCATTACCACCAAATTTGGATATGGAACAATCTAATAATATTCCTAGAGCACTTCCCTATATCTGGAAAGTGCTTCTTTATATTGCACTTTTCATTGCCACTACAGTCCTTGGAGAAAAGGGATTAAGCATGTTGAGTGGTATACCATCCAAGGCGGTATTTTGTTTAGTCCTATTTACCTTATGCGTTTATATCGGTTTTGGTATATGGGGTTTAACAGGCTGGTTATCAAAATGGCGTATTTTCAAAACATATAAAAGAAGAATGTTGAGTATCGGGCTAGTTATTATAACTCTAATAATACTTCCGCCAACCTATACTTTTATCAATTATTTTATTAAAGATTTAAGCAGTATTGAGATGGCAGAATTTGGACACGACTCTACTGAAGTATTAGTTCATTACGGTGAAAAAATAAATGAATGGATGTTAATAAAAACAACAATAGGAAATTTGAAAGAACAACCCAGAGCTCCTCTAACGATCAATGGCCAAGATATTCTATATACTTACATTGAAGATAAGAAATTATACGTTGATTTGGTATTATTTGGTGGATACAGCAGTGAAGCGTTTTTTAATTTTCCGCTTGCTCGAACATCTGAATTTTCTATATCAACATCAAGTTACATCAATACTGAAGCTGGCCCAAATAAGAACATTTTTCGCGAAAGCCCCGGGGGGTTTATTGCTGATAACATAACGACCAAAGAAATAGCTGAAAGAGTATTAGCACCACCCATTGTGATAAAGACCAATTACATTGTAGGGGACCTTCCAGATGGGTGGAAAGATTATAATACCAGCACATTACGAGAAATTCGGAATGAATATGACATTCCCGTTCTGGTGTATGAATATAGGAGTCCATACGAAGTAACTATATCCGGAATATTTCTTACATCTTTTGGTATTGTAAAAGTAGATAACAGTGAGGATGTAGTATTCCAAGCTGGAAGTAATCTATCTGATTTGGGCACTTATACAGTTAATAACGCATTTGTACATTCATTCATAGATCTATTTATTTCAGAAAAAAGTTACAACCTATATGAAGATTATTCAGAAAAAGGGCTATTTGACACTTTACTAAACTTTTTCAAGAAACTATTTAAGATTCCTACCCATGAAATAAAAAATCTGGTCATTAATACAACACAATTCCCTGCAACAGATACCACACCATATGGATTGCTAATCGAATTTGGTAGAAGATGGGATGATATTGACCCAATAAGTATTTCAGTAAACGTGTCAGGAGCACGTATTGACGGTCAATATGCATGGTGGGCAACCCCGAATCTAACGGGTTTTAATTTGGAAGAAATTATTGGCTTTAGGAAAGGTGTCGAAAAGGATGCTTTCGCTGGTAGTGCAAATATAAACCCTCCTATATTTACATATTATTCTCTCGGTAAGCCTTTAACATCTTCGAATAGCTTATATTTATGGTTTGTTAGTGATAAGCCGCTCAACGCTGAAAGTATTGTTTTTCAAGGAGCATATTTTTGTCGAGAAGAGAATGAGCTGATATTGGATTGGAGCAAAATAAAATGAGTTTTAGGTATTAATGACACTTATAAAAGGGGCAAGAGACTAGCACAGTCAACTCCAAGAGCCTTTAATGCCGTGAAGAGAAGAGTCCGAAAAAACATCAAACGTAGGTTTCGGAGTTTGTAATTTCAGCTTTCCGGAAATAACTAATTAAATTATGAAAGATATAGATAAAAAATATTTATTACTTCAATTATGGGATAAGGTACATCAAAAGAGTGCGGCCGAGTTCCAAAGTTTCTTTGAAGAGATAATGCAGAAAGCTTATCCCACCTTCCAGAAAATAAGGCCCTACGGGAAGGAGGGTGATAGAGGGAATGACGGATATCGTCCTGATAAAGGAATTTATTATCAGGTATATTCACCCAGAAATCCAAACGAAAAAGAGGCTGAAGCTGCACAAAAGTTCAAGAATGATTTTGATAAACTGAAGGAAAACTGGGATCAAATTGCCGGAATAAAGGAAGTAAACTTCGTTTTCAATGATAAAGGTGCTGGAATATCTATTGAATTAGAAAGAGCTGCTAGTGATTTAAAAAGGGACAATAAGAATATTAATTTTAAAATATTCACCTCTCATCATTTAGAACAGATTTTCTTAAACTTAAGTAGTGATCAAATCTCATCTCTCGGATTCGATGTAGACCTTAGAAACACCCTTCGTATTGTACACGAATATATCAATAAACTTGAATTTGAACTGGACAAAGATAATATAGATTACGTTTCACAAACACTCACTAACATAAAAGATTTGATTGTTGAACAGGGTGATGAGGGTCTCACTTTAGAATATGAGCTTATGGAAGCTAGAGTGTTGCAGAAAGCTGAGAAAGTAATAGAAGCACGAGAGAAATATGAAGGAATCTTTAAAAGATATCCTAACGATCCCAGGGCTCTATTATATTTAGCTGAAATATGTATACATAATGAAGATTTTGAGAAAAATAAAGAACTATTGGTAAAGGCAGAAGGCATAGATCAGAACCATTGGCTATTGCATGTAGAGAAGCTTATCAGGGATATGCAATTAGGAAATGAGATTGATCCAGCTACTATTGATGAACAGACTTTTCCAGATGACCCTAGAATAAAGTCAATATATTACCGATTGTATTCTCAAGTTATTGAGAAATCAGGAGATCCTGTTAGAGCGGACAGTTTTATGGAAAGAGCGATATATTATAACCCCGACAGATTTAGTAATTATGACGTTAAATTTTCAATATTAATAGGTCGCGTTTTCTCCCTGCTAAACGATAGGGAATCTTTTCAAGATGCTGTAAAGAACTTATTATTTGAGGTTGAAGCGCTCGAGAAGAAATTTACTGACCAAGGACATCTGGGACCACGTAATAAATCTCTTATCAATGTAAAAAAACAACAATTGCTCGTTGCTATCGAAAGCATCCCCGAATTCGAGAAAGTTGTAAAAGACACTTTTCACTTGGCACTTGAATGCTATTTTGATACAACGATAGATAAGATTTTGGCTTATTCCATTCATTGTATCAAATTACCTCAGCCAGATTTTCAGATTTTATTGGAATATTTACTAAACTCAGAAAAACCTGTCTCAGATATGTTAACGAGAGATGTCATACTCCAATTTATTCGTAAAAATAGCCTATTTACCGATGGTAGAGAATATTTTGAAAAGACGAACAAGCAGGATATCGTCAAGTTTATTAATGATTTTGAGACAGAGAACTATGAAGCTATCACCTTCATTAACCAAGACATACCTTTTGCACTGGGTTTAGCTCAGTCTCCTAACGTGAATCCTGAATTACGAAGGAGAATCATTGAGGAACTCCCAGATGATAAAGACATTCAAAAAGAAAAGCTTATTCTCTTATTGACTTACGATATTGGAGAAGTAGCCAGTGCATTTGAAATATTAAAGAAACTCGACCTATCTAAGCTCAGTTACGTTGAATGTCGGTCCATTATTAAGATTGCTCAAGACAAGAAGGCTTGGGATTACATTCTCATACTGTATGAAAAATTGTTACAGTACGAGAAAGACAAAGAAATCGTCTTACACATAAAACTACTTCAATTTGAAGCTAATCTTCAGTTGGGGAAATATCCTGACGTAATCAATATTGGCGAAGCAATATTGTCAGACAATGAGGAAATGTCACTACTACAAGACTCAGAAAAGGAAATGTTGCTTCATAATACGCTCTATGCTCTTAAAAAGAGAGGGGAGTATCCCAAAGCATATAGCCTTTTAGAGAAGCATAATCAAATAATAAAATCATTTGATGAAAAGATCTCTATTGAGATTGAAGTATATCTTGCTAACAACGATCCTGAGAGTGCACTGAAGTCTGTAATCGATGCAATAAAAGTACTGAAGGTCCCTTCTCCTGAGCAATATGGAAGTTTGTTTTTTATTTTTATACGAATTGGGCACCTCATGGATTTCAAGCTTTCCTCTTTAAGTGCTGTTGTTCCAGATTGTTTTATGAAACTTAAAAACCAGAACAGGTGGTTTTATATTGGGGAAGGGAATGAACTCGATGCTACCAAAATAACTGAAAAGGATGAAACCTATCTAGAACTTATTGGCAAGAAGATCGGTGATAAAGTAACCTTTACGAGGAAGTACAGATCGGAAGATCTGGAGTATGAGATAGAAGAAATTCTGTCACTGGAGAAATATGTACTTTGGCAATCCAGGCACAATGCATTTGAATTATCGATAGAACAGAGATGGGACAAAATGGAAGTCATTGAGGTCCCGAAGACTGAGTTGACAATTGATACAAAATACATTGCAGCTCGATTAGAGGACGACAGAAAAAGGAGTGGGGAGTTTTTTGAACTATATTGTCAGCAAGCGATTCCTTTAGCCCTGCTAGCCACGAATGAGGGCGGATTGACAAATGCGATAGGAAGAATAGTGTCCGAGAGAAAGGGATATATAAAATCGAGTACAGGTACTCAAGTGGAATTTAATGAACAAAAAGAAGTGGCAAGAAAGATAATAAGCAATCAGGAATTCTATATAGATGGCACATCCGCTTTTGTGCTTTCGGAAACCGGTTTGATGGAAAAATTATTCGCGCTACTAGCTCCCATGAAGGTTCCCCAATCCGTCATTAGTCTGTTATTTGAGTGTATAGATAAATTCAGATATATACCTGGGCAAGCTGGATATCTTGGCTATTCCCAAGGAAGGCTGACCTATACTGAGATTGATGAAACAACCAGAGAAACCACCCGTGGTAATCTTGACAAGAGCATCAGAATCCTAGAATCAAAACCAGAAAATATAGAGGCTATTTCTCTCGCAAATAAGTCAGATCATTTTTCAGAGCAAAAAGTTCTCCCAAGTCTTTCTGATGCATGCATATTAGCTCAATATGAGGATATTCCAATTTTAACTGAAGATTTTCTGTATCTCAAAGTAAATGAGATGGAAACCGGTAAAAAGGCCCCGAAGTATTGTTCTTCATTGGCATTGTTAAGAGTTTTATACGAGCAGAAAAAGATTAATTTTGATGATTACCTAAGTTTTTTTCACTATCTTTCAAGTTATCGATTCAGATTCTTACCAATTTCTGTAGATGACTTAAGAATAGCGATTCTTGGTGAAAGTGCTATTATAGTTATTCAACCTAAACAACTGAGGAAGTTCAATTTTCAGTTAACTTTAGCAGAAGAATATGGTGTATCGTTATCCAACACTTTTAAGCTATTAGGACAATTTTTAACGATAATCATGATTGATGATTCTATTATACCGGAAGTAGCTGAAGATATATTTGCTGAAGTCCTTTCTGCTTTTTCTAGTAGAAAGAATAGAAATCAGGTCGGAAGAGCGTTAATGGCTGCAACCGTTCAGTCAATTAATAGGAAGTTCCAAGGAATAATTCCTAGTCCAGGATTACAGAAAAGAATTGACATTCTTTCGAATTTTGTTCAAACATGGGCAACAAGCGTTCAAGC
>JAHLWT010000254.1 GCA_019057775.1 Promethearchaeota archaeon
GAGGAATATTCCTTTCTTCCGCAAAAAGAAAAACGCGATAATCAGGAGACCAACCCCCGATAGACGTTCCCGATTGTCCGTAATAAAAGGTAGCCGGAAACATTTGACCCTTAGGAGTCTTTACAAACATCCATACGTGAAATAATTGTTCGTAGCCTCCAAATTTGATTTTTGGAATTAGAGTTTTTAAAGCCCTGCCAAAGTACAAATCTAACTTCGGATTGTAATTAAGTAGGTCTTTGGAACTTTTTATTGAACCTTGAATTTCTAAAGACTTTTTATAAATGTTTCTAAAGGCGCCCACAGAACAAAGTTTACTGCTCCCATCACCAATAATAAAAGAATTTTTAGATTCGTAATCGAAATCTCTAAAAACAAAACCATAACCATTAAACCCGACTGTTCCTTTCTTGAAATTATCTTTTCCGGTAGCAGTTTCAGACACTAACTTAATTAAACGATTAATTTTCAGCATATTTTTCAAAAAAATACTTAAAGAAGAATCTTAATACTCATTAGAGACCCTATAAAATATAAAATAATTTAAGAATTTAAATTTTTATTCCTTACTCCTTAACCTTGGGGTAAATATCTTTCAATCCAATCTTCTGAAAGACCTTTCAAATCATACTTTGCTCTTCTAGATTGTCTTAATACCTCATAAAATAATCTATTTGAATGGAAAATATCGAACGAATACTTTTGATAACGGTCAAATGTCTCCGCATGATTTCCATCAAATCCAAGAAAGTCTTTGTATTCCTCTAAGGTTATTATTCTTACATTCTCAAGGTGATTTGATCCGTCATCCTCCTTAACAGAATCCTGAAGTTTATTATTTATGTTTTGAATATCTCTATCGTTTTTTTGTCCTAATAAAACGATTATTAACAATCGATCTTCTGATTGATAATGTTTATCGAATTTATCCGATAGGAATTTAAAGTCTGACATAAAAGTATAATCAACCGTTATAAGTTTAATTGAATTTGGAATCGATACTATATCCTGATGGGGCTCAATTTTCGCTCTGAACTCGTTGCTTCTTTCAATAATATTATCGGGTTTAAACCTACGAGGATAATTGACATATTTTTCGTGAGCACAATATTTTACTATTTTTAATTTTGAATAAAAATTTAAGAAAAGAATATTATAATATTATTGAATATGAAACAAGGAAAAATTATAAAAATTGAATTTGAGAATTATAGAGTATTTAATAAGGTAAAACTCGATTTAGATAGATGTAATGTATTTGTAGGACCTAATGCTTCTGGAAAATCATCGATTGCAGATTTTTTAATATTTTTTCGAGAATTGACAAGCATCCTTAATGGAAAAAGTGCGAAACATGATTACATTTTTCTCTTGAATTTCCTGAAAAAAGCATTCAGAATAGGCATAGATCAACCTTTAATTTTTGAACTCGAAGTTCTTATTGGGGATTATTTATATAAATATTCTGCAGAATTTTTCACCAAACATGATACTAAATCAGTTTGGGCAAATGAAACTTTTTTAATAATGCAGGAAAAAGACAGAGATATAATATTAAAGACGACAATGGAAATAATTAAAGGTGATTTTCCTAAATTAGAATGCAATATGACGTTTATGGGATTTGGAATTGTAAAAGAACAAAATTATAGTGGAGCTATAGAATATATAACAAGTAGTATATTAAGAAAAGAGCATTTTCAAAAGTTAGACGATAATTCAATGAAAATTATAAATCAATTTTATGATTTTTGGAATAATATTAGGATTTATGATTTTAATATATATGACAAGAAAAAAATATGTGAAGAATCAAATATTTCTGATGAAATTATATTATCTGAAGATTTTCAAAACCTTATGAAAGTACTATTGAATTTAAACTTTCAGCAGACAGAAATATTCAATGAAATAAATGAATGGTTAGTCAGATTAATCCCTAATTTTCAGGATCTAACCGTTCAAACAATAAATAAGGAAGGAAAAGCACAACTTACATTTTCGGAAGAAGGTTGGCATAAGAGATATGCTCCCTTAGATCAGGCTTCAGATGGAATAATAAGGTTATTATGTATTTTAACTATTCTTTTAAATAAAGAAAAACCTACTCTGATAATTCTTGATGAGCCTGAAAATGGAATCCACCCTGCATTGAGATATTATGTTGTAGATTTCTCAATTGCTGCCAGTGATGATACACAGATTATTTTTTTAACCCACGATTCCGAAAGTTTGAGACATTTTGATTTGGAGATGATTCATTATTTTAAAAGAAAAAGTGGAGCTACAGAAGTTAAACAATTATCAGATGATAAAGCACTAATCGAAACTATGAAAGCTCTAAACGACATTGAAAAGAATACGGTAGTATCAACGCATTCGTCTGATTCTCTATAAGATGGTGAATCCTCTTAATGGCTACATGTAGGAAGACAATCAGAATATTAGTTGAAGGAGAGCCTGAAAAAACTTTTTTAGAAGAGAGGATAACTAAAAGATATAAATTTTGTTTCCCAAATATCAATTTTGAAGTAATATCGGAAGGAATTAAATCAAAACTCTTAAGTGATCAGATTATTTTCAATAATTTTAAAAGGTTATCAGATCCTAATATTATTTGCTTTTTATTACCAGACTTTCATCCTACGACTACCAATAATTTAGATCATACAAATTTAATTACATTAAGAGAGGATATATACAATATAATAGAAAGAATCGAACCAGCCCATAATATTCCAGATTACAAAGAACGATTTATAATCCATGTTTTCAAGTATGGTGGAGATGTGGTTTTTTTAACGAATTTGGACCTTTTATTTGAAGAATTAAATATTAAGGATGAAAATTTTATTAAAGAAATAAAGGAGCTTTGTAATCCTGAAGAATTAGAAGAATTACCCCAGAATCCTGGTGAAAAATCTTATGAAAAGCGTCTTTTGAAAAGGATTTTAGGAAAAGTTGGGAAAAGTTATTCAATTAGAAATCTTCGATCTTTAATTGATAAATTAAGAATTGAAGATCTTATAAATAGACTACCTCATTTTAAATTATTTTTATGCGATCTATTTAAATTTGCGGAAGAAAAGGAGATTCCATTAAAATTAAGAGAATTACTTGGGATATAATTCAGGAAAAGATGATTTTTTAGATTTTTATTCTTTTTCTTATTATTCCGAATCTAACTCTTTCTTACACTTTTCAAGTTTCTTCTTAGTTTCAACCAAAAAATTATATTCAGTTTCACTATCATCTAAAGCCTTTTGATAAAAATCAATAGCCTTTCTTAAATCTCCTTTCTTTCTATAAATATCACCCATCGTATCATGGAAATTAGTAAATAGTCTATTATTTTTTTTAATTATTGGTATAAGGCTTTTAATAATTATTTCAGCCTTATCAAATTCATTAAGTTCAGAAAGAGCATACGCCCGCAAATTAAGAAATTGAGCATTAATCATTGTATAGTCAAGATCTTCTGTATATTCTATAATTTCTTGACATTTTTTTAACTCCCATAAACAATCTAATAAACCAAGAAAGGCATGTCCAAATTTCTTATCAATATCTACAGCTTTTTCGAAAAATTCAAATCCTTTTTGATAATCTCCAATTGATTTATGATAATAACCCAAATTATTATAAGCTCCTTTTCTTTGCTCATCATTAGAACAGTATTTTAATGATTTATTACATGCTTCGTAAAATTCCTCCATCTTTCCCTGTTTATCTTTTAACATTGCGATTCCATTCCATGTATTGAAATATTTATCATTAATTTGTAATGCTTTTTGAAGTAGATTTTCCATTTTTTCTAATTTATCTTCTAAATAATAATTCTTTGCCAAATTAAGAAGAGTGAATAAATTATTAGAATCAATTTCGAGAATATTTTTATAAATATTTTTACTTTCCTTAAATTTTTTCATAGTGTCTTTTAGAAAAGCGAGTTTAAACCATATTTCAGGATGGCGAAACTCTATTTCCTCAGTCTTTCTTAATAATTTCTCAGCTTTTTTGATATAATTAGACCTATTTTTCCCATTTTTAGAAAAGTATTGTTGATTAAGTATAAGGTTAATATCTGCTGATAAAAATCGAGCCGCATTAGTAATTTGATCATTTTCTTTTTCATATTTTTTAAGATACCTTCTTAAATTTTTCTCAGCTTTTTGAAAATCAGTTTTTTTAAAATAACATAATGCTAAATTAAATAAACCTTGCTTCCAGTATTTCGCAACTGTATTTTTAATATATTTTTCATAATATTCTATTGCTTTATCATAATTTTTAATTAAAAAGTGGCAAAATCCTAATTGAAATATTGTTTCGTAATGAAGTTCTTCAACCTGAAGGATTTTTTCAAAATAAGAAATTGCCTTAGCATGCATTCCTTGATCACGGGCATTTAATCCTTGTATAAAAATTCTATTAAGTGAAGTTGTAGATTTTGAGAATTTTAAGATTGAGTGTTTTTCATGTAAAAACTTTCGTTGTATCTCTTTAAAATAATTAATAGGTTTAAGTTTTTCACCGAAAAAATAAGCCCTTCTTGTATTTAAAATATTTTTTAGTAATTCTATTGTTTTTTCTATGTAATAAAAATCTTCTTCGACAGAAAAGGCTTTAAATGTAAGATTGATAAGAGTATCATTATCTTTTACCTTTTTAGTTAAGAAGACCATTATATCTTCTTCATATCCTAAGGGAATAAACCTATCTGATCCTCCGGGTTTGATTGAAAGTCTTAGAGAAGATTTATAACATCTTAATGAATGTTTATATGCACTATAGTCATCTCTATCGGTAAATGTTGATGCTAATTGAAATAAAATAGTAATAATGTTTTCTTCAATTTTATCAATTTCTTCTTCAAATTTAGAGACATCAACATTAAAAAAGAATAAATATTGCCAAAATGGGATTAATTGGTTATCTACTTCAATTTTTTCAATTTTTTTCTTAAAATATTCATCTATTATGTGTTTTTTATTTAAACTCGATATTTTATCATAAGCAGCCACACTCCTCTGACTTTTTTCTCCCGGAAATGAAATATTATAAAAAAGGTCAGTATCATCTTGTTTTTCAAGAGCAAATATAAAGCTAAATAAAGTTTCAATTATTTGGAATTTCATAAAATGTAAGTCGAATTTAAGCATTGAAAGAAATTTTAAACTAAACTGGGGAATAGTATTAAAATCATTTACATCCACTAACTTTGACTTTTGATTTTCAATATTTTCAATTTCTACTAATATATTTATATTTTATTTCCCAATAGTCAATAAAATAATTTTTATAAAAATTTAGAAATTCATTTTGTTCATTTAGTTTTTTTTCCAATTTCTCGTTCATAGAAAATTCACTTTTGACTTTTCCAGTAGAAATTATATCTTGAATAATTTGAAACTTTATTTAGTTTCTATTCATATCTCAAATTTATTATCCAAGATGATCTATAAATATTATTAGAATATATACATTTAAATAAAAAATATTAATAAGATTTCAGAACAATTATTAATCATATAATTTTTTTATTATTCCATTATTTTTTTAATTTTCTCTTAGAATTTCATTATAAAGGTTTTGAATGAAGTTATCAAAAAATTTTTCATTAAATTTAATCCCTAAGAATGGTTTTAGCAAGTTGGGAATCAATTTTACATCTTGAAATATAGGAATAATCTTTAATTTTCCTTCATGCTTTAATTGAAAAGCAGATTTCCATTCGGATTGAACATAAAGAGATTTATTCTTAACTTTTTTAACACCACCGTTTAACTTAAACTTATTCCACAAATTATTTTTTATATCGATGATTTTTTATTTAGAATACAATGGTTTTTACTTTAATCACATTACCCATAACGATTTTATTTATTTTAATGGGACTTTGTCAATTATATTACGCCATCAAATTAAAAAGAAGGTTTCCTAAGGAGCATAATTTTTACAATTCATTTATTGTTGTTTTATTATGGATTGTTACCGGAATTATGTACCCCTTTTTTTATATGGAAG
>JAHLWT010000255.1 GCA_019057775.1 Promethearchaeota archaeon
GCATGGCTTATTCTCACCCAAATAGCAGTCGGGTCCGGCAGGATCAACCGGAATTTATGTTATAGAAGTCTTTTGCAAGAACTTAATTTTAATTGGAATTTTATTTATTTCTCAGGGTTCTTAAATAAACTTACTTCAGTTACAGCTATTACGGCAGTAACCACATTTTTTTTACCGCATCTTTGATTTAACTCTTCATCTAACGGTTATTTACCGCAATCCAAGCTTACACCGGTAAAGACGCGATTTGTCCAATATAAATAAAAGCACAATATATTATAAATTTTTTTGTTTGCCAACGTAGAATATGCGGACACTTTATAAATTTTCGTAGTTTAAAAATCTCTTTTAAAACAAAAAGATAACATTTCAAAAATAGATAAATAGGTTTAAAATGCATTTAAAAGAAAAAATTGGAATCCATTTAGATCAAATTAAACAGCTTAAAGGAGTTGAGAATGCTGTTTTAACACAACGAGATGGTAATCCAATTCAATCAACTGGAGTATGGTTTTCTAAAGATGAAATTTTTAACGTTAGTTCTGCTACAAGTGCAATTTTTAACGTTGGAATACATTTACATCCAAATGATTTAAAGTATATTCTTATAGAAGGGAAAAAGGCGAAAATATTAATAGCTCCATTGAATAGTCCCTTACATGCATCATTAAATAAAATATTAGAAGTACAAGGCATAATAGAGAGTAATCATGAATTTTTTATAGCCATTACTGCACAACCAAATACCAACCTTGGAGGTATATTTCTACAAACTAGTGAATGTTTAAAAAAAATTAAAACAACCCTAATAACATCAGGAGAATCTTTTAAACCTCCTTTAATACAGTTTAATAATCAAAAAATACAAAATATAATCGAAGGATTCAAAGTTAAAGAAAATGAAGATTTTAATATGAAACTCTCTTCTTTTTCTTTAAGTTTTTCTAAAAATACATCACTAGAATTAAGAAGGGTTTTAAATAACATATCTTTAACAATTCCAGATTTAAAGTATGCTTTTGTAACAATTGAAGGAGGCTTTATAGCTTCTAAATTATTGAAAAATGTTAATTTAGACGCAGAGGAATTAGATAAAATTTCTGCGATGAGCTATTCCCTTTTTCAAACGGCTAATAGATGTGCATGGTTATTAAAAAAAATGCGAGCAGAAAGAATATTATTAGATTGCCAAAATTCTTTTCAATTTATAGATGGTTTAGGAAAAGCGATTTTCAGTACCGAAATTGGAAAATTGAGGCAAAAATTGGGATTGATAAGACTTATTCTCCCCCAATTTTCAAACAAAATTGATATGCTTATTAAAAAAGCATCTGAAATTCAAGAACATAGAACTTTCGATATAAAAAGAATGTTAGGAGAATTAATAATTAGATAATTGGTGTTAGTATGAATTTCTTCAAATTTTTAGATAAACTAAAACGCAGCTATAATTCTGTGATTTTATATTGTTTATTGGAAAGAGTTCCAATTATTGTATTGGGTGAAGATTCAGAGGATATTGATAATTTTTTAATTGAATTATCTGAATTAATACATTTTCGAAAAGATTACATTTTTTATACTGATTTTGTCTCAACAAAAGAATTTGAAGATTTAATCTTAAACGAAAATATTGATTATAATTATCAACGAGCACATATTAGGTGCCATTGTAATGTATCAATTAAAGCCTTAAACCAATTTGATAATATTAATTCATGGCTTATCGGATTGGTCATTCCTGAACAAAAAGAAGAATTTTTTAATATCAAAACCTTAATTAGTCAAAAATCTGAAAAATTGATTTTCATTACATTTCTTGCTAACAATATATCTATAGAATTAAAAGGAATTGATTTAAAATCAATAGATTTAACATTTGAACAAAAGATATTTAAGAAAATATCTCTGGATACAGAAAAGTCTATAAATAAAATGAAAAGAGTATTAACTGATAAAATAACAGTAAAGAATCTCGATAATGATCTTGTTACTACATTACTAGATTTTGAAGAAGAAAAAATTGAATTAAAGAAGAATATTTTTAAAAGAGAAATTCAAAATTTTTATTCTGGTTCAAAAAGAGCTTTTTTTATTTTATCTCGATTAAATTTGTTAAATAACGTGGGGATTTATACGGGTATTGGGAGTAAAACCCTTTTCGAAACAATAGATTATGAAGAAACATCAATAGAAAGAATTATCTCATTTATAAGTAAAGAATGGGGGGAATCTTTTTCACATTTAATTGAAGATAGTAAAAAGAATTTTTTAGGTGATAAAATAGTCTCATTATGGGGTTAGAGATTAAAATGATTTATGATTTTGAAAATAAAACGCTACAAGTTAAAATAGTTTATTATGGGCCAGCTATGTCAGGTAAAACCACCTCGATTAAATCACTTTTCTCCTATTTCAATAAAGAAAATAGTATAAAGTCAATAGAAAGTTCTGTCGGACGTACTTTATTTTTTGATTTTGGAGTATTACAATTTAAAGGAACCGAGTGGGGTATTAAATTTTTAATTTATTCGTCAACAGGTCAAGATTTTTATGCGAGTACACGTCCAGCTACATTAAATGGAGTGGATGGAATAATTTTTATAGTTGATTCTCAGATTGAGAATTTAAAACATAACTTAAGATCCTGGAATGAGTTAGAAGTTTTATTTGGCACTGAAATTTATAGTATTCCTATAGTAATTTCTTTGAATAAATATGATTTATTAGGTATAAAAAAGTTAGAGGGGGAACAATTTTTATCTCACATAAATTATAATAGGTTTAAACATCTTTCAATAAAAGAAACAGCAGCGTTAAATGGAGCTGGGGTAATAGATTCATTCAATCAAATAGTTAAATTTATATTTCCACAAGTAGATATTATTCTTAAAATAAATAATTGACATTTAAAATGTATCTTTTTTTTCAACTTTCTGATACATATTCTTGGAGGTTCTTCTTACATAACCTTGTAAATAGAATTGTTTCAACAAGTTCCTTACTTTACGTTCTTCAGAAGCATCTATTCCTAAAATACTCATTAATTGAAAAATTGAGAATTGCTTTGGTAAATCTTCTTTAATAGTATTGAATAAACCCATTTTTATCTACATCAAACAAATTTAAATTATAATATTATGAATGAAGCTAAATTTTTATATTTTTATTTTATTTAAGTTTTTAATTGAATTGGAGTTAAGGTTTTTATAAATCTCAAGGTAACTATAAGATATCATTTCTACGAAAATAGTAGATCATCCTTGTCTAGTTTTTTTTCATCGATGCTTTACAACCTTAATTAACTCCTTAGTATTTTATAGCGAAAGATTAAAAAAAATATTTGAGAAAAAGACAATACATTATTAAATGAAATATTTGATGCTATTTTAATTGATAATTCGAATCTACTAAAGTTCTCGAAAATCTTTAAAATTGTCTCCAATTGGGGCTGCTCCATCTCCATAAATTTGGTATAATCCTGTTCTTCTAGCACATTCGGAAAAACTTCGATAAACATTTTTCCTTTTATCATATAAAGCACACGTTTTATAAATTATTGGATTCCATCTATATAATTCATGATCAGGCTCATACCAAATTTTTTCATCTTTTAGAACTTGTTTGAAATCTTCTTCGACTATAACTTCTGAAAGATCTTGTTTGTTTAACATTACTATAAGAGGGATTTCTTTAATTAGCTTTCCTCTAGTAACATTTTTTAACTCCTTTAGAGATTCGATGTTATCCTCAAAAAAATGAGTTTGTGAGTCGACAGTAAAAATTACACCATCTGTTCCTTTAAATATTTTTTTTCTTAACGGAGAGAATCGCCTTTGGCCAGCAACAGTATATACATGATAGAATACTTTTCCTCTACTTTTCTGTTTAGTAGATTGAAATATTCCCCTATCAAAATATAAAGTTGAGCCACTTGCCATTGATATTTTCGTTAAATTTCCTGTGGGTTCAATATCAATTTCATTTTCTTTTGTATATCTATAAAGTGTATCTACGGTTGTTGTTTTTCCTGATCCTGCCATCCCCCAATAAAGAAGTTTGATATAAACTTTATGATCTGCTGTGAATCTAACCATTGAAAAATCAACCTAAAATATTAAATTATAACAAGAATCAATCAATCTTTTGAATAATATTAGTAAAGATTATGTATTAAACAAAAAATTCTTTTGATTTTTATTTAAATATATCAATACGTATTATTATAATTTAGTATTTATATTTCCTTCGTGTTAAGTTGAGTTGAAACTAAATTTTAATATATTAATCATAAATCAGTTTTACCTTTCCTTATTCTTTTTTAGGTTACATCTAAAAAAGTTTCGCCTAACCTGATTTTATAATTACACCACACTATTATCTGTTTATAATTTTCTCCATCATATCCTTCTCTTATAATTAGATTAATGACATCAGAGTACATTATGTTTCTTTTTCCATTTATAATTTTATTTATTTTTTTTTTTAAAATATCTATTAGTTCACAATTCATATGTGGTATTTTTTTTATTTTTTCTATTATTTCTAGACGATTAATCATTTTTTCATCTAAATTTTTAGCGAATGATTCGAAAGAAATATCATTCATATTTGGTTAACATTTCTCTAAACTAAACCTATTAAAATCCAATTTTTTTTATTTTTAATCCTCTCTCTCTCTCTCTCATTCTCTATAGTATTAGATTACATTTCAGACGAGTAATGTTTCTGAGAAAGGTATCTTCATTCTACATTATTAAAATAATCTATGCATTGATTATTTAAATTAAAATTGAGGTTTAGTGGTGTAAAAAATTAGTCAAATTGAAAATGAAAAAGATAATTTTGAAGAATGTCCGGAATGCGGAGGGAAGATTATCCTTAACAGTTATGAAAAAATCTGTAGAGATTGCGGTTTAGTAGCTAACAATTTCTTTAAAGAATCATCATTTGTCTTTAATGATATAAAGAATCAAAATAATCAGAGCAAACAATATGTAGCATTGGGAGAAAGAACAGATTTTATTGGGGGGTTAGGTACTTTTATTGATTATGAAAATTCTAAATATTTAAAAGATAAAAGTGGAAAACTTTTACCTCCAAATGAGCAAAAATTATTTAGAAGATTAAAAAGAAATTATGCTCAATTTCTAAGAATTAAAAACCATGAAACAGAATATAGAATTTTTAATATTTTAAATAAAATTTCACTTTTTCTAAATCTTAATAAAAATATCCGTAATAATGCTGCCTATTTCTATAAAAAAATAATTAAAAATGAAGAAAAAGTTATTAATAATATTTCTTTAATAGCATTTTGTATTTTCCATGCTGCAAGGAAGGAAAATCACAATGCCCCTATAACAATCAATGAAATTGCATTAGCCTTTCAAAATTTCGGTCATCGAGTTAACCCTAGATTGATTCTTAGAGATGGAATAAAATATAAACATCATTTAAAAAGTGAATCAACACCTCATAAGAGTGAGGATTATCTTATTCGTTTAATTAATACTGTCAATAATCACAACTCTTTAGGGGAGAGATTAATAAAGAAGGGAGTTACTTTAACAAAAAGTGAATTTCAAAATAGATTATTATTAAAATGTCGTGAAATATTAATAAAATTACCATTATGGGATAGAGGAGGAAGAAATCCCTTCATTTTAACTGGAGCTATTATTTACTTAGCGGATAAACTATTAGCAAGAGAAAGGTCAGGAAAGGCCGTTTTAACTCAAAAAATTATATCTGAAGCAACAGAAATCGCGGAATATTCCATAAGAGACCACTATGTAAATCTATTAAAACCCCTTTTTATGGGTTAAAATGAGATTTTTCATAACGATAAAATTAATCTTAATCATTCTCTAATAAATAACTATTTTTAATAACATATTAATCGTTTTGAGAGCTTTTAATTACTTTGAATTAAACTTATTAAATAATTTGGATTTATTAAAATTGATATCAAAGACTTTAGTAAATGTAGAATGTATGCTTCTGTAGTGTAGTCCGGTCAAACTAACTTCAACATAAAGAAATTGTAATAGGATTAAGCATTCGAGGCTCTCACCCTCGGGACCCGGGTTCGAATCCCGGCAGAAGCATTAAATAAATTAAAATATTTAAAATTTATTTAAAAATTTTAAGAGTTATTCTGCTTGATAAGGCACTACTTTATTTTAATGATTTTTTAACTATTAAAATGGAAAATTGTTTAAAATGATGATAAATTTTGATAAAATTTCACTATACGTTTTAATCAAGTGTATTTGTGTTTCAGTTTTTAATTCCTGAGTAATCCATTTTATTTTCTCAAAAATGACATTTTTTAATAAAATTAAAGTTTCTTTATACCGAGAAATATTTATTTGTTCTTGATTTTTAAAACCTTCAGCATTTTCTTGAATTGTTTCACTATCTTGGCGAGTCTTATTTTTAACGATTAAAACTTTTTTTTCACATATTGGACAAAAAGTTTCTCCGCTTTTTTTGCGAAATAACGGGTTATTACAGACAGGACAAGCCATATTTAGCATGGTATTACCAGATCTTAGAAGATCTGCCATTTTTTTAGTGTCTTCGTTAATTTTTATCCCAACTAATTTTATGATTATTTAGAATTTCATATTTCAAATAATAACATTCATTTAAAATAATTTAATCCCTATTCCTAATTTTCAAAAGGTTTACAATATACCCTGAGATTCTGTTTCTTAAGTGTTTTGAATCTATTTCAAGATATTTATCTAATAATTTTTTATTTGCATCAAAATCAGTAGTAAATACATTTGGATATTTGTTTATCAGTTCCTTTGATGTACTTTTTATCAAAATTGTTCTTACTTTTCCCATGGTTATACTAATACCTATCTTTTCTTCTTAAGAAATTAAATAAATAGTAAAATAAATTTTTTTGGAATTATTTCAGTTTTTATACTTTTTACTAGAGAAAAAGTTGTGAAGAAAAGAAATTCACTTATATTGATCTTACTTATATTTACAGAATTATTCTTCTTAGTTAATATTACTAAAGGCTATTATTGTAGATTAAATATCTTAGAAACGGATAAAGAGGTATATTATATAAATGAAAACATTAAATTAAATGCTTCTTGGGATTTAAATTACAACACAGATACTGAAATAGCATTTGTACAAATTCAAATATTTAATGTTTCTAATAAAATTATCTGGAATTCCTCAGAATTCGACAATGGTGGTAATTTTGAAGAATCATGGATTATAGATTCTGATCTCTTGAATATACCTTTAAATAATTATTCGAATATCATATATATTAAATTTTTTAGTTATTATTTCCAAATCGATTCAACAAATACAGTATTTACCTTTTTAGAGACGATTAAAATTAAAATAATAAAACGAGATTTACAGTGTCAATTAATTGGATTTGAAGATCGTTTAAAATTTGGAGAAAATTTAGAATTTAAAGCAAAATTCTATGACAACTCCTCAATAAATCAAGATTTATACCTTGTAAATCAAACGATTTCCTTCAAGATCCAATTTAATAGTATAATAGTTTATCAATCTAATTACACAACAAATCATACGGGGGTAATAACTGTTTTTTTATCATCAATCACGGATTTAAAAATTGGTTATAATAATTTAATTTTTAGATTAATAAATCATAATACCTATAATAATTCAAAATTCATTTACAGTCTTTTGGTTGAAAAAAATCCAGTTTTCATCAATATTTTGGATTTTAAAGAAAATATAGCAAAAATAGAAGATCTTGAAATTAGATTATTTTATTATTATTACTCTAATCAATCTATAAAACCCCTTATTAACCAATGTGTTGAATTAATAATTTTTGAGAATAATACTTTAATATATAGAGAGGGGTATAATACGAATAATTTAGGAATCCTCCAAATAAACATTCCACATAACGTTTTTGATATTGATCAGAGAAGTAAAAATTTACTTATTAACCTAAAATTTAACGAAACTATGTTTTTAGAGAATAAAATAATATCCCTACATTTAAATATTGCTGGATCAGTTGATTCAGATAATAACAAATCTCTGAAAATGAGTCTCTTACCAATATCTTTAGGCTTGATAATAATTGCGTTAATTTTCTCGTTCATAGTCTTAAACAATAGGAGAAAAAACGAAACTCCTTTTCCAGATATAACTATAAGATATTAATTATATGATAATGAAATTACAGAAGATTTATCTTAACTAATAGAAATTTAATTTAATTAGAAAATTAATATCCTCCAACAATGTTCTTTAAACCTCAGATTAGTAATATTTTGAAGCATTAAGTACTCGAATAGCATTTATTCACTCATTCAATGATTTGTGATTTAAGAGAAGTGATTTAATGTTAGAAATTATATTAAAAAATTAATACTCTGTACTTTATTATAAACGATTATTTTCTTAATTTATAATAAAATCCCTTGATTTAATTTCATTATCATGGAATATTTTGAAGAATTATTAAAAAAGCCATCAATTTTTAAGGATGAAAGCAAACTCGATATCAATTTCATACCAAAGAAATTACTACATCGAGGTAAAGAACTATCGCTTTTATCACAGCTTTTTTTAGCGCTAATAACTAAACCAAATTCAGTTTCGAGAAAAATCTTGATAACAGGAAAAACAGGAATAGGTAAAACTGTTACTGTGAAGTCATTTGGTGTTATATTAGAGAGAATATCAAAAAAACGAAATCTAAAAATTAAATTTCTACATGTGAATTGTAGAAAAGAAAGAACAAGTTATAAAGTATTGAATACAATTATTCGACTTCTAGATAAGAAATTTCCAAAAAGAGGATATTCTTCACAAGATCTGTTGGATATACTTATTGATCTTCTTGAACACCAAGACTTACATTTATTAATTGCATTAGATGAATTAAGCCATTTGATAAATAAGAATGATGATCTAATTTATTCTTTGACAAGAATCAATGAAGGTGTCATAAATGGAGAACAAAGGATATCCCTTATCGGTATAGTAAGAGATATTACATGTTTAAATAATTTAGATAACAGTACGATGAGTACTTTACAGAGAAATATAATAAAATTTAATATTTATTCCAAAGAGCAAATTTTTGATATATTGAAGTATAGGACTGAAATAAGTTTAAATAAAAATGTATTGTCAAATAAATTAATTGAAATGATTTCGGATATCACTTCTAATTCCTGTGATATAAGACATGGATTAAATCTATTGTGGCGAGCTAGTAAAATTGCTGAAAGTAAAAATTTAAAATACATTACTGCTGAATGTGTTAGATTGGCAAATCAAGATCTGCTTCCTTTTTTGACGTTAGATGTATTGAAATATATGAACACAAAACAACTAACATTTTTTCTCGCAATTGTAAGAGAATTAAGTAATAGTGATGATATAGAAATTTCATTCTCAGAAATTTTAAAAAGTTACTACATTATATGTGAAAATTTTGGATTAAGTCCTAGATCTCATTCTCAATTGTGGATTTATTTACAAGAATTAAAAAGAAATAATTTAGTTTTTATTAAAAATATAAGTGAAGGAATAAAAGGAAGGCGTGCGTTAATTAGGATCTCCGATTTAAGTTTACCTAAACTTGAAAGAAATATAGAACACCTATTAAATACTAAAGGTTTATTAATTTGATACTAAACACACAATTAAGAAAAGATCTTATAGAAGATTTGTTAGGCTCAAGAGCTCGAGTTAAGATCTTAAAAGTTCTAGCAATAAATGAAGAGCTAACAATTTCTTTAATCATAAAGCAGACAAAATTGAACTATAATAGTGTTTCAAAACATTTGGATTATCTTAAAGTTGTTGATTTAGTTCAAGAAAAAAAATTTGGTCGAATTAGAATCTTTAGATTTAAATCAGAAAATCTCAAGGCGAGAAGTTTTAAAAATTTTATAAAAATATGGGAAGGTCGCTATTAAGAAAATGGGACTTATTTCACTATTTATGATTTTGAGCTATATTATTATTAATATGTTTATATTTTTATATTACGATATAAAACTCCGTAAAATACCTAACTATTATTTTAAAATTTCAGTTGTGTTGAGTTTTTTCTTAAACTTTCTTGAATCTATTTTATTTTTTTCTAATAATATTCTTAATTTTATAGCATTAAGATTATTTTTTTTTTTTTAGCATTCTTCCTATCTTTTATATTGTTTTGTCTTAGAATAATAGGTGGAAGTGATGGAAAACTGATGATTTTAATTTTTGCTACTCATCCTTTAAATTTCATGAGTTTAGGCTTCTTTTTCATATTTTTTTTACTATTTACACTATTTTTTGTTTTATTGATTATTTTTAATCTTACACGTAACAGTTTTTTTCACAAGAGGGTTTCATTCAAAATTTTCTTCAATTCAATATTTATAGTCTCTTTTATTAAGAAAATATATATTATGGGTTTTTTCAAATTCGATGACTTTTTAAAATTATGTGATATTTGCGCAGAGAAAAATCAGATTAGATCGCTATTTTTAATCTATAATCATGAAAGAAAAAAAACGCAATTATTATTTCAAATTAGACCTCCTCTAATTATACTAGTAATTCTCTCATATTTTACATTGTTTTTTTTAAAACTAGCTGTTTAATTAAATAAAATCAGAGTAATTTTAAATTAATTAATTTTTATTTAATTAATGAAGGATAATTATTTTTTGAAGTGAACAATATTTTATGGAGATTGAAAAAACAAGAGAAACCTCATGGAAAATTCAATTAAAACATAAAGATGAGAATATTGAAATAACATCTGTTGAGATTAGTGGTGAAGTCAGGATCATTAAGCTATCACTTCTTAATAAAGATGAATCAATAAGAGTTGAAATGAATAAAGAAGAATTTTATAATTTTCTCTCTTTAATTTCCGCATTCAAAGATGTTGTGATTGGAGAAGAATCTTTTATATTAAATGATGACTTACGTGTATTCGAAGAAAAGTCTACTCAAATTCAAGAAGCTCAAAAGATAAATGGCAACCTCTATCAATTAAGCTCTGATAATTCTGAGGAAAATCTAGAAAACAACGAAAAAGACGAGTTAAATCCGAAAGAATGGGATCCGTGGTAATATTATCGATTATCTTATTCTATCAATTTTAAATTCACAGAAATTTAAATTTAAATCTTCAAGACAGCAATTATTTTCATTAACATTTACTCTATATAATGCAAACTCTCCAATACCAGTTAAAATTCCGGTTATAAAATAACAAAAGTATTTTGATTTATTTTCTAATTCAGAAGAAATATTGTGATAAAGATTTATAATAATTAAATCATCGGATATTTGTTTTGGAACAAATCTGCCCCATCCATGGTTGCTTAATAAATTACAAAATTGGTTTATTAAATCTTCTAGAGTTTTAGGTTTTACATTCTCTTCCCAATTTTGTATTAATGTCCAACCTGTTTTTTTCCCAAGCCAAACTAATAATGATTTTACCCCTTCACCGTAAATTGATGATAAGATGTCAATTATTTGAGGAGGAAAAAATACAAATCGATCGTTATAAAGTAGGTATTTACCTTTATTATATTTGAGACCTTTCAATTTTAAATTTCTCATAATTATTATCAGCTTTTTTTCTTATATATTATTTACTAAAATTTTGAGATCTTTAAATATATTCTGAAGAATTATACTTCGGAGATGTTAGATTTACATATACTATTAATAGAAATATTTTTCGTTCTAAGCATTTTTATAATTCTATTTATTTTTTCTGTTATGTCTGTTGATATAATTATAACGCTAATCTCTTTCTTATTATTTATGATTTTGTTAATACCATTTTATCTTCTTCTAAATAAACTAGAATTACTAGTGTACATCAACGATATTCAAAACATTCCATTTTTCAAAATTATTCTTTTTTCTTCAACACTTATTAATTTATTTATAGGATTTTATTTATTTATACAACTTGTTTACTTATTGTTTTACGCTTAAATTCAGTTTATATAAATGTCATGACATTTATGAATGAACTTAAAAAAGTTAAAATAAAGATAAGAGTTATTATGAATAGTATCAATGGCTTATTTTGGTGATTAATAACATTTAAGAAGCAATTCGATGTAATTAAAACACTTGTTATTAGTACTATTAAAATAATAATTAAATAATCGGTCTTTATTAAATTACTCATATCATTTAAAAACATGTTATTATCAAAGTCAATATTTTCTTGAATTAAAAGGAAAAAAGGGATCATTCCAGAAATAGCCCCAATTAAGATAGGCAATAAAAAAATAAAAAAATAAATTTTAAACTTCTCCCCCTTTATGATAATCTCTAACTTTTCCCCCATTTTTTGGTGTTTAGAGATTATCTTTAAAAGATCTAAAATTTTTTCAGAAGAATAATAAGAATTTTCATTAATGCATTTTTGAATGAAATCCATTATGACACTATAACGAAAATTTTTCATTTTTAATTTAAGAACATCTACCATCTCGTTGAAGGAGTAATTAAAATTTATTAGGCCAGATATTATAGATTTTATAGGCTGATTCAATAATATAAGTTGATTTTTATTCTGTCTATAGGATTTAATGTAGCATTTTTCTGGGGAAGCATTACTTTTTAAATTGTTAGCAAAACCCCTTAAAAAGATTACAAATTCATTAAACTTCTTTGTTTCTAACTTAGAATAATTATTTAAAACACCAATTAAATAAGAGTTTTTTTTTACTAATTTTCGAAATAAAATGTTTAAAAGAAACAAGAATAAAGGGACAAATAATGATAAAAAAATCATGTTTATTAATTGAAATAAGATTAGGAAACACAATCCAAGAGGAAAAAATAATCCAATAAAGAAAATTATACTAATTCTTGATTGTAATTCTCTCAAGAAGATTTTAAATTTCTTCTCTAAATCATTATCGTTATCATCCATAAAAGTTGAATCAATATTGAAATTATTTATGAGTAAGTATTTCAAAAAATCATCAAAATCCTTTGAAGGGGTTATTAACTTTATAAGTTCATCTTCAGGTGCCAAACCTTCATGAACATTTTTTAAAATTACTTTAAAATCATAAGATAATGGAAGCTTATAGTCTTTAATGAGTGTTATAAAATTTAGAGCATAATCAGAATTCTTTTTTAGAAGTTTATGAATTAAAGAAAAATCTATCTTTATTAAATATAACATAGCATTAATTAACGATTCTTTTTTGTTTATTCTATTATATAAAATTAAGTTGAATCTATGAGCAAAAATTAAAGAAATTAGAATTGAGATTAATGAAAGAATGAATATATTATATCCTG
Source organism: Promethearchaeota archaeon (assembly GCA_019057775.1). The sequence continues at coordinate 13,324 of JAHLWT010000255.1, forward strand.
TAAGATTTATCAAAATTATAATTATAATAATAAATGATGCTAAGAAAATTGTAAAACTAGCTTTATTAATATCAGTTTCATCAATACCATAAAATTTTTTGTATAAATTATTAAATCTATCGTTTAATACCTTAAATTTTAATTTAGGAAGCCTAAACCTATGGAATTTTTTACAAAAAGATAGATATTTTTCTATATATTTCATACGATTACTGAATTTATTAGTTTTATGATAATAAAAAAGGAATTATAAGAAATATTTAATGTGTAGATTTTTGAAGGTATATTATGAAAATTTGATTTAGAAAACGTTTCATTGTACACTAAAATTTTGTTATAAACCTTTTCATCAAAAAAAAACGCGTATTCAGCAAAATGATCATAAAAACTAATATTTATACCATTCGGGTATTTAATTTTTTTTAGGTAAGACTCATTGGGATTTTGAATAGCAAAAATTATAGATTGATCAATTTCATTTATAAAATTCATATAATTTTCTAATTCTCTCTTCTCATTCCTATTAAATTCAACGATTTCTCCTAACAATGGTGTTATTAGCGAAGAAAAAATTGTTAAAATTAAAATTCCAAAACCGATTAATAATGACTTTTCTAATAAATTTGTCACAATGCAATTTATAAATTTAAAAATTTAAACTACGATTCTTTTTCCATTTATTCCAAAAAGATGTTAATGCTTCTATTGATCTTAAAGAATAATAAGAAATTTTATGAAAAAAATTAACTAATTCTTTGTTAGCCAGCTTATCAGTTCTTAAGAGGTATTCAAATATTTCAATATAAATTTTCATACACAAATTAAATTTGTATTTGGGAAGATCCTCGTAATTTAAAAGTTCTTTAATCACATTTGCCGTGTAAAGCGGTCTAATGGGTTCCCATTTTTGAAACTGAGGGTTGTACTTGATAATAGGAGAATATAAATTGTTGGCATCGGTAGGATTTTTATTAATTTCAAAAACACCTATAATTCTTCTTTTAGAAAGGTCTTTCTTCATAAGAATAATTAAATCCAAATCACTTAAACAAGATTTATTTATTTTAAAGTGGTATAGAAATCGATTTATTAACGAATCTAAATTCTTGGAATGAATTGTTTGGAACCCTCTTAAGCCAGCAGCAAGACAATGAAACATTGCTTCTGATTCCTCTTTAGTTAAAATTTCACCTAGATAAATAATATCGGGTGTTCTGTGTAGTAATGTTTTAATCAAATTGCTCTTTGAATATTTTTTGTCTAATGTACTTTCTAATGAGTCAACTTTGTATTTTAATTGATGTTTCTTAAAAACAATTTGGTTTAACGATTCTGTAATATTTTCAATATAGATTTTTCTAAATTCTTTTGGTGTTAATAAATCAAAAGCATTGATTAAAGTCGTCTTTCCTGTATCAGTCTCACCGGTCGCAGTTATATTTTTCCTTCGGAGAACATTAAAATATAAAAATGCTGCTATTAGAGGATCTAAAGTTCCGTTTTTCAATAAATCTTGTATTGTCAAAATATTTTTATTTAATTTTCTTATATCTAAAGCAAAATTATTAATTTGAATAGGATTAACATCGATTGAAAATCTACAATAAAAAAATTTATTTTTCATGACAAATTTTATGGTTGGATTAACAAAATCAAGTCTTTTACCACTATATAACCTAAAAAATGTTTTTATACGTTCAACTTCTTTTAGATTAAATCTTATTTCAGTTCGACATCGACCATATATTTGGTGATTTATATAGATCGCATCATCAGGAGAGTCTAAGAAAATTTCTTCAATAAAATCATCGACCAATAACGGAAATAATTTATTAAAATTTAATTTCGTTAAACCTGCGATAATGCCAATCTTATTACGAATAACTTTAGAAAACTTGAATTTAGAATCTAAATATTTTGTAGATTTTATTTTATAAATTTCTAATAAACTTTCTAATGGAATAAGTCTATCAAACTCATCTATTTCTAAATTCTGTAATGTATCTTGGATGATGTTATTAAAATAATCTTCATTTTCTTTTCCATTAAAAAAGAATTTTACAGTATATCTCTTCTCATTTTCATATGATAACATATATATATGAACATGAAAAATATTATACTCTCCTATTTTATATGAATGCAATAATTCCCAATCTTCTCTAAATGTGATATTTTTATTATTTCTGTTTTTTTTTATTAGAAATAAACTCCCTGAAAAAAGCAGTTCATAGAAGAGTTCAGATTTTTGTATTTTTATATCATTATTCTGCCAGTTTTTCAATTTTCCAATTATTTCTAAACTGGAAAAAATTCTTATTAAAGATCTTTCTAAATTATCATAGTAATCAAAGCAATCCTGGCAGATAGAGTCATCAATTCTTTTATTTTTAAACATCTCATACCTTTTTATAATAAAATTATAAATTATAATTGGATCGTAATACTTAGAATCATTAATTTTCTTTAAAGATGGAAAATTTGGCAAAATTTTACATGAAAACCCCCTATATTTACATTTTTGAAGTCTAATATCCTCAATCTTTTGATTGGTGCTCTTAATTTTTTTTAAACGTTTGAAATAGGATAGAAACATATTATATTTCTTTGGCTTAATTATAATTGAATCTTGTAGCAGAGAAATATAATCAAATTTGCGATCTTTATTTTTAAATAAACTTTTTAAAAAACAAAATTTACAAATTTTAGAAGTATAGATATTTTTCTCCTTTTCTAGGCAGCTATAACAGTCTATAATTAAAACTTTCTCTTTGATACCCTCTATATTTACATTTTCATTAAAAAAAGTTAGATCTTTTGATGCCATTTAATCATTTTTATTGATAGCAAAATTTAAAGACCCCACTTTTATTTTTTAAAGAGAATTTTCTAATGAAAAAATTTATTTATTTTAAAAAATTCCTATCCAAAAGAAAAAGTGATAAATTATGGGTCACCGTAAGAAACATGCACCTAGACACGGTTCATTGGCTTTCCTTCCAAGAAAGAGAGCAATACAGCCAAAATCTCGGATAAGGCATTGGTTGGATAATTCTGATGACATTAATTTTCTTGGATTTGCGGGTTTTAAAGCTGGAATGACTCATATTACATATATCGAAGATCAACCTAATAGTCCTTATTATGGAAAAGAATTGATGAAACCAGTAACTGTTATAGAAGTCCCACCATTAATTCTTATCGGGATTAGAGTCTATAATCATGATGAATATGGAAAATTTATAATTGGCGAAATTTTTACAAAAGATTTTAATAATTATATTTCCCGAAAGATTAATTTACCAAATTTAGATAATTATGATCCTAAAGAAATCAAAAATCAGATTTTAAAAAACATTAATCACACCAGTGAAGTTAGAGGAATTTTTCAAACACAACCTTATAAAACATCATTACCTAGAAAAAAACCGGACATTATTGAAATAAAGGTGAATTCTAAAAATCAAGTTAAAGATGAATTTACTTTTGCATTTGAAAATCTAGGAAAAGAGATTAAAGCTAAAGATGTTTTAGAGGAGGGTGAATTGATTGATGTGATATCGGTAACAAAAGGAAAAGGGTTCCAGGGGCCTGTAAAACGTTTCGGAATAAAAATACTTCCTCGCAAGAATAGTAAAGTAAGGAGAGCTGTTGCTTGTATAGGGCCTTGGCATCCGGCTAGGGTTCTCTATACGGTTCCCCGCGCAGGACAATTAGGATTTCATCAACGAACTGAATATCATAAAAGAATTATGGTTATCGGGGAGAATGAAGAAGAGATCAATCCTAAAGGAGGATATATAAGGTATGGAAGAATTCGAGGTGAATACTTATTAATTTTAGGGTCAATTCCTGGACCTAAGAAAAGGTTAATTAGAATAAGAAAAACTATGAGACCTTCAAGATCATTTATTACAAAAACGCCTGAAATAACTTTTATCAGTCGAGAGAGCCATCAAAGAAGATAAAGGTGATAAAATACGGAAAAAATTAATGTTTATAATTTAGAAGGGCAACAAAAGGGATTTATCGATAAACCAAAGATATTTAATGCAAAACCTAGATTAGATATAATTCAAGAATCAAGTGCAATCTCCCAAAGTAAAAATAAGCAAATTCAAGGAAGAGATAAGAGAGCGGGTTTAAGGAATACAGCAGAAGGTTGGGGGACGGGTCATGGAGTTTCCCGTGCACCAAGAATTAAAGGAGGGGGCTTTATTACGTCAAGACAAGTAGGACGGGTCCCGTTTGCTAAAGGAGGTCGTCGCACACATCCGATTAAAACCGAGAAGAACATTCAGAAAAAAATAAACAAAAAAACAAATAAAATTTCTATCGCTCATGCAATTTCAGCTTCGGGGTATAAAAATTGGGTTGAAAAAAGAGGGTATAGTATTGAAAATATTCCTGATATTCCTTTAGTTGTTGATGATAAAATACAAACAATTAAAAAAACCGCAAAAATGTATTCCATTTTGTGTAAATTAGGGTTCCAAGAAGAATTATTAAAGGTTAAAAGAAGTAAAAAACTAAGATCTGGAAAAGGTAAAACAAGAGGAAGAAAGTATAAAAAGAAAAAAGGAATATTAGTAGTTATAAAAGATGATTTTGGAATTATCAAAGCCTCGAGAAATATTTCAGGAACGGAGATTATTAAATTTGAAAACTTGTCTATAAATAATTTAGCACCTGGTGGTGTTCCTGGTAGATTAATAATCTGGACTCAATCTGCATTTAATGAACTAAATAATTATGAGGTTACTATTTAGAATGGAGACATTTTATAAATTTATTAAAAGACCCTTAATTACTGAAAAAACATTTGATCTTATAGAAAAGCAAAATAAGTTAGTCTTTATTGTAGAGAGACGCGCTAATAAGTCTCAAATTAAGAAGGCTATTGAAAAAATTCATAACGTTAAAGTGATAAATGTTAATACAATGATTACTCTTCACGGAGAGAAAAAAGCATTTGTAAAATTGCATCCCGATTATTCTGCTCAAGATATCGCAATTGACTTAGGGATTTTTTAACAATTCAATTTTTAAAAACTTCATAGTTTAAATTTTGGATTTCATTTGGATGCAAAATTTTTATTTTTTCTATTTGAGTAATTGATTTAATTCCTAATAGCTGGTAATAATCTGATTCATGCAGTATCGTTATATAAATACGATATTTAGAATGATAATTTTCAATAATTCTGTATATAAAATCACTGTTTAATTTATTCAATATTAAAAACACAAACTGTTGATCGATAAAGAATAAATTTTTACTCAGTTTGAGAAATTTAATATCATTTTTAAGTAGTTTTTCTTCAAAGAGATTGATAAATTGTAAAAAATCTGAATTTGTGTTATTAAGATCATTAATAAATAGATTTTCAGAATTCTCCAGAGTTAAGACCTCATCAGTAATTCCCAATCTCCATAGACAATTAAAAATATTCTTAATTTTCATAGTTTCTTGCTCTAATAACTCAATATTAAAGAATTCATTAACACCCTTTTTCAATTCAAATCTAGTTTCATTAAATTCTCTAAGATCAACAAAACAAGATGCAATTTTAATATCATTTTCGGATCCCAATTTAAAATTAAAGAATAAATATCCTTTACGTTTAAAACTATTTATAAGATTTAGGAAACTATTAATAAATGAATTTTTAGTTTCAACCAAATGTAGATTTAATTTATAGAAATCTAATAATTTCTCCTCCTTTTTATTTGTAATAAAAAGAGAGTTAGATTTATTTAAAACAGAAACATTTGAATTTTTTTCTTCCAAAAGTATTGACATAAATCTAGTTTCTAATACTTTATTACTTAGAAATTGATGTTGGATTTTATGTTCCTTGAATTTTTGCTGGATAATGTTAAAAATCTTAAGGATTTGTTCTTTTTTTGAATCCTCGAAGTTTAATATAACTTCTTTATTATTTTTACCATATACATCTAACTGGAAGGCAAAATATGTAATTAATTGTTTCTTCAAAAATTCTTTTAAAATGGAGAGTAATGAATTAAAGGTTTTAATTTCGATAATGGCAAAAGCAATAAGTTTTTTATTTTTACTTTGACTTTTATAGAAAATTAAGTACTCTTCAATCAAATATGATAATAACTTAAATTTTCCTTTTTTAAGCATACCATAATTGTTTTTAATTACATTTATAAAAACATAGTGTTTTTCAACTAAAACATACTATTGGGTTTATATAAAAAAACATTTAAATCAAAAAAAACATAAATCGAGAATTAAGAACTTGATAATCTACATCCAATTTTATGTATATATTGAAATTGTTAAAGATTTTAACCTAAAACGGAATAAAATAAACTTATTAACAACATTAATCTAATATTAAATTAAATTTCGGATCAATTATTGGTTATACAATTGTTAAAATCTGTTAAAGAATTTTTGTTTAGTTTGAATCCTGATATTGTAATTCAAGCACCTGCAAGAATTAATTTAATAAATCCTTTAGATGCTGTTGAAGCTGATTATTGGATGCCTTCTGTCGCCATAAATGGTAAAAAAAACCCCCTTTCTGCTTTTTTCTATATTAAAGAAATTGAAGACGAAAGTAGATTAAAAAAATATGTAGTTCAAAAATCTGGTCAAATTAATACTTTTGAATTACGATATGAAGAGATATTATCCAAAAGTGAAAGTGAAATTAAAAAAAGATTCAAAACGCAAAGTAAGCTAGTTTATGCTAGTATTTATAGGTTATTAAGTTTTAACTCGAGGTTTAAACAATTATTTTTAAAATCTAATATAGAAATTGGCAATATCACGACGATACCCCCCCAAAGTGGTTTAGGTGGGAGTACATCAATAATTATTTCTGTACTATACGGTTTTGCCAAGCATTTCAATATCTTTAACAATTTTGAAGTCCTAAAAGAAAATGAATTTCCAATTAATAAAGATACTATTGCTGAAATGGCTACAAAAGTAGAAGACGAAGACTTAAAAATAAGTGCAGGTTATAGTGATCGTTATGTGATTAGTAGAGGTGGATTGTGTTTTTGTTCTTATTATGGTAAGCTTTATCATAAAGATTTGTCATTAGAGCCATTAGCAATTTATGATAGAATTGGTGAAACATATGAAATTAATGAAATTCCGATTATAATATGCTTTTCTGGAATCATGCATAAAAGTGAGGATGTTCATGGTAAATTAAGAAGACTTTATATGACAAAAAATTTGAAAATCCTTAATTATTACAAAAAACTGGCAGAATTATCCTGGAAGTCTAGATTCGCAATAATGAACCATGATTGGAAATTGTTAGGTAATTATTTTAAAGAAAATACAAAAATAATGAATAAAGTTATGAATCTAGCGGGGTTTAGATATGGTATAGGATTAGTGAATAATATTTTAATAAAAATATTTGAAGAGGTTCCTAATGTGTATGCTGTGAAATTAACAGGTGCTGGTGACGGAGGTTCAGTTTTTGCCATAATTAATCCAGATAAAATAGATAGTGTTCTCTCTAATTTGAAAAAAAGATTATATGAATTCATAGAAGATAAAGGCAAATTCTCTTCCAAATTTCCATTATACCCATCAGAAATAATTGGAAAACTGAAGAACGTATCATTTTTTCAGATAAAGATCGATCAAAGTGGAGTGAAAAAGTTATAATTTATTAGATATTTATAGTTATAAGTACTCGAAATTTCTCTTTTTAAAAATGAAATAATAACATAAAAGGTATCGGTAGGAATAAGATGAGTAAATTTGAACGTTATAAAAAGAAATCGGAGATTTATATCTATCCACATAAACATTGTAAAAGTTGTGGTGAAATGATATCCGAGGCTTTTTCTTATTGTAGTGAATGTTATAAAAAAACAAAAGAAAAGAAGAAAAGAAAAAGATTTAAGAGGAAAGAGAAAATACAGTGAAAAAAATATGTACAGAAGGATAATCCTAAGTTAAATTAACCCTATTATAGTAATTAGTTTTTCTTGATATTCTAAATGTTTAATCTCTCGAGTAACCAATTTTTATCTAATAATGATAAAAATGATCCTAAACGTGGACCACTTTTCTTACCTAGAATAATTTGATAAATTGCTTCAAATAATTTTCGTGGAGGTAAATCCAAATCTGATTTTGCTATTGTAAAAATTTTATTTTGTAGAGAATCTGGTTCTAAGACTTCCGTTTTTTCTAAATATTCTCTTAATAGATGAAGTCCTTTTTTTTGATTTTTGCCCATTGTAATAATTATGTTTTCATCCACACTATCATGAATGGTAAAAATCTCTAATTTTCTCATGATTTCTTTTCTAAATTTAGAATTTTTTTCACTTTCTAAAAATTCTTTTACTTCTTCAATCCAATTATTTGTTTGAACAAGAAGAGCCTCGAATTCTTGTATTGTCATTATAGTTCCGAAATTATGTTTTTTCATAAATGTTTTTGCCTTTAAATAAAGTTTATCTAGGTTTAGAATATTTTGAATTTGGGTTAAAAATGTTAAAAGTTTTAAAGGTAAATTGCTTGATTTTGTTTTTGGTACCTCGGATACCTGGGTTAAGGGAAAAAGAAATTTGAAAAACCTTTTTTCTTCAGAATCTTCTGTACGTTCTAAATCATAATATAGAGCTTCCATTCTTTCATAATAATCATAATACTGAGGTAACTCTTCAATCCTGAACGTAATGTGTTTTGTCGGATTGGTTCTTAAAATTATTGTTCTATAAACTTTTGGATCTGCAATCTCTAGATATTTCTTTGGTGTAAAAACATGCCCCTTAGAAGTTCCCATGTCTTGATCGCCTAATCGTATCCATTCATAAGAAACTTTAACTGGTCCTGCATATCCATATAGAGTTTGGCATAATTCGATTCCTGTATCATAAGCTCCCCCCTTTACACTGTGATCCTTACCTGCAGGTTCACAAGTAGTTGTATATAAAGACCATTTAGCGGGCCAATCTATACGCCAATTTAGTTTCAATTTACCACTCCAAATAGAAATTTTTCCGGAATATCCGCAAGCTTCACATTCGTATGAGACCACTTCTTCATTTTGGAAATATTTTTTTACTCTATTTGGCTTAATAGACCCTTCTTTGTCACGATGCTGAATTTTATTACATTCTTCACATATCACCATTACAGGCATCCAACCTTTCTGCATCTCTATAAAATCTTCTTTATCTCCATTTTTTAGAGTGGGTAAAATATATTTTCTTAGGATAATTTTTACCATTTTTGTGTTTTCGAGAGCCACTTTAATTTTTTCCTGCATTACTTTTGTTTTATATAACTCATGGGTCCAAATCACTTTTGTTTTAATTCCAAAATCCGGCAGTACAGCTATTAATTCATTACCAAAATGATGAGCATAACTTTCACATTTGCAATTATCATATGGGCATGGGATCAACGCAAAAGGTTTGCCAACGTGCTTATTTTGAAAACCTTTGTCTATATAGGGGGGAAATCGTTTTGCAGCATCTAAACTATCAAAAAATAACAGATTATTGACTAATTTACCATCATCTTCGAAAATTCTTTTTAATGCATCACAAATTAATATTTCTCGTAATATTCCTAAATGGATATGGCCTGATGGAGTCTTACCTGTAGAAAGTGTTATTTCTTCAGGCCTACGGGAGTAAATCTCTTCGACAATATCTTCTAACCAGTGTACCGGGAAATCTTTATTCAATTTTTCTTCACTATGTTGCTTTTACTTTAATGAGGTAATATATTGTATTACAAAAATATTTCTTTTATGCAATATAGTATATTTAACGTAAGTAAATTATATTTTTCATTTTTGCTTTTTTAAATGATAAGGTGTTAAATTATGAGAATTGCTGTTTTAAATAAGGATTTTTGCAAACCAAATAAATGTAGTCCTTTAGGAGATAAACCTTGCATAAAATATTGCCCTAGAGTTAGAACGGGTGATAAAACAATCATCTTAAGTCCTGACGAAAAGTATGTAATAATCTCAGAAAGCTTATGTTCGGGAGAGGGAATTTGCATTAGAAAATGCCCATTTAATGCAATAAGCATTGTTAATTTACCTGATCCGCTGAAAGACCAATTTTCATATCGATATGGAATTGATCAATTTTCTTTATTTCGAATGGCAATACCCAAAAAAGGAAAAGTTCTTGGATTAATAGGGCAAAATGGGATAGGTAAAAGTACATTGTTGAAGATATTATCAGGTGAATTAAAAATCAATTTAGGGAGATTTGGAGAGAATTCTCCCGATCAAAGAGAAATAATTGAATATTTTAAGGGATCTGAATTACATCAATATTTCTTGGATCTTGAAGAAAAAAAGGTGAATATCATTCATAAACCTCAAAATATTACTATCATCCCCAAATTCGTTTCTGGAAGAGTTATTGACTTATTAAGCAGAAATACTGAAAGTAATAATGTAGAGCAAATTGTAGAGAAATTAAACCTCAAAAAAATACTCGAAAGAGAGATCTCAGTTTTATCAGGAGGAGAACTTCAAAGAGTTGCAATTGCTGCTGCATATCTCAAAGATGGAGATGTCTACTTATTTGATGAACCTAGTTCTTATCTAGATGTAAGTGAAAGGATTAACATGGCTAAATTAATACGCTGGTTATCAGAGAAAAACAAGACGATTATAGTTGTTGAACATGATTTAGCAATTTTGGATTATTTAAGTGATTATGTTTCTATATTATATGGTCAGCCTGGTGTCTATGGAATCGTATCGCATCCTCAAGGTGTTAGAGTTGGAATTAATATTTACTTAAATGGATATATAAAAGATGAAAATATAAGATTTAGAGATGATCCTATAATATTTCACGAAAGACCACCCCAAGAATCTGCCTTTAATTATGGAGATATAGTTTTCTCATATAATGATATTGAGATTTCATTAGGGAATTTCCAATTAAAAGCTTTTGGGAGTGAAATCCATGCTGGTGAAATTATAGGAATTCTAGGTCCCAATGGAATTGGGAAGACGACTTTTATTAACGCAATAGCAAATAATATTAATTCTTTGCATGAATTACCAGAAGAAAATTTACCTAAAGAAGGTAATAATAAATTAAAAGTGGCAATTAAACCACAGTATATTAAAATTGGAGAAGAAGGTAAGATTTCTAAACTTATTTCAGATATTAAATCAGCTTCATTTCTTAGTCAATCTTATAAAAAGAGATTAATAAATAAGTTAAATTTAGAAAATATAAAAGAACGAAAATTTTCTGAATTAAGTGAGGGTGAATTACAACGAGTAGCTATAGCAAAATGTTTATCAACAGAAGCAGATATCTATTTACTTGATGAACCATCCGCTTTTTTAGATATTGAAATGAGACTGCAGGTTGCACAATTATTAAGAAAGTCTATTGAAGAATTAAAAAAATCAGGTTTTGTCGTAGAACACGATATTATTACTCAGGACTTTATTGCTGATTCAATACTAGTCTTTGATGGTACTCCTGGATTGAAAGGTCAAGCTCTAGCACCTCAAAATTTAAGAGATGGTTTTAATACTTTTTTAGAGATGATGCAGATAACTTTCCGGAGGGATTCAATTACTAAAAGACCTCGTGTGAATAAAACAGGAAGTAATAAAGATGTATATCAAAAAAAGATAAGAGAGTTCTATTATATACCAAATTAGGAATTTTCAAATTTGATTTTATTTATTCTTTCTTTCCTCATAAGTTGATTTTATACTCCTTTATTTCGACTGCAATATTGCAAATAATATTAACCTAAATTAAGTTTCAAAAACTAAGATTATTTTTATTTTAATAGTTTAATTTAAATGTTATTGATTAATTTCTTGCTGGGATCTATTTAAATTAAGTATATTAAAATTTCTTATCTTCTTTATTTAAAATTAAATTTTGCTATGGAAATCTTGGACTATCAGATAATATTATTACCTGAAAAATAATTAAAAGATGCTAAATAAAAAAGAAAAAAATGTGATTTATTCATTTCATTTTCCAGAAAACTAATGGTCTACCCCTTATACCATCATTACGGGAAAATTTTTCGATTAATTTTATTTTTTGAAGTTTGATCAGGTTATCATAGATAGTAGTTCTAGGAGTTTTTAGTTGTTTAACTAAATCTTTGCGAGTTAGCGGCCCAATATTTTCTAGAGTTCTAATTAAATTGTATTGAATAGGGGATAAATAGTTATCTGGGTCAGAATTTTCCCCAATGAGGGTTTTATTAGACATATTTTTTTCCTCCACTTTTTTAAATAGTTTGGAAACGACAATTTTTCGACTTTTTAATTTTTAAAGTTAAAAGTTCGTTCCATGATCATATAAATCCCAAATTATATATAAATGATGCTTATTTATGCTTTATTACCATCAATTAGCACAAAAATTTAAAAATAAAAATTGCTATTTTTATATTATAAAAAAAAATTTTAAAGAAAAGTATGACCGAGACTACAAGGACCACGGTTACATTGAATAAAAGTTATATGAGATTAATTGAGGAACTAGTTGATGTCTTTGGACCTACTAAGGCACAAGTAATTAGCAATATAGTAGAGTATTTTTTTAATGATAACAAAAATGACCCATTATTAGAAAAATTGAGAGCACGGAAGAGAAAAGAAAATCCACCTAATGCATCAGATATTGATCTTAGAATTAAAAAATATTTAAATATTTCTGATAAGGTACCGTTTAACGTATTTGTAGAACATTTAAAACTAGATGTTGATTTTGTGATAACCCATCTAGAAGAATGGGCAGAGAAATATAATTTTAAGTTTATTGAAAACAAAATTATTAAATTTGAATAGGTTTAAATCGTTTTATTGAAATTAAAACTTTAACCCCCAAATAATTTCCAAAAATCATCAGACAATCCTACAGTCCAATCTAAAATAGAACTTATTACTCCTATAATCATAAAGAAAATAAATAACCCGAAACCAACTAATAGCGCATATTCAACTAGATTACCCCCATATTCATTTAATAAAAATTCTTTAGTTTTATTGCTGATTTTCTTTAAAAATTTCTTAATTTTCATAGCTATCTTTATTTTAAGAATAAACTTTTAAAGACTACATTTTTTTATTAAAAAATATGAGAAACCATATTATAACTTCAAAATATTGAAGATATGGATAAGTTCTTCTTCCGAAGCTGGATTTCGTGGGATTTTAATAGATAATTTTTCATCATTTAAATTTCTTGGAATAACATGTACATGAAAATGGTTTATCATTTGGCCAGCAGCGATAAAATTGTTTTGTAGGATGTTATATCCATCAATTTCTAATTTTTTATGAATTAATGTTGCCACTTTCTTCACTATTAGATAAATTTCAACAAGTACAGAGTCTGCTATATCTTCTAGATGCGAATAATGATTTTTAGAAATAACTACTGTATGCCCTTTTGAAATCGGTGAGATATCTAAGAAGGCCAGAGTTAAATTATTTTCAAAAATAATTTTAGCTGGAATTTCCTTATCTACAATTTTACAGAAGATACAATTGTTAATATTCATAATTTATATATGTGGAATTTAAATTAAAAAATCTTTAGTCAGCATTATCCTAATAATTAATACAAATTTATCATCTCAATCAAAAAATTATATGGTTTTGATGCATCTAAAAGAAATACAAACATATTTATCAACTAAAATATCTCCTAAGGTTTTTAGATTAAATTCTGATACTCAAGGGATTCAATATGGAAAGTACAAAGACAATAAATTAATTAAAAAAGTATTGCTTACGGTTCATATTAGTTTAGAAGCAATTCATTTTGCCTTGAAGAACAAAGTTAATTTAATTATAGCTCATCACAGTTTAATCAATAAATCAATTAAAAAATTTAATCAAACTTTGATTAACAAATTGACTTTACTTTCTAAATGGCCCATCTCAATATATGTGCTATGTTCTTCATTTATTGCCGCTGAAGGAGGATTAACAGATACTTTAGTAAATGCTCTCCATTTTAAAGTAGATGGATTATTTGAAGTTAAAAACAGAGAAGGGATGAAGATTCCTATTGGAAGAATCTGCTCTCCTATGAAGTATTTAGATAATAAAAAGCACATTATACTAAAAGATGTGATACATAGGATAAAAACTAATTTAAACCTAGAATATGTTTCATATATTGGAGATCTAGGAACTATAATAAAAAAAGCTTGCATAATTGGGGGAGATAACTCAAATATGACTTTTATTAAGAGAGCAGTGAATAAAGGATGTGATTGTTATATTTCAGGAAAAATCAATTATAATGAAGCATCATTTGCCAGAGATATAGGTGTAAATTTGATTGAAATTTCACCTTACACAACAGAAATAATAGCAATAAAAAAATTATGCAATATTCTAAGCCTGGAGTTTCCGTATGTTGTTTTTCTTTTATTTGAGTCTAAGGATCCTATTAAAACTTATTTTTAACGATATTTGATAAAAGTTTATATTTCTTAAGATATATTTTGAATCTAATAACATTTATTTTTAAATCCTTCTCAGAAATACTATTAGTGGAAATAAAATGCCCATAATCGAATATAACGGAAAAAAACCAGAAATAAGTCCAAAAAGTTACGTATCACCAATGGCTACATTGATTGGTGATGTCACTATAAGTCAAAATGTTATTATTTGGCCGGGTTCAATAATTCGAGCAGAATATTCGCCAATTAACATTGGGGAATACACAACTATTTTTAATGGAGTAATGATGTTTACTCGGTCACAGAAGAGCTCAATAAATATCGGGAGATATAATATAATTGAGTCAGGAGTAACACTTTTAGGATGTTTTTTGGAAGATTATGTTCAAATAAAAGAGGGATCACTTATTTTTGAAGATGTGTCAGTAGGCGAAGGAGTAATTATACTGAATGCAAGTCAAGTACCGCCAGGATTAATTATCCCCGCCCGATCAGTAATGAGAGGAATTCCAGTTGAACCGGTAAGAGAACAAACTCGAAATGATGTATTAAAACAAAAAGAAAAAGCAGAGAATTATTGTAAATTATTCATCAAAATAAAAGAATATCTTCCAAATGCTCAAGGATATTTATTAACTTTACCTGATTTTATCAAATTAATGTTAAAAAAAGAAGAGGAATAATTTTTTTTTTTATACCATTATATTTAATGATTTTATCAATTCTTTATACCTAGATCGAAGGGTTACTTCTGTAACTCCCACTAAGTTCGCTATAGCCTTTTGAGAGATTTTTTTCTCTTTCTTTCTACAAACTAAATATAATGCTCCCGCACATAGACCTTTCGGATCTTTTCCACTAGTAGAATATTTAGATGTAAAAGATTGTAGAATTTTAACTGTAGTGTTTTCGGCATCTGCATCTAAATCCAATTCAGCTATAAACCTAGGTATAAGAGAAATAGGATCTGTAGAAGGAACTTTCAAATTTAGTTCTCTTATAAGTGTTCTATAGCATCTACGTACGTTTTTAGCGTGAACAGATGATTGTTCTAATATCTCCTGTAAAGTTCTGGGTATTTTTCGTTCTCTACATGCAAAATATAAACAAGCAGCTACCATACCATTTATGGATCTTCCTCTTAGTAATTTCTTTTTAAATGCTTCAATATATAATCGAATGGCGGTTTTTTTTACATGATTAGGTAAATTTAAATTACTACCAATTCGCTTTAATTCTGTAGTAGCTATAAGCATATTTCTCTTATCCCACGTCATCCGCGAGTTCCATTTTGCTGCTCTTTTCAAATCAGGATTTTTAATATTATTTTTATCAATAACTGTGCTTAAACCCATATCTGGTAATAAAATTGAAATTGGAGATCCAGTTCTTTCCCTACTCTCCTTCTCCTGTTTTGTAAAGGCTCTCTTTCCACTATGAGAAATGTCAACATTTCTCTCACTAATCACTAAACCACATTGTCCACAAACAGTTTCACCTCTCTCATGTAGCAGGATTTCCCTCCCTCCACACTCAGGACATGAATTTGATAAATTACTCAAATTTAATTCAACTTCCATATTATTAACCCCATATTATTTTATAATTTTAAACTACTCAAAATACATTAAAATTGCTTATTTCCAAGTAAACTTAAACCCGTGTAGCGACTAAAATATCGTTTAAAAGATTGAAAAATCTTTATGTGACTGAAATTCTCGATATTCTCTAATGCAAATAATACTAGGATAAATAAATTATTTAAATGTTTCGCTCACAAATGGGATCTTGTGGGGATCTTGAAAAACTTATTAAAGCGAATAAATTAGAGGAAAAATACAAAACCAGGCGTAAATCCGAATAAGATACATCCAGTAATACCGCCAATTAAAAATTCAAATGTTCTTCTTGGATTATTAATTATTCGATTATTGTTAATTAGATACCATAAACTCAAAAATATGTCAATTACAGACATTAATGAAATAAGAGAGAAGCAGTAATATAGAGTTTTTTCATGAGGATATTGAGAAGCAGTAATATCAATTATACGATTCATGTAAAATGGGTCAATCCCGCTGAAATCTATAAAACTATATATTAATCTGTCAGGTAAAGGTTCTAAAATCCAAATTAAGAAATAAGTAATGTAATTAAACAAAATTCCGAAACCTAGAACAATATACAGACATCCCATTATTAATCTTGGCTTAATAAATGGATCTTCTTCTTTCTCTACACCTTTTAACCGAACATCTCGATACACACCTCTCATTCTTGATAATGTTAAAATCCCAATAAAAAGAAGAATGAAGACAAAGATATATTTCAAAAATTGACATAAGATTAAGAAAAAATTATTGAATGCAATGCACCAATTCTCCAAACCAATGATTATATCATTAAATATCCCTTCTGGAGATTGGATTTTATTAAATATCAGAAAAAAAGGAAACATGTCATATTATTATTCAACACTGAATATTTAAAGTCTACAAAATGTTACAATCGAATTTATCTAGATGTAATTTATCACGTTAGTGTTTTAAAACCAAAAAGAGGTTAAGATATTTTTTCACATTCACTGTTGATAACTTTCATTGTCATATTAAAATCTTGCCACCAATCTTGACCCTGTTGAGCTACTAACATAGGGTCAATCTTACGAGAGTTTAAACATCTAATTTCTTCCTTGTGGGCTTTTATCTTACCTTTCCAGATTTGAGATATTATATTTTGTAAATTAACTTTCACTTTTTTAATTAATTCTTCATAGGAAACAGAAACGTCTTCCGTTTTTTGTAATTTCTGAAGTTGTTCAAATTTGACTTTTTCTTTCGCTCGATTTAAATCACTACAACTAATTGTAATAGAAAAGGGATCCTCCTTTCCCCATTTGCAGAATTTTTGAATATCGCATATAGAGCAATAAGACTCAAAGCTAATTGTATAATCCTCAAGACCAATTATGGAAAAATTTAAAACTTTCGGCAATGTTTTTACCACTTCAGATTTTAAAAATTATTAACTTTTACCTATTATAAATAAGGTCATAAAATTTTTTAAATACTATTGATTTCCTTTTTGTAATAATATAAGGGATTTTGCTATAACAAACGTGAGAGATTCCGTTAAAAACGAAATTTCTTATGAAAAAAAAGTAATTTTAATACGATTAAAAGAAAAGAGTGGTTTCGATAGAAGAAAATTATTATATAATCAAAAAGAAGTAATACAGGAAATAATTCTACAATTTAACGATCAGGTTAAAGAGCTTTTTGGTTTCCATGATGTTCGAATGAAATATAATCCATATATTAGATTTGATCCTTTAGGAGAAGATAAACAATATAGAACCAAAGGTTCTTTGGATGATTTTTTGTAGATATAAAAGGAAATTTCATATATTTATATACTCAAAAATTTTTTTAGGTATCTATAATTTAAATTATTCGATCAAAATATACATTAATAATAACTATTTCAGTTTCTAAAAAATAAAGAATTATTGAATTTACATTTAATCTGTGAGTGGGAAAGCCGGCTTGGGAGAGTAGATTCTTTGAATCGAAGCATCTCTTCAATGGCTTAGCCTGGTATAGCGCACGGCTGATAACCGTGAGGTCGGGGGTTCGAAGCCCCCCTTTCCCATTATTTTTTCAATGGTTTAATTTCATCGTATTCATTTATTTTTTTAATTATCATTCTCTAGTATTAATTTGTAAATGAAAAATATTATTATCTCTGGAACTCCGGGATGCGGAAAGACTTCTGTTGCACGAAAACTATCATGTTTAATTGATGCAGAAATTATTTCCTTAAATGAATTAGCAATTTCAGATAATTTTTCATTTGAATTTGATAAAGAGAGAGATACTTATATTGTTGATTTTGAAATATTCCTTCCGTTTGTTCTAGATAAAATCAAAGAAATCAAAAATCAGAATTATAAATATTTAATTATTGAAAGTCATTTTTCTGATATAATCTCTAATGAATATATTGATTTTGTTTTTATTCTACGATGTGATCCTGATGAATTAATTAGAAGATTAAAAGAAAAAAATTATAATAGAAAAAAAATAATGGAGAATGTTCAAGCTGAGATTTTAGGAAACTGCGTGAATTATTTCCTTCAAAAAAAAATAAATTCAACACTTTTTGAAATTGATACAACTAAATTAAGTATAGAATCTGTAGCGAAAATTATTATAGGTATTATAGTTGAAAAAAAAGATGTTGATAATTATTATGTTGGGAAAGTAGATTGGTTAGAGAAGTTGTTTCAGGAAGATCGTTTACAAGAATTTTTTGATCAAGGTTAAATACCGATAAATTGAAAATTATGAAATGGGAAATATCGGATGTAGATGCATTGGGAAGAATTGGAAATCTTACTTTAAATGATAAACGGATGATGACCCCAAACTTATTTCCGGTAGTTCATCCGTATAAAAACATTATTTCCACATCAGATTTAAAAAAGATTGGTGCTCAGTGTGTTTTTACGAATGCTTACATAATCTATCAAAATATTGATTTAAGAGAGGCTGTTCTAAAAAAAGGCGTCCATCAACATTTAAAATATGATGGCATTATAGCAACAGATAGTGGTGCTTTTCAGAAGTATTTCTATAATAAGACTCGTTTAGAAATTAATGCTGAAGAAATTGAGAGATTCCAAGAAGATATTGGCTCAGATTTTCCGGTTATCTTGGATGAACCTGTTCAGCCGGATGATGATTATGAAACAACGAAAATGAAAATTAATACGACAATACAGAGGGCAAAAGATAACATTGATCGTAGAAAAAGGGCATCATCTTATTGGTTTGGTCCAATTCATGGTGTTAAATATCCTGATTTATTAAAAACTTGTACAATTGAAATTAGTAAATTGGATTTCGGCGTTTTTGCCATTGGGGGTTTAGTTAAATTATTTTTGAATTATAGGTTTGAGCTAGTGATTAAAGCGTTACTAAATGTAAAAGAAAATATTGTTCCAAATAAACCAATTCACATGTTCGGATTAGGTTTACCTCAGTTTTTCTCCCTAGCTGTAGCATGTGGATGTGATTTAATGGATTCAGCTGCCTACATCCTTTTTGCTAAAGAAAACAGATACTTCACATTATCTACAGGGACTAGCAAATTAGAGGAACTAGAAGAATTCC
Source organism: Promethearchaeota archaeon (assembly GCA_019057775.1). The sequence goes on from JAHLWT010000255.1 coordinate 32,953, forward strand.
CTTGTCATTGTCCAATATGCTGCAAATATGTTCCTAAAGAAATTCAAAAATTTGATGATGGTATTAGAACTGAATTAATAGCAAAACATAATTTATACTTATCCTTTTCAGAATTAAGAACAATCCGCCAAGCTATAAAAGAAGGAAATTTATGGGAATTAGTTGAACAGCGAATAAGAAATCATCCAAATTTAGTAAATGCTGCCAAATCTATTAAATCAAACCTGCCTTTCTTTGAAGCTCATGAAAAAGTATATAAAACTCATGGAAGATTGTATTCATCTCCAGAAAGTATTAATAGGCCTCTGTTTCATAGGTATGATTTGAAATTGAGAAATAATTATAGAGTTCCCAAAGAGGCAAAGTTTTTAATTTTATTACCTGAATTAGACGTTAAAGGTGAAAAATCACCCAGTATAAAAACTTGGTTTGAAGAAATAGATAATAATTCAATTATTCCCCGGGAGTTCCTTCATACATCATTTTTTTCTGCTTTCTATGGAATTATTCCGTTTGAATTGACTCAAACGTTTCCTATGGGCCAACATGAATCAATCGATATTCTGGAAATTGATGAAATGGTTAATAAAACTATGATACAGAAGATTTTAAATTTCTTCGAAGTCCATGGCCAACATTACGATAAATGTGGTATTTTATCACCGGTAAATTATATTAACCAATTCAATGAAATTGTTGAATTTTCAAAAAAAGATCTGATAATCAGAATAGAAGAAATTTTAAAATCCAATTTCAAATTAAATATTGCAATTTTTAAAGATATATCCCAACTCTTACAGTTTTTCAACCAGAAATAGAATGAAGATTCTAGATAAAATTTATGCCTACGGCCATCAAAATGTCTTAGGCACTCATAAAACCACAATTGAAATTACTAAGAATCTAAATGTAACTGTAAAAGGAGATTGTATTGTGGCTGTAAATGCTACAAAGGCTTGTAGTGATCTCAATCTTGAATTGAAAGAAGAAATAAAGAATGGAGGAAAATTTATAATAATATTTGAAGTAGACGATGTTAAAGATTCATTTGAGGGTTTTGGAAACATTGAATTATCATTATCGGATATAGAAGATATGGTATTTCGAAAAAGTAATTTTATATGTGAAAGAACGGTTCTAATTAACTGCACAAAAGCAGCAAGAGATATTAATCGTGATTTGATTGAAAAATTAAGTATGCCCGGAAAAAAATTATCAATAACGTTTCAAGTAACAGAGATAAATGAGAATGAATAATAAGGCAGAGACTAAGTTTATCCGGCTGAAAAAGAAAGATGCCCAACAGTTCATCAAATCTATAAAGAATAAATTCAAAAATATTCAAATTATTAATCTTAAATATAAAATCTTATACGAAAATGACGATGTATTGTTCCCGTTAATTGAAGATCAAGATCTTATAGATAAATTAACTGTTTTTGCTGTAAAAAAATTTAGTGTTAACGTTATTTCTACAAAAGGAATTCATAATTTAAATTATAAACATCGCTCCCTTCCTGAAGCACTAAAAGATAAGATTCCAGAAAAATATATAGATTCAATTCCACAGTCATATGATATCATCGGGGATATTGTGATTGTAGAATTTGATGATTCAAATCTTCTTTACACCATAGATAGTAATAAATATAAGAAAATTATCGCTGAAGCGATATTGAGCGTAAATAAAAATGTTAGATCAATATTTGAGAAGAAGAGTGAAATTATGGGAACTTATAGGTTAAGAAAATTAGCCTTTTTAGGGGGTGAAAATAAATCTGAAACAGTTCACAAAGAAAATGACTGTTTCTTCAAACTGGATATAAAAAAGACCTACTTTTCACCAAGATTGGTTTTTGAGCGTCGCAGAATTTCTTCCCTTGATATAAGTAAGAATGAAATCATTATTGATATGTTTACCGGTGTAGGTCCCTTTTCAATTCAAATAGCTAAACTGAATAATGTAAAAATTTATGCTTTCGATGTAAATCCTCGAGCATACCTGTATCTTAAAGAAAATATTGAACTTAATAAGCTAGTAGGAAAAATTTTGCCGCATAATATTAATATAAAGGACTTACATGATCCAGGAAATCAAATAGGAAAAATTTTGCATAATAAAGCTGACCGAATAATAATGAACTTACCTGAAAAATCACTCGATTTTATTAATACAGCATGTTATTTAATGAAAAAATCAGGAGGAATTTTACATTTCTATCACTTTTCTAAAAAGCCAAACCCTATTGAAAACGCAATGGATTTTTTAAAAATTAAACTCGCAAGATTAAATTGGAATGTTGAGAAAATACTTAATTCTAAAGTTGTAAAATCCTACTCACCTAAAGAAGATTTAGTTGTATTAGATTTAAAAATAAAATATTTAAACCCCTAAATTGAATGTTATTGATTATCCTCAAAGATTAAATCAGGATATAATGGCTCGAATTTTTCATTAAAAAGTTTATGATTCATCCATATATTATCTTTAGCATTCCATTTAAGGTTCAATAAGGGATTATACTTCTTTAAAAAATTTAAACTCCCATAAACTGATTTTAATAACTTCTTCCCGTTAACTAAATCTGTTAAAATAACATAATATTTAATTTCCAAGTATTGAAAAAGCAAATCAAATACATTAAAAAATTCATCTAATTCACATTTTGGGAACCAAATTTCAATCAATAATCCATTTTCGAAAGATTTTTCCTTTTGAAAACCATATATAAAAAGTTCTCCCTCAATTTCATATATTCGACAAAGATTAAAAAAACTAAATATCTTTATTATTTTTTCATTTAAGTCTTGTCTAATATCGGGTAAAATAATTGAAATTTTATCTTGAAAATCTAAATTTTTTAGATTAAATTAAGATTTTATTTAAAGATATAAAAAATCGTTTTTCAGGTATAATTATATTATTTAGAAACTCATAGTTGAATAACCATAAAAATAATAAAATATGTATTTTTTTATTAAATAATAATTCACAGAAGTGCTGATAAAAATTGAAGTCTGGATATAGTTATGTAAAAGATACTTTCGAAAAGCATGAAAAAGGGTATGAGACACCTCATTGGTATCGTGGAATAGAATATCGAAAAGGTAGATCAATACAAAGAGTTGAAAGACCAACTAAACTTCATCGTGCGAGGACTTTAGGATATAAGGCAAAACAAGGATACGTTATCGTGAGAGCACGGATTAGAAAAGGTGGAATGCATAAAGTCCGCCCAAAACGAGGTAGAAAACCTAGAGCCATGGGCGTTTCTAAATATACTACGGGAAAAAACCTCCAATGGATTGCTGAAGAACGCGTTCAAAGGAAATATCCAAACATGCAGGTTTTAAATAGTTATAAAGTCTATTCTGACGGAAAAAGCTGGTATTATGAAGTAATATTAGTTGATCCAAATCACCCCGTAATTAAATCGGATCCCAAAATAAATTGGATTATTGAACCTCAACATAGTAAGAGAGTTACACGGGGTTTAACTTCTGCTGGGAAAAGAGCGAGGGGTTTACATAAGAAAGGATGGGGTTCAGAAAAAACCCGACCAAGCATTGGAGCCAATAAAGGTCGTGGTAAATAACTCTTACATTTAAAATTTCTTTCTCTTTTTATAAGGATATTTAGCATTTTAAAATTATTTAGATTTCATTGATCTTATTTAATAGATTAAACATTACCTTGCATAGAAATCAAGAATATTGAGCGTTTGTTAAAAGAATAGTTCAAAGTTAATAATTAAGAGAAGATTATATTTCATCAATCAATTCTATTGAATTTTGTTTATAATATACGTTTTTTATATCTCAACATGATAAAACCATATTTCCAAGAAAGTAATTTTGTCTTGTATCATGGAGATCCATAAGAAAAAAAGTTTAGTTTGAAAATAATAACTGATTGATGTTAATTCTGATTTCATAATTTTTGGGATTCATTTGATATTAGCATATAATGTTTTACATTCTTAATTCTTTTAGATGTTATATATTCCTTACTTTCTAATATGTGTAAATAACTACTTAGAGTATAATATGAATTATACTTTCTTTCTTGATCACAAATACTAAACATCTCTTTTTTCGTCAGTATTTTCTTTTTTTCTAATTGCGGTCTTAAAAAATTATTAAAAAATTTTCTTGGAATAAACATCTCTTCCTTAGAATAATTTAGAATTTTCTTTATTTTTAATAATTCTAATTTAAAGCTCTCTACGATTTTTATAAATCCTATGGATATATTATCTAATTTATTTAAAACGGCGTTTATATCATTTTCGTCGGACACATTAATATTATAAAATAATATTATAAAAAGTTACATGTAACTTTTTCAATCATAAAATTGATTTAAAAAACTATGAATTTAATAACTAATTATTTATATGTAACTTTATTAATAATACATTAAAAGGGTACTTTTAATATTTTTTTTTATATAGAATGAAAAGATACGGATTAAATTTTGGAGGAATATAATTGTCAGACAAGGAAAGATTAATGTTTAGAGAAATAACTCAAGATTTTTCCAATAATGCACGAAATTATACAGCTATAGATCAAAAAAAAAAAAGAACCATAACTAATGGAATCCCTCATCCTTTTCTAAAATGGGCTGGAGGTAAAAGACAGTTAATTTCACAGATGTATAAATATTTTCCGAAAAATTTTAATAAATACATTGAACCCTTTGTGGGTGGCGGAGCAGTTCTTTTTTATTTGAAACTCAAAATTTCGGTTATAATTGATATTAATAAAGAATTAGTCAATTGCTACAATGTTATAAAAAATAATGTAAAAGAATTGATAAAATTATTAAAGACTCATGAAAATGAGAAAAATTATTACTATAAAATAAGAGCTTTAGACAGAGATAAAGAAAAGTTCAACAAATTATCTAATATAGAAAAAGCTTCTAGGTTAATTTATTTAAATAGATGTTGTTATAATGGTTTATATAGGGTTAACAGTAAAGGGCAATTTAATGTACCATTTGGTAAATATAAAAATCCTAATTTTTGTGATGAAGAAAATCTATTTGCTGTAAGTAAGGTATTAAAAAACGTTAACATAATTCATGGTTCTTTTGAAATTTGTTTAGAGCATGCTCAAAAGGGCGATTTTGTTTATTTTGACCCTCCATATCATCCGATATCAAAAACATCTTCTTTTACAAGTTACACTAAAGAAAATTTTGGAAAAGATTCTCAACAGAAATTATTCGATGTTTTCGAAAAATTGGATAAACGGGGTTGCAAGCTTATGTTAAGTAATTCCTATAATGAATATATTCAAAATTTATATAAAGACTACAAAATTATTACTCTGGGTGCTAGGAGAGTTATTAATTGTAATGCAGAGAAAAGAGGAAATATTAACGTTTTATTAATTTTAAATTATTAGATATATAATTTTCTTTTTTTATTGAATAAATCAAGAATCAAAGGAATCCAAAAATTTATTATTCTATTATTTTCAATATATAATCAATAATCAGCAAAAAGAATCTTTTGCTTAAATCTAAATCCAAGATATGATTAAAATGAGTTCTATTGATAGAAATATTGAGGAATCAGAACAACCTGTAAGAAATGCCTTTATTTTCTTATTGAATCATTCCAGGTCGCCTGATGCATTTTCGAAAGAAGATTTTAAGAATTTTGCAAACTATCCTAATCCAGATAATTTTGATACATATTATTCAAAGAAATTTAGACATTTTTTAGAAGAAGCTCCAAATGATCAAGGAAAATTCCTGGTTTCAGGAATATTCAAAAAATTTTCTAAGTGGAAAAAGTTTAGAGCATATTATTCACAAAGTTCGAGGATAAAAGCGAGTTATATAGAAGAATATTTCAAAAAATTAATGATCTTTGAATTTTTTATGCCTTTAACCAATGAAAATGAATTAAGATCATCCTTAGACGAGGTTTTTTATAAGGATACTGTTAAATTGGCTTTAAATAGAATTCCTAAGAATGAATTAATTAATGCTATTCCAAAAAATGATGAAGAATCTGAAGTTCAATATATTGAAAGAATATGTAATTGGATTTCTAAACGATTTGGAGGGTATTCAATTGGAACTGTTAGGGGTAGATTTAAAGTAGATGATTTAAAAACATTTGCAGAAGTTTCACTTATTAGAGAAAAAGGAGAGGATTATATTATAGATGAGACAACCGCAATTGTACGTTTCATATTTCATATTGGAAATCCAATTATAAATCAAGTATCATTTGATTTTGAACAGTTTAATGAAGATTTGAATCATTTTACTCTTACTAGAGAAATGATAGTACAAGTAGGTCAAATTAGGTTTATTTTTAAAAATCTATTTGTTAGAAGTATTCTAGACCTTGTTAATGGGGAAGATGAAATTTGGATGTTAGAAAGCGGTATTACTAATCGTTTATATATTTGGAAAAATGACGCAACTCAATAAACAGAAAAATTAAACTAAGTATCTCGAGATTTAAAGACAGTTATCTTGTTGATTACTAGAACCAAAGCTTTTATCAATATAATTTTTTAATTTTAATCGACCACTAAAATTCCAGTATCTTATATCTTGCTCGATAAACATCCATTTGATAATTTTTAGTAAGACACTAATATTTTCACCAACATAGAAACAAATTTTTTTTTCTTTTAGCCAATTTAAGATGCGATCATCGTCCTCACATATATAAATTTGGTTAATTGCTTTAAAGAGAATGTTAAAATTATTTTGGTTTTCCTCCTGTTTGTATATTAAATCCTGAATAATGTCCTGATAACTAGGCATCTTATTTAGATCAAGTCTATTCCAATTCTCCATCCATATTTGAAAATCAAATCCCATCTTATATTGAGCAGGTCTTATTAAATATAGTTTTCTTTCATCTAAAAATTTTTCAACTATGTACTTATATCTAGAAACTAACTTTCCAGTACCTTGTCCAGGTTTCTCTTCCATAAATTTAAGCACAACATACTTTCGTAACTCATTTCTCGAATTAATTTTTGGAAGATTCCAACTTGTTGTTATATAAGAATAGGGCATTCAACACTCTCTTGTCAATAGAAACTAATTCATTAAATAATTCTATTATTTTCAATTATTTAAGATTTTACGATTTGATTTTCGTTCTAACAAATGATATTAAGAAATATGATTATTATTTATCTTATTTACTTCTTTTTTTCCAATAACCGAATGGAGGTTTATTTATCTCATAGCGTTTACAAACTTCACTTATTCTTGAATTTGATATATCATATTTCTCCGCAATTTTATATAATGGTATTTCCCATACTAATTTTTTAAGATCTACTAAAAATTCATCAGTTATTTTCAATTTTGCTCTGTTAATGCATGTTTGTCTCATTCTTTCAGACTTTTCTTCTGGAGTTTCAAAGATCTTCCTTTTTCTAGGCATACTACCTTGGTAATTTCTCATCATTTCATTGAATAATTTTGCACCTAATGCTAAATCCCAACCCTCTCCTTTAACCTTTCTCCCATTAATAATTGACTCACTTTTCTTATGTCTCTTTTCGTAATTCATTTTATATTTTTTTTTGATTTGTTCAATAAATTTGATACTACCAGAAGTTATAACAGTTGATCCTTCTGTGCCATCTCCATCATAATAACCTAAGAGGAATGCCAAATTTAGTTGTCTAGAACCTAGATCTGGTAATTCTATATTTTTTGATTTTTCTTTACCGATTATAACACCTTGGTTATTTAAATGCGTTGAAATTTTATTATTTGTAATCACAAATTCTAGCATATTTCTTCTAGAGGATGGTTTAACATATTTTTCTTCAATTCCTAGTATATTAGCAAGGCGAAGCACCGCATCCCTTGAATCTTTATCTTTAATATCTAATCCAAAATAGAACCTTATAAATTTCTTTTTGAAAGTTTTATAGGATAAACCACCATCCGCATAAATAAAACCAAGCCAGTAAGCCATTTCTTTTGTAGTGATATCTTTGAAGTAATCTAATTTAATGTTTGGATGATAATTATGAATATGCAAATTTTCTTTTTTCAAATTATTTCTTTTTTCATAACTATCAATCAAACTAATTGCGTTTTTACATTTATCCCCAAATTTGGAGAGTAATGAGTCTTTATATTCGCTAATTAAATCTGAAGAAAGCTGAAACCTAGAATTTCTATTATAATTTTTCTTGACATAAGTTATATGGTTTTTACTTTGACCTAAATAATAACTCAATTTTGTATCAGTAAGTTTTTCTTCATAGGATAAAACTTTTTTAGGTAAGAAGACCAACAGTTCTTCTCTTAAGTCATTAATTAGTAGTAATATAGGATATTTTGCTCCTTTATCATCAATTTTTTTCCTTCTTAAATGTTTTTCTTTAATTTCTAAAACATTTTCATCCCTTGGTTTAAAATCTATTTCGATATCATCATTTATACTATTTTCAGGATCATTAGGGATAAAATCAAATGCAATAAGCTCTTCATCGTCTTTCTCCTCATCTAAAGGGATAAATTCACTATCAATTTCTATTTTTTTTCCAGTGCTATTAGATTCCTTTTTATATTCATCGTAAAAACCATTACATTCTGTATCATCAAATTCTCTCATTATAATTAACAATACTTAGTTTTTTATTAATAATTTAAAAAAAGATTATATATACACAGACAAAAATCATTGTTACTTTTTCATCTTTAAAACTCCACATTTATTACTTCTATAGAGTTCATAACTAAAAACCATATAACTAAATTTATTTAGGATTAGTAGGCTTCATTTCAAATAAAACAAATTAGATACTTTTATAAGAAATTACGATTATTTAATGAATTAGCTTTTTTTTATTTAATAAAAGTTAGTAAATTAGTGATATAAATGCAATTAGAACAAACTACCATTCCAGGTTATAATGATCGCGTCTTGAGAATGAAGAAAAAAGTCGTGAATGCCCCACATGAAATCTGTATTGAAAGAGCTAAATTTTTTACAGAATCCTATAAAATGACTAAAGGAGAAGATCCCGTTATACGGTTTGCTAAGGCTATGGACTATTATTTAACAAATATGACGATAAAAATATGGGACGATGAATATATAATTGGTAATCGATGTACTAAATTTGTAGGAACTCCATTATTTCCTGAAGCACGAATTGACACGATAGAGCAAGATATTAATATGTATGATACTCGTCCAGTACAGAAACTATTATTAACAGATAAAGAAAGACAATTCATAAAAGAAGAGATTATTCCATTTTGGATAAATGAAGAAGAAACAGTCCAAGAAAGGTTTCAGTCCTATTTGACACCGGACCTAAGGGATATTATGGAAAAGCTTGTTTTTGCTGTAGACGTAGAACTTTCAAGTGGGATTGGACATTTTTTTCCTGGTCACCAAAATGTACTAAAATATGGAATAAACGAATTAATTACACATGTAAGGGAGAATCAAGAAAAGTTTTCCGATGACAACGACAAAATGACTTTTTTAGAATCAGTGATCATTTCATTGAAAGCGATCAAAAAATTTATACAAAGATTCTCGACATTAGCCAGAGATATGGCTGAGGATGAAATTGACTCCAAACGTAAAAAAGAGCTGTATGAAATCTCGGATATTTGTAAAAATATCGCAGAAAATCCCGCACAAAATCTGAAAGAAGCTCTACAATTAATTTATTTTACTCATTTGATTAGTGGTTTAGAAGATGGTGGTTTTGCTATTTCTGTAGGACGGTTAGATCAATATTTGTATCCTTATTTTATAGAAGATATAAAATTAGGAAAGATTGATAATGAGGAAGTTCAATTTCTCATCGAATGTTTTTTTATTAAGTTATCAACTCTATGGAATTATGTAATTAGTAAGGGTGTTGTAGCTGTTGAAGGTCCTCCAATTGCTGAAAATCTAGTAATTGGAGGAATGGATCGCGAAGGAAAAAATGCCACTAATGAGTTATCTCTAATTATTTTAGATGCGTACACACATATTAAAACCGTACAGCCAACATTTTGTGTTCGAATTCATGAAAATACTTCCGAAAATTTTCTTAAAAAGGTCCTAGAATCAATAAAAGAAGGAACCAGTATTACTTTATTAAATGATCAAGTTATGATACCTGGTCTTGTTAATCGCGGATTTACTATTGAAGATGCTCGAGAATATGCCCCAGTAGGATGTGTTGAACCTCAGCACCCATATAAATCGTTTGGATCGACAAATGCAAATCAATTTAATGTAGTGAAATGCTTGGAATTAACTTTGAATAATGGTGTTGATATGATAAATAGGAAAGCATATGGACTTAAAAATACAAAAGAAGTCACCTCATATGAAGACCTTTGGAACAATTTTAAGAAACAAATTAGTCATTTCATTGAATACATGGTAAAAACTATGTATTTTCTCGATAAGGCAATTGCTGAGCTTACTCCACAACCATTCTTATCTGCAACAATAGATGATTGTTTAAACCGTGGACTTGATATAACTAATGGGGGGGCAATTTATAACTTTACTGGACCTCAATTAATAGGTCTAGCCACAACAGCAGACAGTCTAGCAGTAATAAAAAAAGTAGTCTTTGAAGATAAACTACTTACATATAAAGATTTAGTTCAGATGCTAGCTAAGAATTTCAGAGGTGTTTACAATGGAAGAAAAGGTACTGAGTGGCGAGAAATATTTGTGAATAAAGTCCCTAAATTTGGGAATGATGTTGATTATGTTGACGAGATAGCTAGGGATGTCGCAAGATTTTATTGTGAAGAAATTACAAAACATTCAAATTATCGAGGGGGAATGTATAACCCTGGAATTTATTCAACAACATTTCACTTGGCATTTGGTATTTTTACAGGAGCTTCAGCAGACGGAAGGAAAAAAACAGAACCTCTTTCAAATGGTATTGGTCCAACGAGTTGTATGGACAAAAAGGGACCCACAGCAATTCTCAATTCAGTTAAAAAACTCAGAAATGATTTGATGACTAACGGCAATTCATTAATTTTAGCATTTCATCCAAATACTTTAAAATCGGAGATTTTGATACCACTCATACAAACTTTTTTTATAAAAGATGGTGGTTATCAAGTACAATTTAATGTTGTTGGAAAAGAAACTCTTTGTAATGCACAAGAAAATCCCCGTGAATTTAGTGGTTTAGTCGTAAGAATTGCAGGGTACTCGGTATACTTTACAGAATTATCAAAAAGTGCGCAAGACGAAATTATTGCTAGAACAGAATATTAAATCTAACTAATTGCCTTAGTCTATATTTTCTACTGTTGAGGTTACTTAAAAACTGATTCTTTCAAGAAGAATCATAAATTATTTTTAGATATTTTGATTTAAATATATATTAGTAAGTTTAAAATAAAAGGGCCTGTAGATTAGTGGAATATCGCTTGGTTCGCAATCAAGAGGTCACGGGTTCAATTCCCGTCAGGTCCATTTTTAGATAAAGATTATTTAATTTGATTTAATATGATAGATTTTAATAATTTATCTCGGGTACATGATCCCCAGAAATTCGAAAAAGAGATATATGACTGGTGGGAATCACAGGGATATTTTCGTCCTGAAAAGCAACGTGAATTAGGTTTAGTAAAAGCTGATGGACCTCGTTTTTGCATTACACTTCCTCCTCCAAATGTAACTGGCGTTCTTCATTTAGGACATGCAATTGTTCTTACACTTGAAGATCTTATGACACGTTATGAGCGTATGAAACAAAAAGAAACTCTTTTTCTTCCGGGAACTGACCATGCGGGAATAGCCACCCAAAATGTAGTGGAGAGAGAATTAGCCAAGAAAGAGATTTATAGAAAAGAAATTGGGCGGACTAATTTTATAGAAGAAGTTTGGAAATGGACTAACAAATGTCAAAATATAATACTTAATCAATCTAGAGGTATGGGTGTTTCATGCGATTGGACTCGTAATAGATTTACTTTGGATGAAAAATATCATAAAGCTGTGTTAACTGCATTTAAGAGCCTTTATGATAAGGGATTAATTTATAGAGGTACATACATGATAAATTGGTGTCCTGGAAGGTGTACTTCTGCGATCTCGAATTTAGAAGCTGAGGCTGAAGAGCATGAGAGCAGTCTATGGCATTTAAAATATCCAATTGTAACAGATAAATGGAAAGAACCGAAAGCAGAGTGGGGATCTGGTAGATGGGCAGAAGGTGCTACAGATTTTATAAGACTAGCAACAACTCGCCCCGAAACGTTACTAGGTGACACTGCAGTTGCTATTGCAATAAACCATCCACAATACTCTAAATATGATGGAATGACCGCAATATTACCAGTTCTTGGACGTGAAATCCCTATTTTTGAAGATAAGTATGTCGATCCTGAATTTGGAACGGGAGCTTTAAAAATTACTCCTGCACATGATCCAAATGATTATGATATTGGAATTAAATATGGTTTAGAGGCCATCACAGTTATAGATGAAACAGGGAGGATGGTTCCTAAGTATTCAGGAAAATATGCGAATATGGATCGATTTGAATGTCGAGACGAAATTCTCAAAGATTTGGAAAAAGAAGGCTTATGGGAAAAAACTGAGCCCTACACTCATGCTGTTGCTCATTGTCAACGATGTAATACTATAATTGAACCGAGAATTTCAACCCAATGGTTTGTAAGAACGCGGAATCTAGCAAGAGAGGCCATGGATGCCGTAAGAAGTGGAATTACATCGATGATACCTGAAAGAGAAGAAATACGATTTTATCAATGGATGGAAGATATAAGAGACTGGTGTATTAGTCGTCAATTATGGTGGGGACATCAGATTCCAGTGTGGTATTGTTCAAATGGGCATGAAATTTGTGAAATAGAAGAACCTTCACAGTGTCCTACTTGTAATGATAAAAATTTGAAACAAGATGAGGATGTTTTAGATACATGGTTTTCTTCTGGTCTATGGCCTTTTGCAACCTTGGGTTGGCCAGATCTGGATAGTGAGGATTTCAAAAGATTCTATCCCAATGATATGCGAGAAACGGCATATGATATTCTTTTCTTTTGGGTTGCTCGAGAAATGATGTTAGGATTAGAATTAACAAAACAATCACCTTATCGAATGTGTTATTTTCATGGGATAATTCGCAATGAACATGGCAAAAAAATAAGTAAATCCATGGAAAACATTGAACAATATGATCCATTAAACATCATTAAAAAATATGGGGCAGATCCGTTACGATTCACATTTATCGCAAACACTATGCCAGGTAAAGATTTTAATCTTGGTGAAGGGCTCCTTAAAGCTTCAAAGAACTTTTGTAATAAGGTTTGGCAATCAACAAATTATATTTTGGGTAACTTAGATAAAACAGAAAAAATCGAAATGTTTTCGGCTTTATATCCAATGGTTAAACTTCATGTTGGAGACCATTGGATAGTATCGCGATTGAATAAAATGATCAAAAAGGTTAATAACTTTTACAAGGAGTATGATTATTTAAACGCAGCAAGATCAATACGGTCGTTTTTCTGGGATGAATTTTGTGATTGGTATATTGAAATATCTAAAGTCAGGATTTATGATGAAATTGAATCAGATAAAACAACACCAATATCTATTTTACTCTATGTTTTAGAAAAATGTCTACGACTTCTCCATCCCATCATGCCATTTTTAACAGAGGTTTTATGGCAGAAACTACCAGAAGTAATAAAAGAGGGTCCAGCTTTAATTGTAGCAAAATGGCCAGAATTTGAGAATTCCTTAATAGATGATAAATTAGAGCAAGATTTTGATTTAATTATTGCACTTATTCATGAAATACGACGTATAAGAATGGACTTTAATATAAAACCCGGTTTGAAAGTTCCATTAATTATACAAACAACAAATAAGCGAGATTTAATTAATAATTTCACTTCAGAAATTATCTCCCTATCTCACTTAGATAAAGATCAATTTAAAATTAATGAAACAGAAGTACCTAAACATTCTGCTCGAACTTTCCTTGAGGACATAATAATATATCTTCCGTTAGAAAAAATAATTGATTTAAAAATAGAAATTGAACGTATTTCAAAACAAGTTGAAAAAATCGAAAAAAAGATCCAGAAAAGTAATAAAAAACTAAGTAGCCCATTCACACAACGAGCAAATCCAGAAATAGTTCAAAGAGAACGAGACACCTTAAAACAATTAGAAGATAAAAAGAAGGTTCTTGGAGAACAACTTAAGATTCTATACTAAAAAAAATGATTTAAGGAACTTAGAATAGAGAATTTAGAAATAATTGAAAAAGCAGAAGAAAATTCTATTAGAGAAAAATCAGATTTAAAACAACACATTGAAGAATAAAATATAACTCTCTATTTCTTTAAGTAATAATAAATTTGAATTTATCCTTCTTCAGGTTCTTCAAATTTTTCAGTTTCTGAAATTTCATTAGTTTTATTTAATTCTTCGCTAGATAGTTCTTCATCATGTTCGGTTGTTTGCTCATTGGTTGATTCTTCCTCAAGTCCTAATTGTGCAACCATCATACGTTTCATATCTAACCTATCTTTTGGTAATCCAAACATTTCAGCATATTTGTCACTGGTAGTTAATTCTTGAGAACGTCCTTTTTTAACACCCTCTATAAGTCCATTTTCTATTAAATATTTAACATGCTCGTAAGCCCCACTTCCTCTTAATTTAATCACCAAAGATTTCATAATTGGTTGTTTCAAAGCAATTATCGTCAATGTTCGCAAGTATCTTTCTGCAATTGCTCCACCCTCAGCAAATTTTAAGACTTTTTCAGTATATTCAGATTTGATCTGCATTTGATATCTCTCTCCAATTTGAGCGATTACAAGAGCAGTAGATCTATCTAGATAATCAAAAGCTAACTCATTAATCAACTCTTCAACTTCTTTTTTACCAATTTCTAATTTAGTAGATAAGATTTCAATACTGAGCGGTTTCCCTGCAACATAAAGAGCTGCTTCTATTTGATTTCTATGAAAATCTCTAATTTGTATAGCTAATCTTTCTTCTTCTGCCGTTTTAGATTCTTCAGTTTCATTAATTCTAACTTCCTCTATTTTCCCGTCTATTAATAATTCGTCTGATTTATCTCTTGAGATAATTTTATTTTCTTCTTTGTCTATGTCATTTATAACATCTTCAGATGTTTCTTTCGGATCAATGGCATTACGTTCATTTTCTTTTTCATTAGTCGATTTTTCAATTATTACTTTTTCAGAATCGTCTTCTTTATTTTCAAGGTTTTCGTTTTCTAAATTCTCTTTCAAATCGTTCATTTTCAGCACTGATAATTGAAACATTACATAATTTATTTTAATGAAATTTGTATATCTTTAAAATCTGCTTCTTGAGATAATAATATATCAGTTGAAATTTTGCCAGTACCACTTGCTCCTGCAGTTGATAAAAACATCAAGGCAAGGAACATCCTTACGAGAGCGAATCTTCTTCCTATATTTGATTTCTCATCATTTTTTATTATTTCCATTAAATCAAAGAAAGTAGTCTCACTCTTATTATTTAGTTTAATTGTGGCTTTGATTCTATTTAGCCAACTTTCATGTAATTCTCCAACGGTTTGTTCTTTTCCACTTATGTGCTTTAAAAGTTCTTTTGGTAACTTTGCTTTAGATTTCATTTGAACTTTTTTCTGCTTTTCTTCTTCTCTTCTCAATCTTCTCCGTTTAAGTTTCTCCTTATTTTGCATTGTTTCAATAATCATTGCTCTCATTGCATCAAATAATTCTTTCTTAGTAGCAATTTGCATTTTTGGTTGAATCGGTTGTGGTAATGCTTTTGGGATTGTCCTGGCATGTCTAGAGCGTAATTTTTCCAATTCTTGTTTTTTCTGTATAGTCTCTTCTTCTTTAATTACGCTGGTTATTTTATAATGATGGAGTTGTGCTGCAGATTTAAGAGCAATTCCTGATATTTTATAGTTTATAAAATCTTCATGCAGCATATTATCAAAGAATTTATCTACTAAGCCAGATAAATCATAGAATGCAGCTTTTGAATCTTTAGCTAACTCAACATCTAATAACACTCGGAATTCTGGTTGTTGCCAGAATTTCATATCGAATTTATCTTTATATAATAAAGCAGGATCATCAGCTTCATCAAAACCAGCGATCAATTCCTCCTCTAAGTTATCCTCAGGTTCTTCAATTTCTTTAATATTTGGTTCATTAACACTATAGTCCTCGATTTTACTATCAGTATTTTTAGGTTGTATTTTATTTTTAGAGGTGAAATCAGTTACAATTTTAACTATCTCTGCTTTTTTAGCTTTAGGTGGCAATTTTATATTTTTTTCATTACAAAACTCTTTTAATTGTTTAACTGTCCACTTACTGTAATCTATCGAAATCTTTTTTCCACCTCAAAGCTGTTATAAGCCTTCTATTGAACTTGAAGCATCTTCAAGATCAAGTAATTGTTTTGCTTCCTTTTCTAAATCTACACTAAATATATCTCATTGAATTCTGATCCTAATTTATTATACTTACAGACGTTATACTAGGATTTTTTCTTTATATACTTTTATTTTATTTTATATTGATTAAATTTTTTTTTATAAAAAAAGAGCAAGTAAAATGAATGAATTAGAATGTGAATATGTTAATTTTGCTAAACTGCATCGCGCAATAATTAACGTATTAGAATACAAAGGAATTGATGTTGAAGCGGAATATCAATGGTTAAAATCAAAAGTAGGAACACGGGAGTATGAGGAACGGATGGAATATTTATTTCAGATGTTAAAAGAATATTTTGAAATTGAAACTATTGAGATTCATAAAAGAAAATTCACTGCTCGATTGAATGAGAAATATTACACTAAAAATTTTATTAATGATGATATAAGTGTAGGAACTGTTGAAAATGGACTTAATGAAATTCTAGGAGGGAATGATGGACAATACATTGAATTACCTTTAATGGATATTACTGCAATGATTTCACTGGGTGTGAAACCTAAAAAAATTCATAGATTAATAAAGAAACTTTATTTGATTGATGTAGCTTATGAAACTGTTAGTGAACGAATACGAGATATATGGGAGAGCTATTCTGAAGCCCTTGAATTATTTTTAAAACCCATAGTTGAGAGTTTGATAAAAGACGATTATGATTTTAAGTTTAACAAGATTTGTAAAGTGGTGAATAGAGACAGGAGTGTTCTAAGAGAATATCTTAAGATCTGGTATAAAGGGCGTACATTCCCAATTCTGAAAAGAATGAAAAAACAGGGAATTTTAGATTGGTCTGATTTATCCTTATATGTAGAAGAAGAAAGACCAGAACTACGAGGGGAAACAATAGAAACATGGAATAAATGGGCTATAGAGGGTGTGAGTTGCAAGAGAATTGGCGAGCAGCTTGGATTCAGCGAGGAAACTATACGGCAAACATATAAAAGCATTCCAGAACTGGGTGATAAACAAGAGTACTGTGAACTCCGTCGGAGAGAAATAGTAAAAGAATTACTTCCAGAAGGCTGGGATCCTAAGGAAATAATGATTGAGAAATTTAAAATGAAACCTAAAGATAATTATTGTGTGAAAAACTTCTATGAACGTTTGTTTAAGGGAATGACTTTTGAGGAAATAATTAAGAAGGAGAAAAAAGGAGTTCTATAATAGTCTAACTTATCCGATATACCTTTTAATTTATGGTATGAATTAGAAATCCTTATATCTATGCCTTATCTTGGGGATCTTTTTCAAATAAAAATATGTCCCTATCTCTATCTTCTCAGGGTTCTGTCTAAATTATTTGAATAGTATTTACACCATATTTTGGCATGTTTGGAGAGGAACCAGGATTTAGTACATTAAAGGAAGTTTTTGGAAATAGCCTAAATCTTATTAATACTATAGAAACGGGATTGAGTGCTGATCCAATGATGGTGCGGGAAATTTCTGAATTAAATAAAGTATCAGTCATTTCAAATTCAGATAGTCACTCAACAAATTTTCATCGATTAGGAAGAGAGGCTACGGTTCTTTATCTAAATAAATTAAATTATCGGAATTTGATTGATTCTTTAAAAAGGAATAAGATCTTTAAAATTTATGAGTTTAAACCTTCACAAGGCAAATATTAATATGATGGGAAGATTTTCTTCTCAATTTTCAAATTTTATCACATTGAATTTCGTATTAAATATTTTTTATTATATTTTATAGAACTATAAATATATTTCTTCAAATAAGATTCTATAGAGAATTCTATGGAGAAAAACAATAACTAATGATGTTATTACTTTTTTTTTTGGCTCTTCAAAGGCATATGGGAAATAGTTTGGTTTTTGTACTATTCATGTGTTCATTAAGTTATCATACAGTCCTTAAAAAACAGCCTATAAAGAGATATTCATATAGGTATATTCAACATCCACAGAGTTTATCAATGATTATTATATTAAATCTTACCCAGTACATGTTTAAGTAGGTATGTATGATGCTACTTTAAATGTTAATTCTTTATTAGTCTATTAATTTAATAATCCATTGCTTTTTTTATAAATACGAAAGAAAGAAAAGTAAGAAAAAAAGAAAAGAATGGAAATCAAAGAAAGAAAATTAGAGAGTAAAGTTTTTATCTATTTATTTGATCTAAATTATATATGATAACTGCAGAAGTTATTTATTTTCCAAATAAAAAGAATGAAACAGCAACAATTTTACAAAAAGTGGGATTTAGAATTCTCTCTCTAGGGGAAAGTATTACAATTGGAGGAGATCAAAATCTTTACGAGCGTACTTTTAAAATTAAATTGCTTAAAAAATCAAAAAGTACCATACCTCATCTGTCAAATCATACAAAGACAGAATTTTTTAAACCCGAAAAACATTTTGTTATTCCGGATGCGTATAAATCTTTAATTAAAGACCTAATATTTGCAGAACCACCTGAATTTTTCTAATGATTCACTTACCCGTCATTTTTTTACAATTTGAAAAAGTAAAAAAAAAAGAATACAACATTGTTAACCTGTTTATGTTTATCGTGGTGGTGGCAAGGTTGATGTCGATCTTACGATTATAGACCTTGCAAGACGAAATGCTTTATAAGCATCAACTAATCCCATTCCAGTAGCGCTATCAAATCCGATACCTGCTTTATCACCCATTGCACTTTTTCCTTCCTCTACATCTCGAGCTGAGGCATATAAAATTTTCTTTATGAGTTCGGGTGCGAGAGAAGGTTGGGTTTGTTTTAATAAGGCACAAACACCAGCAATTTGTGGCGCTGCGGCACTAGTTCCACTTATAACAGCCCAACCGTCGTCGGGATCGGTTTCATCTCTATCAGGGAATCCACCTCCACTTAAACTTTGATCAATATTACATTTCGGTTGTAACGGAAGGGATATGTAAATACCTCGGGGTTTCATACCCACTAATCCGCATATATCTGGCACAGTTCGACCAGGATAGATATTACTTATAAAGCTTGAAGCATAATTAGAAGCTTCAAGTTTAAAATCATCATTTCTGACACTTCTGTGAGCATAAACTCCTCCTGCGGAAATAACCTGAGGCATTTGACCAGGAAATCCATAATGACCATTCCCTGCAGAAAAGATGACTGTAATACCTAACTTATTAACAGCCCTAATTATTTCGGACTCAAGGGGTTTAAGCCAGTTTGGTAGTGCATCTTTATAATTCCAACCCCAACTGCACGTAATAATTGCAGGACTGAGCTCGACAGCTGTCTTAAACGCAAGAGTTGCGTTTATTCCCATCTTTATACCTAAAAATTCAATGTCAGGAGCACATGAAAATATATTAGCAGCTTCAGCTGTACCATGACCTACAGCATCGAATTCTACATTTATAGCATCTGGGGATATTGTTCTGTTATATTTATAATCTCTCCATTGATAAAATGTATGATTAAAAAAACCTGTATCAGGCATGGCGACTAATACTCCATTCCCTGTTATTCCTTCTCTATGCACTTTATCCGCTCGTAATATTAATGAGATATCTCCGGGAACATCCAAGTGGGGATAATTCAAAGGAGGTGGAAGAGGTGATTCAAAAAAAGTCGGTGGTTTTTGCGGATAAGCTCTTTCGACAAAATTGGCTAATTCATCTGGGATCTTAAAAGGATTTCCAGCCACATGCGAAAGGAAAAATCTTTCACCGATCTCAGGATGATCTTTACTTAATGGAAGGGATGCTTTTTCTACCTGAGTTTGAAAAGTATCTTCCCACAATTTTTTTGAGGCCTCCCCGCTGACACTAAAAGTCCCAACATTAAGAATTCGGAATCCTAATTTTTGAAGTTTCAAAGCTGTTTGAGTTGCTTTATCACGTCTAGGAATAAAATTTTCAAAATTCTCTTGAGTTACTATTACATCAGGTTCAAACATCGATTCACCAGAATCACTATATATCACGGCTTCAAAACTAACGACATCATATTCAAGTGTACCATTTCGACGTATTGGAGCTTCATACTCACTCGAATCTGGATTTCTTTTTTCATTCATTGCTTTTCTCTCTCTTAAAATTTAGTTAGTTTTTTTTTTTTTATTTAGATTCCTATAAGGATTTCTATAAGAGATCCCATAAATCAATAAGTAGTTTGTGTATATAAATCTTCTTACATTTCTGTCAATGATTACAATTTCTAAAACTCGTATAGATTCATAATGTTCAATCTGAAAAAGGCTGAAGGTATGATTGGTCTATTGAATAATCCAAATAATTTATATCGGCATTTGACTGATATTGAAAAGGAAGATCTCAGAAATAAAGGAGAGGAAGTATGGAAGAGATATATAAGGGAAAAAATATTGAACTGTGATGCTGTACTTTGTTTGATAGGTCAAAATACACATAATGCTACAGTTGTTATATATGAATTGGAAGTGTGTAGTTCTCTGGGTAAGAAAATTGTTCCTGTAAGGATACCAAATACTAAAGGTGGACTACCAAAAGTAATTAACCATTTAGAAATAATAAATTGGAATGCGAGAGACATAAATAATGAGTTAAGTAGAATTTAGGACCTATAAAATTATGAAATATTTCACACAATTTCAAAATTTTATTCATAAAGAAATCTTAAAAATACAAATAAGCGAAATTTTCGGAAACAGTTTGATTTATATTAACTCCATTGAAACAGGATTAAGTGCAGATCCTTTAATGGTTAGAAGAATTTCAGAATTAAACAGGGTATCTATAATTTTTAATTCTGATAGCCATTCAACAAATTATCATCGGTTGGGTAGAGAGGCTACGGTTCTTGATCTAAATAAATTGAATTATCGGAATTTGATAGAATCTATAAAAAGGAATAAAATCTTTAAAACTTATGAGTTTAAACCGTCACAAGGCAAATATTCTTTTTAGATTAAAGATGTAATGGTATAATTTTTCTAAAGTCTGAAGATTTTTCTTTGAATCTTCTCCAATTTTGAATGTAAAGAGTACTAATCTTATCATAATTGTGTACTTTTAGAAGATTTTAAGAAAAAGAATTACCCTGAAAAGATTTTTAAAGAGAAAAATAGTCATTTTCCATTATCACTAAAGAAAAGGTTTAATAATTCAAGTACCTATTGTTATAATTAAATTACAATTAAGAACAAAAATATGACTCCTGCCTACACCCTGGATTTTTGTCTTTTGGTAGTGTAAATTCTTACACTCTGATTTCGCCCTCCTCCCCCTATTCTCTTTCGACGCTTATTTGCGTCATGTAGGGCAGGAGTCACCCTCTAAAATATACTCAGTAAATATGTATGAGTAAATAATTGAAAAATATTTCAAATATTGAATTGAAATAGATATAAATATTGAATTGCAAAATCTTCATTCCATATTTTGGCATGTTTGGTGAGGAACCAGGATTTAGTACATTAAAGGAAGTTTTTGGAAATAGCCTAAATCATATTAATACTATAGAAACTGGATTGAGTGCTGATCCAATGATGGTGCGGGAAATTTCTGAATTAAATAAAGTATCAGTCATTTCAAATTCAGATAGTTAAAAGAATTTAAATCAACGAAAGACGTAGAATTATATTTTAGCTTTATTGATCCTATTATTGATACCTACCTCAATAATTCAGATTCAAGAGATTGGGAAACAAATTTTCTTGGGGCTAAAACTAAAAAAGAATGGGAAAAAACCTTGGATGGATTGTTTTGGAAATTTGAACAAAGTATGGCTACAGATGCAATTTCCAGATTTAAAGATTTTCCGAGTATACTTGAAAGACGAATTAAGAGCTTTGGAAAAGCTAAGAGTGTTCATACATTATTCAATAACGGTGCGATTGTGATGGGTTTAGTATATGGAGATGGAGATTTCATACAGACGGTGCGTATTAGTACGGAATGTGGAGCTGATACTGATTGCAATGCCGGGAACGCAGGAGCCATCCTTGGAGCTTATATTGGTCAGAATTTGATTCCTTCCTATGCTAAACGTTTTATTCGAGGAGAAATAATTCCAGGTCTTAAGGACTGGTCAGATAAATCACTACTAAATTTAAGTCAAAGAACACTCACACAAGCACTTCGCTTCGAAAAATTACGAAATTAGCTGGGTATCAAAACTTTTGATATTTCTCTCTCATCAAGATAAATATCACTCTCTTCTTTTTTTTTATTATCTATGTTCTTTAAGAAAACAAAGAATCGATTAAATAAATGACAAATATAGTAAGATTTAATAAAAAGAAACGAATCGTTATTTATTATGGAAGCTGAAGAATGGGATATCTCTGTTTGTGGTTTAAATTGTGTTAAATGTAAAAAATACATTTCTAACGAATGTAGAAAATGTCGCGGTCGGCTTGAAGCTCAACCTAGCCCAAAATGTGAAATCTTAAATTGTGCAACGGAGAAAGGTCATCAATACTGTTTTGAGTGTGATGAGTTTCCTTGTAGGAAGGTGGATGATTATTCTTCTGACGGTTATGGGCATCACAAACAAACTGTAGAAAATATGAAAAAGATGAAGGATATTGGATTAGAAAATTGGATTGCAAAGCAAGAAAAATGTATGTTCTGCCCTGGTTGGGTATTCTAGCAATTAAATTAGGAGATTATAAAATATCTTGCTCAATGAAAAAAATTATTTACTACCAAATTGAGTTTAGCTCGTGAACTTCCATTTTAACCAGTTTTGTTTTTCCTCCTTCACTAAAAACTATAATATCACCTTTCCCTATGATGATAGGGTTAGTGTATGACACTGCATAATTAATTTTGTATGGAAAGTGCTCATAAAGCTCTTTCATATTAATATCTGTACCCCATTTTGATAGAGCCTTAGAGAGCTCTGTGATTTTGATATTTGTGCGGATCGGCATATAGATTTGGCCATCATTGGCGAAAAGCTCCAATGTTGTACGATCAACAAGTATTCTGAATTTTATTTTACCTTCCGTCGGATTCAATGACGCAAAACACTCTTGACAATAGAACTTTTGCTCCTTGATTTCATACGTAATTTGAATATTATTTATAAGAAGTCCAAATCTTTCGGCACTCCCGATTTCAAACTCAGCTGAGATATCATAAAGACCCTCATCGTAAATTTCTCCCAAAATTGAATGTTGACCTTCTTCTACAACTTTTTCTTGATAAATCCAGTTCTTCTCATAAAGTTTTTTAATTTCATTTATTGGTTGAGCAAACATTCGCGGTCCCTCTTCTGTAGTTCTTAGTGTAAGTTCAACAGGAAAGAGCATCTGTTGATTAAAAGGCATTCCTGGCATGGGAATTACTCCCCACGCTATTTGAATACGTTTTAAATTTCAACATATATTTTGAATCTATTCTCATTAATTTCAAGATCACGTATATCAGATAACGAAATCAACATATTAAAAAAGTACATTTGAGATTTAAAACCATATCCAATAAAAATTGAAATTAAAGAGATTTCTGAGAAAACTAAAATTGACAAAGGAATAGTCTCAAAAGTAATAAAAGAAATGATTGAAACGGGAGATATAAATGCAGAATATTATAGGAGTACAAGTTCTATCCACATTCACCAAGAAACAATATCACCTCAAAGCTAAGCAATAGACTTTACGCTGCGGATTTTTGCTGCTTTTTCATTTAAAATCCTAGAAATTTTATTTTTATGACAATCTACTCTAAAAATTTAATTCGAAAATCTTCTAATTCTCTTTACTAAAGGAATTTATTAAATTGGTAAACTGTTCAATCAATTCTCCTACAAAATTTCTTTCCGATCGATAATATGTCTTATGCTTTAAATAATCATAATTACGTTTGATTTTATGAAGAAGTTTTCCTTGGTGTTTGCTAATAATACCTCTCATTTCAGCTTTCCTAATTAAGTCTTCATGATAATCTTTGTGTTCTTTCCTTAATGCTAATAATAACCATAATTCACAAATCCTTCCTAAACTTAGCAACGATGCTTCTGGCCAATCTTTTGATAGGGTTATTGTTAAATCCAGCTGTTTTATAAGATAATCAGTAGTAAGAG
Source organism: Promethearchaeota archaeon (assembly GCA_019057775.1). The sequence continues at coordinate 57,486 of JAHLWT010000255.1, forward strand.
ATACTTTTGGTTTCTTAGTATACTCTTCTTCCATGCAAATTCTGATTTCTGTTTCTAATTTAGACCACAAGAATGTGAATTGTTGTTTAATTTGTTTAATTGCATCAACGAGTATCCAATCTTTAATTTCTGTATCATTAACTGTATTTATTTCATTTTCATTTATCTTGGTATCAAATCTATAATAACTAACAAATATAGAATCTTCCTCTTTTTCAATAAGATATTTTCCATAGACTTCAGTTGTATTCCAAATATTATTTTCGAGCAAAAAAATTATTGATTTTTTAGAGCTTCTCCTTGTTTTTGAATCAATTAATACTAAAATAGTATTATCAAGCCAGTAGTTATAATATTCAAAAAAGTTCCACATGTCTTGTATATGATTTCTTAAATCTTTTAGCAAATGTTTATCCCACTTAAATTTAGGTTTTTTAAACCTCGGTTTACCGAACCATTTTCCATCCTCAAATTCTTCACGAAATTCAATCTCTCTTTTATCAGGAATCATAATGAGTCTTGAATACAGTTTTGAATGAGTAGAAAGTAATTTTTCTCCCTCTGACTTAATATCCATTTTTAACACTTAAATTAATTTAAATCTGCCCAAGTTAATTTAATAAAGGAAGTTTTCAATTATTAATTTATAGCGAAGCCCTCATGAAAATATATTCTAAATCGAAATTAAAAGATTATAATTATGGCAGTTAGAAGAGAATTTGAACAGAGGTATGCGAGCTTTTGGCGTAGTTTAGCGAATTTTTTAAAAAATAATATAAATTTTTCCGTAAGGGGTGTTGCGAGGGAAGGATCTCGTCGTATGGGTACTCACGACGATAGAAGTGATCTTGATGTGATTTTTGCTATTAGTGGAGATCCATTAAAAAATGAAGTTTATCCCTCATTAGTAGAACTACTCGAATCTGGGATGAATGTTCAAGCACGTATAGGAAGTAGCTATAATGCTATTAAAATTCGGAAAGCTCAATTAAGATGCGACTTAGTCTTAAAAACTCAATCACAGTTTCAAGCACAGATCGATAGACGCGAATTTTTTGAGATTTAGGAATTTATTATTTATTTCTATACGATTTATTTTATTAATTTCTAAGAAGATTTAATGATTTCTGTTATAATTGATTTCTATCCTCTTTAGATTATTAATTAAAATTCCTAATATCAAAATATTTCTTTTTTAAATCATTTTTAATAGAAATCTCTGGAATATAAAACGAAACCCTTCTATTTCTAATAGATTCAGTTAATAAACATATAAAAATATAGTATGGTTTATATTTATATCTATAATATACCCATTCATTCTTATTTGGGATATTTAAAGCATAAAAATCTATAGTGTTATTAATAAAAAACTCTCTTATGACTCTTTTGTCATAAACTTGTAAATCGGGGAATTTTTTTTTCAACATTTCATAAATTGTCTCAAAATAATTTCCTACAATTGATTCATTAATTTTTGAATATATTTGTATTACCTTTAATTCATCAAAAAATTTGGAAGCTAAAACATTGCCCAAAATTGTTTTTAAATCACCATCTATCTCTGAATATAAATACCTTACTAATTCATCATCCTTCATTTCAATATAATCTCTTTTACTGTTATCTAAGTATTTTTTACTAAAGTGATTTAATAATAAGAAAGAGAACCGTGCTTCTAGTTTTATATTTTTATCATTATATATGTAATCTTTATATACTCTTTCTTTTAGTTTCCAAAAACCATCAAGGATTTTAAAGTTCTTTTTATTTAGTAATATTTCATTTTTTGAAATTTTATAACAATTGATAATGTCTATTGGATTTATAGGATTAATGCTTAACACATGGGCACATCTATTTATCGCATCAATAGTATCGAGATTAAATGGATTTTTCATTAATTCATTGAAGATTTTATTTTTATCTTTTCCTTTGAGAATATTTATTATCCTTTTAAGATTAATTTGATTTTGTGTCAAAATAAACTTAAGATTTGCTTTTTTATCATTCTTCCCGTTTCCGCTATCTCTAATTAATTTAAAAGTTTGTTTCTGATGGTCAATATTGAGTGCTCTTTCACTGAGATGGGAAAAAGGAGGATGTCCTATATCATGTAATAGACAGGCGATTATTAAATATACATAGTCTTTTTTCTTATACTGTTTCAATTTTAAAAGTTGTAGAGCTAAATAAGCAACTCCTAATGAGTGATCAAACCTAGAATAATCTTTAAACTTATAAATTCTTCCCAATAAACCAAGAAACTTTATTTTTTTTAACCTTTGAAATTCACTAGACTTAATTATTTCTTGAAATATTTTACTTTCTTGTTTTAATACTTTATAGTAGTCAATATTAAAGTATTCCATTATTTTTTCAAAATATTAAATATTTTTTTAATATATCAATATCTATGATTTCAATTAAGTTAATTAAATTCCTATGAAAATTTTTTGCTTTCTCTTTTAAATCAATATAATCCTGGTTGGAATCTCTGCTTTCAAATTCTAGCTTTTTTAAACTATTTCGTATCTCTTCACTACTAATACTTTCTAAGAATTCATTATATCCAATTAATATATTCTCTATAATCTTTAATACATTTTCATCATTTTTTGTTAACCCATTATTTGATACTATATTATGAACATGCATTAGTTTTATTGAAGGTGGACAGTGCACGTAATTACTAAATTCTTGATAGCCTATTTTTTTCTTATTTAACAGTACTAGTAATAATAAGGAAGAAAAACATAACAATTTTCGTGAAAATCTTAATTTTATATTCCTGTCACCCCAGGTTTTTTCAGTTTCCACCTTTTTCCATCTATAATCTATACACATGGTTCTCCAAAATCTAATTATTTCATTTGTAAGGAAAAGTGGATACTTACCTTCCCTTATAAATTCTTCTAAATAGGTTCCACATAAATTATTAATCAGTTTTTCATACAAATCTTCTTTTAGAATAGGAATGGATTCTAATAGTATTAGGATCCTTGTTGTAAATGCCTTTGAGGTATCATCAAAGCCACCAATATTTGATAGAACCTCCTTGTAAGGCTTTTCTGAAAAACACTTTGGTTCAATATTAAAAAATTCTTTAACTTTCACTTCAATTAATTCTTTTATTTTGTTCTTTGGGGATATTTCATCTCTATCATATATAATACAATAATCTAAATCAGATAAATTGGATGATTCAATCCTTCCAAGCCCGCCATATGTAAATAATCAGATTCCCCTCATCCAAAAAATTATGAATCTAGCAGAATCTAACAATTCTCATGATATAAAAGTGTACATTTTTTGGCAATTCAAAGATCATAAAGCAACTTCTGTATTACGCGATAATACTAAGAGCATTCTCAGGTACGATTTTTACTATAACATACGAATCTTTATTGAAGCAAGACCTATTTTTAGACAGGGTGTTGAGAAAAATGAACAATTAGCAGAGCTTTTAGGATATTTAGATTACCTAACAACAGACATTAAGAATATAAATCGTCATTGTGCAGTTTTAAAAGAAGCAGATATTTCAGCAAAACATCTATTGACAATGGCAGATCTTTTCAACAAAGCTATTAGCATAGATACAAGTATCTACGATAGTGATACTAAGAGTTTTTCTAAAAAAATGAAAGCAATCGATTTTAATATCCCTCCTAATATGCCTCTTGATAAAGCATACACCGTTCACAATGAGAATTTAGGCATTCCAGTTAAACCACCAAAAATCTTGCTGGGAAATGCATATAGACAAGGCGTGTTAACTAAAACAAAAATGTACCTTCATTTACACGATCTTATTCACCATGTATTTATTTCAGGGATAAGTGGAGTAGGAAAATCAAGATTTATTGCCTCTTTAGCAAATGAAATTAAAAATCAGGGAGCTCACGTCGGAATTTTGGTTATTAATTTGGTAAAAAAGGGAGAAGAGGGATTATATAATCCAGATATTATTCTTAGGAAGAGAGATTTAGAATTTCGAGTTCCCTATTTTATACCGGACAAAGATATAGAAGTTATATGCAAACAAGTTGCCGCTTATTTAGTTTCCTCTCTTGGGTTGAAAAATGTAGTATTGTCTATCACAAAAAATGTGCTATATAAGGAATGTATTAAAAATGATCTTCCAAAGCAACATCCAGAAGATGTCTTTATGGATGTGTTAGAATGGTTAGAAACGAACCCATATCATCCCAAGTTTAATACGAATATAACAAGAGCTATTGAGAACCGTGTTATAAGTCTTTTGTCTTCTCCTTTCATAAAGAATATTTTAAAATTAGGTCCTGTTCCAAACTGGTTTATTGAATGGATAAAAGGCAAAAATGTATATATTGAACTATCAAATTTTACTGAAGATGGAAAGCGAGTAATAACTCATGCTATTTTTCAAATGATTCGTACTCTGTTGCCTGAACTTAGAACCAATGAACTTAAATATGTGATAATTTTGGATGAGGCTCATGAGATCTCAGAGAAACCAAAATACCAGAGCAATGATGATGATGAGACAGTAACACGGCATTATTTGGAGATTGTTTTTGAAAAAGTGTTACGAGCATTTAGGAGTAGGGGAGTTTGCTTGATGCTTGCAGATCACTTACCAAAAAATCTATTTGAGGGTGTCTATAAATTACCCTCAATAAAAGTCATATTCCGCTCAGATAAAGATTTTCTTCAATATATTTCAAATTATCCAGAAGAACAGGATGACCTTGCGAACCAAAAAAATAGAAGGACTCTCATTTTAGATGGCGTAAATGCACGAAGATTTGCGGTACACACGATAGATTATTCTTATCAAAACCAAATTAATGAGTTTAAGAGTTCTATAAAAATAAATTGCCCCAATTGTAAGGAATTATTAGAAATGAACACAAAATTCTGCCATAAATGCGGTATAATAATTTAGGTTTATGTAGAATAAATAAATAAAATGAATGGTGATCAAAATAAGCGGTGAGTTTGATGACGATGATGATGATGAATATGGAACGGATTATGATCCTAATGATGTAGATCCTGAGAATGACCCTGAAATATCGAATGACAATGATCAAGATTATGATTCCGATAATGCCACAGAAAGCGGGGATTATGATCCTAATGATGTAGATCCTGAGAATGACTCTGAAATATCGAATGATAATGATCAAGATTATGATTCCGATAATACCACAGAAAGCGGGGATGAATATAATCCCGATTATGGTAATAAAGAGGAAATAGAAGATGAGGGAGTGGAACTTCATACAGGAGAAGAACAAAATGAAGTTCTGGAGAATTTAAGGGGAAAAGAGGAAAATATAGAAGAAATTATGGAAGAATATTCAGAACCAGAAGCAATTCAACAGGAAGAGAGAGTAGCAGATTCAGATTCTGAAATTCACGAGCCTAAACCTGAAATAACTTCAAGTGTAGAGACAGAGAATATAGGAACAGAACAAAGTACAATAACCTTACAACAACAATCTCAAGAACAAATTCCAGAACATGAACCAGAAGATAATGAAGATATTATTGAACTCATTGATTCTGAAGGTGAACCATTGAAACCAATACAGAATGAGGATGAAGAGATCAACAAGATTATATTCGATGCAGAAAAAATGGAATGGAAAAAAATGGAATTTCGTGGTGAACATGCATCTTCTCATGAAGAAATGGAAGTAGAAATGTTAGAAGAAGAAATGGAAGAACTCTTTAATAAGTATGTAGAAATGGGATTAGAACAATTAGAAACTTCATATGAGTTGAATCAAGAGAATCATCAGGAACAGCAAGAATTAGAAGAAAGACTCGAAGAAGCTTATACTCAAGAGCAAGAATCAGAAACTTCATATGAGTTGAATCAAGAGAATCATCAGGAACAACAAGAATTAGAAGAAGCTTATACGCAAGAGCAAGAATTAGAAACTTCGCATGAGTTGAAACAAGAGAATCATCAGGAACCACAAGAATTAGAAGAAAGACTCGAAGAAGCTTATACCCAAGAGCAAGGATTAGAAACTTCACATGAGTTGAAACAAGAGAATCATCAGGAAAAGGAAGAATTAGAGGAAAGACTCGAAGAAGCTTATACCCAAGAGCAAGAAGAAAAAGTTACTTTAGAAATGGAACGAGCTCAAGAACAAGATGAAAAAGAAAACATAAAAGAATCTTCACATATAAAGATCAAAGAAAATATGCAAGAGCTTTCACAGGAATTAGAACAATCAAATAGGAAAAGTCAAGAGATCGAACAGAAGATCATGCAAGAAGTTCATCAAAATATTGTTCAAGAAGAAATTCAAGAACAAGTCGAAAAACAAAAAGAATTAACATTAAAAAAGAGTGCTAAATTTTTTAAAGAACGATATAGAGAAGAGACAGGAGGAAGACCAATATATGCCGGAAAAGAAACTAAAGGATTTATTGAGTGGAAAGACCATCTAAAAGAACAAGGAGAAATGCAGGAAGAAAATGATAACTTATTTCGAGAGAAAAAAAAAGAAACTAGAGAACACTCAAAAGTAATTCGAGAATCTAAGGAAGAATGGGCGCAATATTTAGAAAATAGCATTAAAGAAGCGGAATTTTCAGAAGAGATTAAAATAGAACTTAATGAAATCCTTGAAAAATATGAACAACTCAGAGAACTTCTTAAGAATTTAAAAAATAAAGAAATTTCAAAGGAAAAGTTTGAAAAGGAAGTAAAAGAATTTGAGTATTTATTAATTGAGAAAAGATATATTACAAGACCATTATTTATGAATTTCGATTGGTTCCGTAGGTATTATAATGGAAGGATCAAAAAAGCGGGGAAAATGGTAGCTCATCTTTATATTTCAAAAAAAACCAGAGAGTTTTTATCCTATATTTCTGGAAGAATAGAACAGCTAAATAATATAGGACATTCGCATGAGAATGTAGAAGAATTTAGAGAATTTATGGAAAAATTTTTCCAAATAAATGAGAAATGGGCACTTCTACTAAATAATCTTATCTATGAAACTCCCAACGAGGAGATCTCTAAAGAAGTTAAAGAAGAATTAGAAGTTGTAATTAAAACATATTGTGAAATTAGAGCTATCCTCCTTAACAAAAACATTTCGGAAGTAGATAAAGATAAACTCATACAAGAACGTATTGAAAAATCTAATCCAAGATTTTTTGAACTATTTGAAATTTTGAAAAGATTTCTTGGAACTTATGACAATTATAGTAGAAAATGGATGGAACAAAGTTTAATTCTTGAGGGAAAAAAGACCATCAGACAATTATCTCAAAAAATAAAGTCAGTAAAAGAAGAAGCTGTCCAAGAGATCTTAAATGGAGATAATTCGATGTTATATAAATTCAAGGAAATTTTAAGAGTAAATTTATATAAGAGTACAGAATTGAATATGAATGAAAAATCTAAATTACTAAAGATTATCCAAAAAAAAGATATTTCAGAAGAAGATAGAAACGTAATTAAGTCTTTGCTGGGAAGCCTTTCAAAAAGAGAATTAATAACTTTATTACAAAATGATTTTAAAAATTATTTTTTACCGAAGCCTGATTTATCATATGAAAAAAGGCAAGATGTAAAGAAGGAAATTAAAGAAAAAGTAGAAAAATTAAAAGAAGAAGAAGGAAAAAAAAAAATTATTAAAAAATTGTCAAAAGGAAAAAATATTTTTATGCCTAAGACATCTGATTTATTTGAAAAATTTTTACAATACACGCATAAAATCGAGTTAATAAAAGATTTCATTAATGAATTCAATAAATTTGGTTGCTGGATAAAGAATCTTCGTCCTACTAAGACCTTTATTAATTTCATAAAAAAAAAAGGGAAACAGTTAGAAAATATTTCTCAAAACAACAGTTCAAGCACTATTAAAAACCAGGTAAAAATAATTTCAAATTATATCACTTTAATAATGAAAATTAGGGATAATGACATCTTAACTAGGGCTATTAGGAATGTTATTTTGGAAAATAAAGGAAAGTTTAACGCCTATGATATAGAGGAATGGCTCCTAATAAGTGACACTTCTGCTCGGAACCAACTAAAACAGATGTTTACGGAAGATGAATATCAGAAATATATTCGCACTCAGAAACATGTTAAAATAGACACTATAAGGAAAATTGTAGCAAAAAAGAGTGGGAAATGTCATACAAAAACCTTAAAAAATGCCAAGTCGAAATTACACCTTGAATGTGCTGAAGGACATCACTTTTTTACTACATATGATAGTATAGTGTATCACGAAACTTGGTGCCCAGATTGTAATACATATGTTGGAGAGACAATTTGTAGACGATTTTTCGAAAAAATCTTTAAATTTGCCTTTCCAAAAAGTTATCCTGAATGGCTAATTAATGAGAACGGTAATCAAATGGAACTTGACGGATATAACAAACATTTAGGATTTGCATTTGAATATCAAGGAATTCAACATCGGAAGAAAGCTTTTGGTATGACTGATGATGATATAAAAAACCTACAGAAAGATGATGCTCTTAAATTGAAATTATGCAAGGAAAATGATGTGATACTCCTTCAAATTCCCGACGATGAAATAATTCCCTACAATAAAATGCAAGAATATATTGAAAAAGAATATGAAAGAAGAACGGGGAATATTATAAAAAACATCCCTAGATATGATTATAGAGAATTTACAATATATGAAAATAAATATGCTAAAAAATTTAGAGTATGTGTCGAAAAGAAGGGCGGAACTTTAATGACACCCTATTTTTCAGCAAAAAAAGAAATAACACTTATATGTGAAAAGGGACACCAGTGGACAACCACCCCAAATTCAGTATATATAGACAATTGGTGTTCAAAATGTGCTGGAAATATGAAAGGAACAACAGAATATTTTCGAAAAATAGGGAGAGAGTTTAATTGTGAATTAGTTAATGATTATATTAATGCTAAAAAATCGTTGTGGTATAGATGTCCAAAAGGTCATAAATTTAAAAAATCACCATATTGGTTAAAAAGAACCTATAAAGAAATTGAAATTTTATGTCCAGAATGTAAAATGGATAGATATGCAGAAAAATTTCAAGATTTTGTCAGTATCGAAGGAGGTCATCTATTGACCGCCTATAAAGGACGGTTTAAACCTATAAAAATAAAATGTAAAAATAATCACGTACGGGAAACTACCCCAGCAGCTGTGTACCAAGGAAGCTGGTGTAAAGCGTGTAAAAAATAAATTTAACTCATCTTTATTAATTTTCCGTAATTGTGGACTCGATGTCTTCTAGTTCTAAAAGTCGCTTAGCCTCTTCTTTTAAATCAACACTAAATATATCAGTTATTCCACTCTGTTGCATTGAGACTCCATATATCCTATCCGCATTTACAATATTCTCCTCTCTATGGCTTATTACCAAGAATTGTGCTTGGGTTGCAAATTCTTTCAGCAACATGGAGACTCTGTGAACATTTGGACCATCAAGGGCTGCATCAATCTCATCTAAAATATAAAAAGGCGCAGGATAAAACTCTTGGACTGCAAAGATAAACGAGAGCGCTACTAAAGTTTTCTCTCCTCCACTTAAAATCTCTAAGCTCGATATTTTTTTGCCGCGAGGGCGTGCTTCAATGCTTATGCCTCCCTCAAAGGGTCTATCAGGACGATCTAGAAGCATTTTAGCGGAACCCCCGGGAGATAATTTTTGAAAGATGCGTGAGAATTCACGATTGATTTCATGATAAGCTTTCATAAAAGTACGGGTTTTTTCAAGTTCGATTTTTTCAATGGCGTCCAGGATTGATTTTCTTTCTCTTTGAATTGTTTGTCTTCTCATATCTATCTCATCAAATCGTTCTTTAACAACATCAAATTCTTCAATTGCTTTTAAATTCACGGGTTCCAAAGTTTTTTTCTGTTTTGTCGCAATTGCTATATCCGATTGCAAACTATCTTCTGATAGTTCATCAGTAACAATAGGTAACTTTCCATAATCTTTAGATCTTTGGTAAAATGTTTCGATTTGATCAGTGCACATAATCTTTTTAGATTCAAAATTGTTAACTTTGGAGTTTTCCATTGAAAGATCAGATTTTAAATCTGTGAACACTTTCTGATATTCTTTTTGTTTTTTCCAGGACTCATCTTTTTCAGATATAAGATTATTTATGTCATTTTGTTTATTATCCTTTACTTGAATTTCTCTGTTTATATCTTCTTTTATTTTTTCGAGCTGTTCAACCAATACTTCAACTTCTTTCTCGGTAACATTAATTTCTTCTCCGATATTTATGATTTGCCGCTCTCTCTCTTTATTTTTATTAAGTTCATTCAAATTGTTCTGAATATTTTGAAGATTTTTATTAGAACTATTTAAATCTTTTTGAGCTACCTTTTGCTTCTCTAGCTCCTTTTGTTTATCATTGCTTAATGCATCTATTGTTTTTTGAATTTCATCTACACTCTTTTGAACATTTTCGACCTTTAAATTAAATTCATCAATTTCCTTATTACTTATTTCAATAATTTTTCGAGCTTCTTCGTTATCTTTAGATAATTCTTCAATTGAATTGATTATTCTCATAACATTATCTAAGGCTCTTAAACGATCCATAACGTCTTCTAGATTCTTATTTTCGTCTTCAATTTGTTTTCTCAAACTGTCTGTGATTTCCCAATATTTTTCTTTTTGAATATTTAAATTCTCAATTTTATCTTCTAAAGCTTTCTGCTCCGATTTTACCTTAGCTACACTTTTCTGAGTATTAACAATTAATTCTTTCTTTTCTTCTATAATTTTATTTAATTCTTGGATATTATCGTCTATCTCTTGAATATTTTCATATGTAGACTGAATCCCATGTAATTCTTGAAGTTTTTCTTGGCAAGCTTCTAATTCTCCTTGAGTTGATTCTATTTCCTCCTGTAATTTAGATATATTTTCCCAATATTGATTTTTAATCTCTGTAGAAGCCTTGATTTCTACCTCTAATTTTTCAATTTCTTTTACTTTTTGATTAATAACACCAGTTCTCTCCTCTACTTCCTTACCTAACTTTTCAATTTTTTCGTTGAGTTCATTATTTCTCTTTTCTATTTCGTCTAATCTTCTTCTGAATGTCTTCACATTTTCAGAATCATATCTTTTCTGGGACTCTAATATAGTTAACTTTTTCTCGATCTCATTAAAATCATCTTCTTGTGCTTTAATACTGACTGAAATTTCATCCAATTGTTTATAAATTTCTTGGCTTTTTGACATTGTTAGTTGTCTTAATGAGAGATAAATGTTTTGCAATATTTCCATTAAATCTTGTACAAAACTATCAAATTCTGAGGTGGAGTCTTGTACAGCAATATCTGATGATTCTTGAACTTTATTTATTAGTTGATCTATTGTAGAATCTGCATTATCTGTAAACATACCTACTGTTTGAAGCATAGAATTTAAATTAGTTGTCATATTATCAATTTTTTCGTCTTCGAATTCGATAGTTTCCAGTATTTTCATCATATCAATAATATCCAAAACAAATTTACGAAAATCATCTGCAGCTATCTCAATAGCATCCGCATTCGATTGTTGTATATTGCCTTTGATTGATTCTACTGAAATATTGATATTTTGAGTTAGCATATTTAAGATTGAAAGAATCCCTGTTATATCTTTTGTGTTCCTTTCATAATCGTCTTCTGATTTCTCAATTCTTTTTAATATGGTTTCCTTTTCTTTTGATAAATCGTTTAATCTGCCTTGAGTATTTTCTTTCTTAATAATATTGGTTTCAATTTCTTTATTCAGATTTACTATATTTTGATTTAAATCACTCGTTTTAATTTCGAGATTTTTCTTCTCACGTTCTATAGTGGTTAATTCTTTTTTGAATATTTTTAATTCAGTATTTATATTGGTAATTTTACTAGTATTATCATTAATTTCGGAATCAAATGATTTCTTTTTCAAGTTAAGTAATTCGAGATTCTTTTCATTCCTTTTATAAGTCGTGTCTTCTTCCTTAGATTTATTTTTTAATTCATTGAGTTTCTTATGTATTTGTTGTTTTTCTTCAAGAAAACCTTTTATTACTTCTTCTGTATCTTTTCCTTTACTTAATTCTTTAATTTTATTTTCTAGTGATTGTTTCTTTTCATCGAAATTTTTAATACTCTCTTTATTCATTTTTATTTCTGTATTTGATGATGAAAGTGAGGATTGGATATCCGATAATTTAGTGTTCAAGTCATTTCTTTCTTTTTGAATTGTACTTATTTCATTTTCTAAATCTTTTTGTTTTTGGTTTTCTTCTTGAATTTTATAATTTAATTTATCAATTTTTTTTCTAATTTCATCCTCTATTCCTTTTGTCTCTACAATTGCTTCTTGGATGCTTTCCGCTTCCCCTTTTAACTTTTGCAATTCAATTTCTAATTTCTTTTTCTTTTCTTCATTCTTTTTTATATTTTGGGTGAGAACCTTAATGCGGGCATTGTTTGATGAAATGTTCTGTTTTATTGTGGATATTTCAGTTTTGAAATTTGATTTCTCACCTTCTTTTGCCTTGGTCTTTCCCTCGATTTCAGCTTGATTTTGCTGTCTAATATCAATTTCATCTTTAGCTTCTTGAATCTTAAGTTCGATATTAACTATCTCTGCTGAAACTTTTTCTATTAGTGAATCAAAAGTCTGACCTTCTTCTAATTCCATTTGTAAACTTTCTAAATTATTTCTTTCAGAAGTTAATTTTTCAATTGATCTTTTACCTAAATTAAATGTTGCTTGATTCGATGATAATTTTGTCTTAAACTGAGTAATATTTTCTACGATTTGTTCCCTCTCTTTTTCTTTCTCATTTATAGAATTTTGTGTGTTTTCCATGACGAGTGATTCTTGTTTTAACAGGTCTTCTTGGCGAGTGATTTTTTCATTTAATTCTTCAATTATTTTTTGGGTTTCTTCGATTTTTTTCTCCAGTGCTGTTTCTTCTCCTTGTAATTTAGAGATTTTTAAGGCTATTAATTGAGCATTAAAATAATTTATCTTTTCATCTAATTCTTTCCAGGCGAGGGCATCATTTTTTTCTTTCTCAACTTTCCTTAGTTGCGACGATACTTCTTTGAAAATTGCTTCAAATTGTCCTAAATCTCTCTCTGCTTTTTCCAATTCCTTCAAAGTAACATTTTTCATTTCATCATATTTTTGAAGACCTATCAATTCTTCAATAAATTTTCTTCTGTTCTCAGCGTTCATGTGAGTAAGTTCAACGATTTTGCCTTGGAGAACAAATTGATTACTTCCATCAGGATCTATATTAGCCGCCGCTAATGCATTTAATATTTGTTGGCGAGTAGCTTTCTTTCCATTCATTTTATAACCACCGCCACCTCCTCTCTTAATAATTCGGGTAATTTCAAAGTCATCCATACCTCCAGGAAAGATATTTTCAGTATTATCAAAATACAGAGTAACAGAAGCTCGTTGAGAAGGATTTTTTCCTCGGGATCCTGCAAAAATGAGATCCTCTAAGCTTTTAGCTCTCATGGTTTTTTTACTTAACCTACCTAATGAAAAGCATAACGCATCAATAATATTAGATTTTCCGGCACCGTTTGGGCCAACTATACAAGTAAAACCGCTTGAAAGTCTAATCGTTACAGTTCGATTTCCAAATGATTTGAAACCACTCATTGAAATTTTTTTAATATAAGTCAAGTTAGATCTCCATTTCTACCTTTCTCTTTATAAAAATAGTGTGAATTAATCTTTATATATTATAGACAAAATAAAAAAAAATGGGTATAATTCCTTTTAGGTCATGATGAAATAAAAACTTTTACTCGTAAGCGCTTAGAACGGTTTGAATTGAAACTCGCTTGCCTTCAAGGATTCTATACCCCATTTTTTTCTTTTTACTATTTTTTATTAAATAGCTATACAA